>NZ_QWGJ01000015.1:0-105739 GCF_003435225.1 Clostridium sp. AF28-12 | reverse complement strand
TTAAAGGGGATCAACGAGATCGCGGCCTGCAGAGTCTGCGTTGTGGAGCTGGAAGGAAAGGAAAAACTGATCACCTCCTGCAACAATCTCGTGAAGGAAGGCATGGTCATCCATACGAACAGCCCGAAGGTCCGGAATCACAGAAGAAATACGGTCCAGCTGCTGCTGTCCCAGCATGATAACCGCTGCGTGGTCTGTCCGAGAAACGGAAACTGTGGTCTGCAGCAGGTGGCATATGATCTGAATATTCTGGAAATCCCGTTTAAGCAGGAACCGGAATATCAGCCGTGGGATAAGAATTTCCCGCTGATCCGCAATTCCGCGAAGTGCATCAAGTGCATGCGCTGTGTTCAGGTCTGTGATAAGATCCAGGGACTCGGGATTTGGGATGTGGAAGGAACCGGTTCCAGAACGACCGTGAATGTCGCAGGACATAAGACGATCGGGGAAGCGAACTGCGCTCTCTGCGGTCAGTGTATCACCCACTGTCCGGTTGGCGCCCTCTCGGAGCGCGACGATACGGAAAAAGTCTGGGAAGCGATCGAAAATAAAGAGAAGATCGTTGTGGCGCAGGTTGCCCCGGCGGTCCGCACGGCCTGGGGAGAGGAACTTGGACTCTCCGGCGCGGACGCTCCGGTCGGAAAGATCTTCGATGCATTAAAGAGAATGGGCGTCGATTACGCGTTTGATACGGTATTTTCCGCGGATCTCACGATCATGGAGGAGAGCACGGAGTTTATCAGCCGTTTCACAAGCGGCGAACTGAAAGACCGTCCGATGTTCACCTCATGCTGCCCTGGCTGGGTTCGATTTGCGAAGAGCCAGTTTCCGTATATGGTGAACTACCTCTCCACAGCAAAATCCCCGCAGCAGATGTTCGGGGCGGTCATGAAGACATATTTTGCGGAAAAACTCGGAGTTTCCCCGGATCAGATCTTTACGCTCTCCATCATGCCCTGCGTGGCAAAAAAAGGCGAGCGTGAGATGGACCTCTTCTACGGGGAGTATGCCGGACATGACGTCGATGCGGTTCTCACGACGAGAGAACTCGTGAAGATGATCCGCTCCGCCCATATCCGTCCGAATACACTGGTCGAGATCCCGGGCGACAGCCCGATGCACGCGGGAACCGGCGCCGGTGTGATCTTCGGCGCGACCGGCGGCGTTATGGAAGCAGCCCTGCGCACCGCATATTTCACCTTAAAGGGCGAGAATCCGCCGGCAGACGCGTTCCGTGCGGTCCGCAGTGAAGGATTCCAGGAAAACGCAGGAGTCCAGGAAGCGGAGTTTGCGATCGGCGACATTAAGCTGCGTACCGCAGCAGTCAGCGGCCTTGGAAATACGAGAAGACTGCTGCAGCAGATCGAGCGCGGGGAAGTCCACTACGACTTTGTCGAAGTCATGGCATGCCCGGGCGGCTGTGTCGGCGGCGGCGGACAGCCGATCCACGACGGCGAGGAGCTGGCGTTTGCGCGCGGAAAGAAGTTATACGAACTGGATGCGGAATCAGAACTCCGGTATTCGCATGAAAACCCGGATATCAAGGAGATCTACAGCGATTTCTTCGGAAAACCGATGTCCCACAAGGCACATATGCTGCTGCATACGGAGCATTGGAAAAATAAATAAAGTGTCGGTTAAATTACGGATACAGAAAAAGCACGTAGATACAGGAATGAAAAAACAATTGATTTTATGTCGAAAATTCAAGTCGAATGTCTGTGAAGGATAGTTACTGTAAACGCAAGTGTATGTGTTTCCTGAAAAGGATTGCATGAATTCTGAAAATATGGTAATCTATGAATAGATACATTCCATGACACGGAATGCACAAGGGATGAGCGCAAAAGCGCAAATCCCGCACGATTCGGACGGTACATCAGGGGGTATCTGCCGGAGTATGAAAAACGAGTATAGGATATAAAAGAATCTGCCGCTAACAGCTGTGATCATGGACGGAATGGGTGTCATGACGGAGTTGCTGGCGGCAGATTCTTGTCATAACTGCCTCTTGCACTGGACGTTCAAAACTGATAAAATGTAGAAATCAGGGGACTTTGGAAAAAGGCCCCTTAAATGCGTTGCGATTTAGAAAAATCAGATTCCGTTTTGACCGTGGAAGGGAATACCTGGCGGTCAGCGGAAATTCGAAAAGGAGATAAAAATGTTAATAATTGCAGGTCTCGGAAACCCGGGAAAGGAATATGAAAATACAAGACACAATGCAGGTTTTATGGTGATGGATGCTCTGGCGGAGAAGATCGGGGCGGACATTTCAGAGAAAAAGCACAAGGCGCTCTGCGGAAAAGGCGTGATCGGCGGGGAGAAGGTGATTCTCATGAAGCCGCAGACGTATATGAACTCCAGTGGGGAGAGTATCCGCGCGGCAGCCGATTATTATAAGGTGGATCCGGAAGATATCCTGATCGTGTACGATGATATCAGTCTGGCTCCGGGCCAGTTAAGGATCCGCGCAAAGGGAAGTGCCGGCGGTCACAACGGGATCAAGAGCATCATCGCACATCTCGGAACCCAGGAATTCCCGCGCGTGAAGGTCGGAGTCGGTGAGAAACCGGCGAGAATGGATCTTGCAGATTATGTGCTCGGACACTTCTCAAAGGAAGAGCAGGCGACGATGGATGACGCCGTGAAGGAAGCGGCCGACGCAGTCTGCGAGATCGTGAATGTCGGGATCGCGCAGGCGATGAATGATCATAACCGGAAGAAAGAAGAAAAATAAAAGAAGTATTGGTAAAATTTTGCCGCAGTGTGCGTGCGGAGAATACCTATGCACACTAACTGGAATAGAATCAGAAATATGATCGGACAGGAAACGAATAAAAACAGGAGGAACCATGGCTGAAGTTTTTGCAAATCCGCTCGCGGAGCTGGCGGAGTATACCGATATGAAACAGGATATGGATAAAGGAAAAGGTCCGATCCAGGTCAGCGGCGTGACAGATTCCCAGAAAGTTCATGTCATGTATGAACTCTCGAAGGAACATCCGTGGCGCCTTGTCGTGACGTATGATGACAACCGGGCGAAGGAGATCTATGATGATTTCAGCTATTTTGAGCCGAATACATGGCTGTACCCGGCAAGAGACCTTCTGTTTTACAGCTCTGATATCCACGGAAATCTCCTGACGAGACAGCGGATGCAGGTGTTTAAACACCTTTTGGAGGACGAAGGCGGCGTTGTCGTGACGACCGTGGACGGTCTCATGGATCATCTTCTGCCGCTTTCCATGATCAGGGAGAGCTGCCTGAACATCATGGCGGGACAGACGCTCGATATCGAGGAGATCAAGACACAGCTTACGAACATGGGATATGAGCGGATGGGACAGGTCGATGGAATGGGACAGTTTTCGGTCCGCGGTGGAATTCTCGATGTCTTTCCGCTTACGGAGGAGGTCCCGGTCCGGATCGAACTCTGGGGAGACGAGGTGGACTCGATCCGCTCGTTTGATGCCGAGAGCCAGCGCTCGATCCAGCAGATGGACGAGGTCACGATCTACCCGGCAGCAGAACTGATCCTCACGAAGGAACATATCGAGGATGGGATCCTGCGCCTGGAGTCAGAGGGAAAGAAGCAGGAAAAGACCTTCCGCGATCAGAAAAAGCCGGAGGAAGCGACGCGGATCCGGCGGGCCGTCGGAGAGCTTGTGGAATCCTTGAGAGAGGGATTCGATGTGCAGACATTGGATGCGTATATCCGGTATTTCTGTAAGGACACGGTGTCATTTCTGGATTACATGAAAGATGTGGGAAACAGAGCTGTTTGCACGCATTCTGAGGTAAAAACGGGAGAGGAGACTGACAAGAAAACGGCAAAAGCTGCAGAGAGCGGAATGTCAGAACAAAAGGCAGGGGGGACAGGGAAAAAAGCTGTCGGTGACTCAAATAGGATAGCAGCGGGCACAGAAAAGGAATACACAGGACTCGCCCTGCTCTTAGATGAACCCCAGCGCATGAAAGAAAAAGCGGAGACCGTCGAGACGGAATTCCGGGAGAGCATGTCCCATCGCCTGGAACAGGGCTATATCCTGCCGGGGCAGGCGGACCTCCTGTTTTCATCGAAAACGATCCTGGCGGACGCGCACACGCCGCACACGATCTTCATGACCGGACTTGACCAGAGACTCCCCGGCATGACTCCGAAGGCGAAGTACAGCCTGACCGGAAAGAACTTAAATTCCTACCAGAACAGCTTCGAGATCCTGATCAAGGACCTGACGAGATGGAAGAAGGACGGATACCGCGTTGTTCTCCTCTCTGCGTCGAGGACCAGAGCGAGCCGTCTTGCGGGGGATCTAAGGGAGTATGACCTGCGGGCGTTCTGTCCGGAAGACCCGGGACAGCCGGTCGCTCCGGGGGAGATCATGGTCACCTACGGAAAACTCCATAAGGGCTTTGAGTACCCGCTGATCAAGTTCGTCGTCATCACCGAGGGCGACATGTTCGGCGTGGAAAAACGGAAGAAGAAGCGGAAAAAGTACAATTACGAGGGAAAGAAGATCAGCAGCTTCTCCGAACTTTCTGTCGGCGACTACGTGGTGCATGAGAGCCATGGTCTCGGCATCTACAAGGGAATCGAGAAGATCGAGCAGGATCATGTCATCAAGGACTATATCAAGGTCGAGTACGGTGACGGCGGAAACCTCTATCTTCCGGCGACCCGTCTGGAGGGAATCCAGAAGTATGCCGGGGCTGACGCAAAGGTCCCGAAGTTAAATAAGCTTGGCGGGACTGAGTGGACGAAGACGAAGACAAAGGTCCGCACGGCAGTCCGGGAGATCGCAAAGGAGCTTGTGGAGCTCTATGCGGCGCGTCAGGACGCGGAGGGATTTCAGTACGGACCGGATACGGTGTGGCAGAAGGAATTCGAGGAGATGTTCCCCTATGATGAGACGGACGACCAGCTTACCGCCATCGATGATACGAAGCGGGACATGGAGAGCAAGAAGATCATGGACCGCCTGATCTGCGGAGATGTGGGCTACGGAAAGACGGAGATCGCGCTCCGGGCAGCTTTTAAAGCCGTACAGGAAGAAAAGCAGGTGGTCTATCTGGTCCCGACAACGATCCTCGCGCAGCAGATCTACAATACCTTTGTCCAGAGAATGAAGGATTTTCCGGTGCGGGTGGACATGATGTCGCGCTTCCGGACACCGGGAGAGATGAAGAAGACAGTAGAAGGACTGAAAAAGGGGTATGTGGATATTATTGTCGGCACACACAGAGTCCTGTCAAAGGATGTACAGTTTAAGAACCTTGGACTTCTGATCGTCGATGAGGAGCAGCGGTTCGGTGTGACCCACAAAGAGAAGATCAAGCAGATGAAGCAGAACGTGGACGTTCTGACCCTGACAGCGACGCCGATCCCGCGGACTCTGCATATGAGCCTTATCGGGATCCGTGACATGAGTGTTCTAGAGGAACCGCCGGTGGACCGTGTTCCGATCCAGACCTATGTCATGGAGTACAACGACGAGATGATCCGTGAGGCGATCCACAGAGAATTAGGGCGCGGCGGGCAGGTGTACTATGTATACAACCGTGTCAATAACATCGACGAGGTGGCAAACCATGTGGCGTCTCTCGTGCCCGACGCGAATGTGGCCTTTGCCCATGGTCAGATGAATGAGCATCAGCTTGAGAAGATCATGCTGGATTTCATCAACGGCGATATTGATGTTCTCGTGTCTACAACGATCATCGAGACGGGGCTGGATATTCCGAATGCCAACACGATGATCATTCAGGACGCGGATCGTCTGGGACTTTCCCAGCTCTACCAGATCCGGGGGCGGATCGGACGGTCCAACCGGACCTCCTATGCGTTCCTGATGTATAAACGGGATAAGATGTTAAAGGAGGACGCGGAAAAACGTCTTCAGGCGATCCGGGAGTTCACGGAGCTGGGATCCGGGATCAAGATCGCGATGCGTGATCTTGAGATCCGCGGCGCGGGAAATATTCTCGGAGCGGAACAGCATGGACACATGGAGGCAGTCGGATATGACCTTTACTGCAAGATGCTCAACGAGGCTGTTATTGCCTTAAAGGGCGGACAGGAAGAGGAAGAGACCTTTGAGACTGTGGTGGATTGCGATATCGACGCGTTTATTCCGGACGGATATATCAAGAATGAGTATCTGAAGCTTGATGTATACAAGAGAATTTCCGCCATCGAGACGGACGACGAGTATATGGATATGCAGGATGAGCTGATCGACCGCTTCGGCGATATTCCGAAATCTGTGGATAACCTGCTGCGTGTAGCGGAATTAAAAGCTATGGCCCACCGCGCCTATGTGACCGAGGTGGATATCAACACCCAGGAGATCCGCATCGAACTCTACCCGAAGGCAAAGCTCGATGTCACCGGGATCCCGGCGCTTATTGCCGAGTATAAGACTGCGTTACGCTTTGCCCAGGGAGAGAAGCCGGTGCTGTTCTATCAGGATAAAGGAAAGAAGCATAAGGATTGCGAGCCGATGATGGAGAAGGCGAAGGAATTGCTGGGGAAGCTTGGGGAACTGGCGGAGAGCAGAAAATAAAAGCATATGGTAAAAATAGGGCGTGTGAAAAAATGAGAAATCATTTTTTACACGCTCTTTTAGACTAAAAAATTATAAACGAAGTAGTCTCTAAAAGCGCATTTCCCCCTTACCCCATAAATTTGTTGATTTTCAAATCTGTGCAGCTGATTTTATTTTCATCTGTTTGTTGTGGAATTTATAAAGATTGTGTCCCAGTGAAACAAGGTATACTTCAAGTTGAACGGATTTTATCCCTCTTCGCACAATCATTAGTATTGGCAAAGCCCTGCTTGCGCCGAACGATCAAGCCGCTGTACTCCAGTTCCCGGAAGATTCGTGTGGCGCTCTGGCGGCTGCGGTGGAGCTTTGTCTGCGCCTGCTCCAAGGTGAAGTACAGCCGGATGGTGCCGTCCGGCTCGACGTAGCCGTTCTGCCGGGAAATGCTTGCCCTGTCCAGCAGCAGCTCCCAGATCTCGGCTTGCCGCGCTTTCAGCTCGGCAACGTCATCCTCGTAGCAGCGCCCGGTGCTGTTGATGCGGCGGCAAATCTGGTTGACGTTCGAGGTGACGCGGCTGACGGCGGCAGTTAACTTTTTCTGCTCGGTGTAATCGACCTTGATGATGTACCCGTCGAGCAGCATTTTCCGGGCGTAAACCCCGAAGTTGTGCGTCCCCAACTGCCGCATCTTGTGCTGAATGAGATTCAACTCCTGCTCGTTGAGGCAGATTTCTTTGCGGATGGGTCGCGTGCGGTCCGGCATGACTTACATCCCCCTCAGCATCAGGTGTCTGTTATCTCCCTCTTCCCAAACGTCCAGATAGCACATATCGTAAAGCTCCATGAGCGTGCGGAAGATTCGCTCATCCGAAATGTTATCTTTCAGCAGTTTGTTCAGTTCGGACAGCTCAAAGGCTTCTTTGCCGAAGGAACAGAGGATTGCGGCCAGACCCTTGGTATCGACAGAGAGATAGGGGTCTTGCAGCAGCTCCGTGGGGACGGTGGTCTTGTCGGAATAATCGTAGTGCATGATGTTCATTGTGATTCTTCTTTCGATTTTGAAAAACTTTGTTTGAAGGGCGGCTTGGATGGATTGGTTTCCCTTTCTCCATCCCGCAGACAATTTTTGATCGTTTGTCAGGTGGCGCGAAAAAATTTTGGTCGTGCAGAAGGTCCTCTATATAACCAACGGACATTTTTTCTCAAAAACTTAGCACCCTTTTTCAAAAAACTTTTCTTGCCCCTGATCCTCCCTCTACTTAGCTAAGTGAATCAGAGACCGGTTTTGTCCCAGATTTCTCAAAAAAGTTTCGAGGTCGGTGAAATAAATTCTGTGCGCTGCTCCAAATTGCCCTTTCTACTTTCCAACGGACAAAATGATGCGGGGCGTCACGGTTTTGTCATAACAAGGGCAAAAAAAGAAGCGCCTGCCACTACGACAAGCGCTTGGATTTGCATCAGTTATTCGAGCAAATCCTCTATATCCCTTTGATCGTATTCAGTTTTCTGCATCAGCCGACAGACACCATCTGCCTCATCCCGCTGCTGCAAAAGCTGGGCGAACGCCCGATAGAGCGCGGCCTGCCGCCGCTCGACCACGCCGCGATTCTGCTGCATGGCATCCGCTGCTTTGCGGATGGACAGCCCCTCGGAAAAGCGTTTCCGGAAGAGGTCGGCGTATTCATAGTAGGTTCTGCTGCAACGGATGGTGCGCTCCGCGTACCCGTCATCAACATAAGTGAAGGGCTTGCTCTTAGGCTCCGGAAAGCCATCCTCATACACCTCGCGGACGGTGCCTTCGTCGATCTCGCGCCGGGTCTGACGGACGTATTTATCCCGCAGTACACCATCGACTTCGACCTGCTCGCAGAAGGAGGCGTAGCGGATGAGGTAGTAATGTTCGTTGTCCTCACGGGAAAAGCTGGCATCCTTGCAGACCACGATGGCCTCGCCGGTGTCGATGTCCTTGAGCACCCGGATGACGAAAATCGGCTTGCCGTCGTAGCGCTTGTAGTAACCGGCAAATACGCGTCTCTCTGCCATACGCAGCCCTCCCTTTGGTGATTTTCCTACAGTATACCACAGATCACGCCGAAGGAAAAGCGCAGCGCGGGGATGGGGAAACTGAGATTTGGGAGAATAGCAAGCACAGCCGCTGTCCGGACACGTGGCGATTTTGGGATAATCCCAAGCCCTTTGCATTTGGCTCGCAGCCTTATATTCAGGAGGCAGCCGATCATGAATCATTCAGTGGTTGGTGCTTGCTTTCTTCATGAACTCCAGATAAAGACTGTACAACACAGCACAGACGGGTACGCTGAACAGCATCCCTAAGACGCCGAATGCTTCGCCGCCGATTGTAACAGCCATCAGCACAAGCAGTCCGGGAAGCCCAACGGACTTGCCGACCACCTTGGGATAAATCAGATTGCTCTCCACCTGCTGCAAAATGAGCAGAAAGAGAATGAACCACAGAGCCTTGCCGGGTTCTGCCAGCAGGATCAAAAACGCGCCAAGACCGCCGCCAATCCATGCGCCAAAAATCGGTACCAGCGCAGTAACGGCCACAAACGCGGAGACCGCACCAGCATACGGAATCCCAAGGATCAGCATTCCAAAGAAGCACAGAACGCCGATGATGACCGCTTCGGTAAGCTGTCCGCTGACAAAATTTGTAAAGGTTTGGTTGGTCAGAAAGGCAATACTCAGAAGCCGCTGTGCCTTCTTTTGCGGAAGGACTGTCACAATGAGTTTTTTCAAATGTGCCGCGACGACTTCCTTCTTTGCAAGCAGATACAGCGCAAAGACAAGTCCCAAGAGAACATCCACCAAAGCCGACAGGACAGAGGTTGCCGCGCCCCACGTCACGGTGAGGATGCCGCTTCCCTCATCGCTGATCAAGGCGGTGACCTTCTCGATCAACAGGTCGGAGTCTATGGCGTATTCGGGCAGGACAATGTTATATTTTGCAGCAAACCGGACAACGCCTGTCCACCACCGCCCGATTTCCTCCACATAGGCCGGAATGTTTTGAATAAACTCGTCGCCGGACTCCCGCAGGCTGGGGATCATCATAAACACCACAGCAAACAGAATCCCAAGAACGAGCACGGTGCTTGCGCTCAGGCACACAGGGCGGGTCAGCTTTTCAGGAGCCCTTCGGCACACCTTGTTCCAGCAGCATTCCAACGGTCGAAGGACTATGTTAATCAAAAACGCAATTGCGCCGCCGATCAGAAATGGCGTGAACAGCGCAAGCACCTTGCCGAGAAAACGCAAAACAGCGTCAAGGTTTACCAGTGCCCACGCAAATACAATCAGCAGCACCAATGCGCGGATAATGTAACGAATAATCGCCTTGTCCGGCCATTTGCGTTCCTGCGGCGCGGAATCCTCATTTCTGTTACCGGCTGTGTTTTGCGGTTTCTTCGCCATGTTTCTTCCTTTCCACTATTGTGCACAGGCCCATTCAAATCCGAAAGCACTTTTGCAGCGCTTTATACTCACCCATTGTCAGAATCGTTATGTCATCGGACAATACAGTGTCCGGCGTAACGGAAACATCCGTTTTTCCTGCACACTTGATGCCGAGGATATTGATGCCGAACTTTCGGCGAACATCCAGTTCTCCAACGCTTTTCCCGACCCACGCCTCTGGCACCTGAACTTCAAAGATGGCGTGCTGCTCGTCGATCTCTATATAGTCAAAAATATGGTCGGCAGTGAATCGAATCGCTGCCCATTTTGCCATCTGCTTTTCGGGATAGACCACGTTATCTGCGCCGTTGCGGAGCAGAAACTTCGCCTGCACGTCGCGTTCGGCGCGGGATACCACGCATTTTGCGCCCAGCTCTTTCAGCAGCGAGGTGGTTTCCAGCGAGTTCTGGAAGTTGCCGCTGATGGTCATAAAGCAAACATCAAAATTCCCGATGCCGAGCGAACGCAGGAACTCCGCATTGGTGCTGTCGCCGATCTGTGCGTTGGTGACAAACGGAAGCACATCGTTGATTCGCTCCTCGTTGGTATCAACTGCCATGACCTGATGCCCCAGTTGAGAAAGCTGCATGGCGATATGCCGCCCAAAGCGACCTGCTCCAATCAATAAAACATTTTTCATGGGATAGACAACTCCTTTACTTATCCAATCGTAATTCTTTCCTGCGGCAGCTTTGCATTGCCGCTTTTTTTGCTGGACACCGCCGCATAAATGAGCGTCAGTCCGCCGACCCTGCCCAGATACATCAGCGCGATCAATACCGCCTGCGAGGGAATGTGCAGCTGCGGCGTAATACCCAGAGTCAGTCCCACGGTGCCCACCGCCGACGCGGTTTCATATAGGCAGGGGGACAGCGGAAGATTCTCATACACGCTGATAAAGACGGCTCCCCCAAAGAACAGCGCAAGGTACATCGTCAGAATGGTCGCAGCGGTTTTGACGGCACCGCAATCGACTCTGCGCCCAAAGAATTGGGCGCTGTCCCGCTGACGGAAGGTTGCGGCAGCATTGGCAAGCAGAACTGCCAGCGTGGTGGTTTTCATGCCGCCTGCCGTGGAGCCGGGAGAACCGCCAATGAGCATCAGAAGAATCATCATGCCCTGCGACGCACCGGACATCGCGGATAGATTTACCGTGTTGAAGCCCGCCGTTCTCGGCGTGACCGATTGGAACAAGGCTGCCTGAACCCGCTCTCCGCGGGGAAGGGCATCAAAGTCCACAAAGAAGAAAAACAGTGCCGGAAGGACGATCAGCACGAGTGTTGTAACGAGAATGACCTTGCTCTGCATTCGATAACGGTGGATGTGCAGCTTGTTTTCGCAAATGTCATCCCACGTTAAGAATCCGATGCCGCCGGTTATGATCAGCAGCATGATCGTGATATTGATCACCGGATTTTGGACGTAACCGGTAAGGGACGGATACAAGTTGTTGTTTGTTCCCAGAATGTCAAACCCTGCGTTGCAAAAGGCGGAGATGGAGTGAAATACCGCCAACCAGATCCCGTGCCATCCATAGTCGCGGCAAAACACCGGCAGCATGGCAAGCGCACCGATCAGTTCGATCAAAAGTGTTCCCCGCAGGATGAACCGTGTCAGCCGGACGATCCCTCCTACCTTCGGCGCTGAGATGGCGTCCTGCATGGTGCTGCGCTGCATCAGAGAGATCCTTCGCCCGGACAGCAGTGCAAACGATGCCGCCACGGTGACAACACCAAGCCCGCCTATCTGAATCAGCGTCAGGATCACCGCTTGACCAAAGGCCGACCAATAGCTGCCGGTATCCTGCACCACAAGACCCGTTACACAAACAGCGGAGGTCGCGGTAAACAGCGCTTCATTGAACGGCGTTACACACCGAGCTGTCGCAGAAATTGGCAGCATCAGCAGCAGCGCGCCCAGCAGGATCACCCCTGCAAAGCCCAATATGATGATCTGAAAAGACGAAAGACGACGCTTTCTGCAAACCATTTCTTCTGACATCTTCCTCACTCCTTGTGAATCGTGCGATGGATTTATTGTGCGCAGGCCAAACATACGCCGCATCGCCTGACTGTGACAGAGGATACCCGATATGCGCTCAGCCCGGAGACTGTGATCTCCAAATTTTGTGCGGTGATGGAGTCTCCCTTGATGGGGGCTCTATTGAGCTGCTCCATGACCCATCCGCCAACGGAAACGCTGTCCGATTCCAGCTTGACATCAAAGAATTCCATAAAATCCTCCAAGCTGACGGAGCAGTCCACGCGGTAGGTATTCTCGTCCAGCTTTTCAAAATCTTCTTCCACCTCGTCATGTTCGTCCCAAATTTCACCGACCAGTTCTTCAATCAAATCATGCATTGTAACAATGCCGGTCAGACCGCCATATTCGTCCAAAACAAAAGCAAATGTAGTATGCGTCTGCTTCATGTTCCGAAATAGAACATCGGCTTTCACCGTTTCCGGTACAAAGTAGGCCAGTTCCAGCGCTGAACGCATAACCTTCTCCCGACTTCTGTCCTTTTCTCTCAGATAAACCTTTGCATTCAGCACGCCCACAACTTTGTCAGGGGAGCCGTCACAAACGGGATACCGTGAAAAGTTGCTGCTGCATATGATTTTCTCCCATGTGTCGTCTGTATCCTCCAACCAAAGCATGATCAGGTCTGTGCGATGCGTAAGGATTTCTCTGGCCGACAGGTCGTCAAACTTGAACACGTTTTGTATAAAATTCTGCTCATCTTTATCTATCGCCCCGGTTTCACCACCTGTTTCAACCATCATACGTATATCTTCTTCGCAAATATGTGTCTCTGATTCATCAGGATCGACACCAAGCATTTTCAGCACGGCATTTGTTGAAACGGATAGCAGCCACACAATCGGCTTAAACAGGATCGAGATTCCGCTGACAATACCCGACACCTTAAGCGACAATGCCTCCGCTTTTTTCATGGCAATTCGCTTGGGAACCAATTCTCCAAAAATCAGCGTGAAGTAAGAAAGAACAAGCGTAATAAAAATTACGGACAAAGTATCCAGCGTGTTTCGGGGCAGCGTCACGCCGAGACCGATAAGCCAATCAACAAGCGGGTCTGAAAAGCCATCGGCTGCAAATGCACTGCCAAGAAAACCGGACAATGTAATAGCAATTTGAATTGTAGACAGAAATTTCGCCGGTTCTTTTGTGAGCTTTCTCAATCGCCTTGCTTTTTTGCTTCCCTGTTCGGCAAGGCGATTGATTCTCGATTCGTTTACAGACAATACAGCCAGCTCTGCACTGGCGAACACGGCATTTAATGCAATCAAAATAATCTGTATCAGCAGCAAAGATGCAATAGAATAACTCATATAAAACTCCTTTATGTTCTGTTCGTATTATCGTACCAAGCAAAAAAGACACGCCTATACCCGATACCGCAGCAAAGGGCATAGATATGCCACATACGAACAGACCATATAAGAGCGGTTACCGTTGTTGTCGCTACTGTCGTTTTCCACGGTTTTCTTCCTCCTTTTTGCTATGTGCTTACATCATAGCATTTCTCCGGTGTAGATTCGGTAAAGAAACAAGTGCGGCGCAATATCCCCCTGTGAGAAATCTTGAAGCGTTTCCGTTTCTGCGGTATAATAATGTCGCAGTATCGTACAGG
This sequence comes from Clostridium sp. AF28-12, assembly GCF_003435225.1. NCBI lineage: Bacteria > Bacillati > Bacillota > Clostridia > Eubacteriales > Clostridiaceae > Clostridium > Clostridium sp. AF28-12. The sequence continues at coordinate 92,065 of NZ_QWGJ01000015.1, read as the reverse complement.
AGAAACATGATGAAGAACCGTCAACGACAAAAGGATATTTTATTTTCAATCATTATTTTTGGCAGCGCCTTTGCCGTCAATTTGCTGATTCAGAAGCTCTTTACCACGCAGACGCTGGTGCCCATGATCTTTGTGTTCGGCGTGTTTCTGATCTCGCTGAAAACGCATGGGTATTGCTATGGCATCACTTCGGCTATCGTCAGTGTGTTTGCGGTGAATTTCGCCTTCACCTATCCCTATTATGCCTTCGACTTTTTTGTGGAGGAAAGTATCCTGTCCGCCGTCATCATGCTCATCGTCGCCGTTTCCACCAGTACTCTGAACATTCGCATCCGCGATCAGGAGAAGCTGCGCTCAGAAAATGAAAAGGAGAGAATGCGGGGCAATCTGCTGCGGGCAATCTCCCATGATCTGCGCACGCCCCTCACCTCCATATACGGGTCATCCTCCACGCTGATCTCCAAGTATGACGCGCTGCCAAAGGAGCAGCAGCTCAAGCTGTTGGGAGAAATTCAGGAGGACAGCGAGTGGCTCATCCGCATGGTCGAAAATCTCCTGTCCGTCACAAGGATCGACGGTGCAAAGGTCGAGGTTGTGAAGACGCCGACTGTTCTGGATGAGCTGATCGACTCGGTTCTCATGAAGTTTTCCAAAAAGCATCCGAACCAGAAGGTCATCACGCAGATACCGGACGAGTTTGTGGATATTCCCATGGACTCGCTTCTCATCGAGCAAGTGCTGCTGAATCTTCTGGAAAACGCTGTATTCCATGCAAAAGGCATGACGGAGCTGATGCTTTCCGTTTCTCTCGTGGGAGACAAGGCGGTATTTGAGGTCGCCGACAACGGCTGCGGCATTCCGGAGGATGCGCTCCAAAAGATTTTCAGCGGGAGCTATGAAAAGTCCGCCGCGCCGGTGGACGGGACACGCAGCAATATGGGGATCGGGCTATCTGTGTGCGTTGCCATCGTCAAAGCGCACGGCAGTGACATTACCGCAGAAAACAGAAAGGGCGGCGGTGCGGTATTCCGCTTTGCGCTGGAAAGAGGGGGTGAGGACGATGGGCAATAACAAGTACAAGATCCTGATCGTAGAGGACGAGGCCAACATCCGAAGCTTTATCAAAGCCAATCTGGAAACCAGCGACTATCAGGTGCTCTGCGCGGAGACCTGTGCGCTCGGCATAATGATGTACGCCTCCCATCGTCCGGATCTCATCGTTCTGGATCTCGGCCTGCCGGATCGGGATGGTTTGGACTTGATTCAGAAAGTCCGGGAATCGGACACCGTGCCCATCATTGTGCTCTCCGCCCGTTCCAACGAGCGGGATAAGGTGGAAGCCCTGGATCTGGGGGCGAATGATTATATCACCAAGCCCTTTGGCACGGAGGAATTGCTGGCCCGTATCCGCGCCGTTCTCCGCAGTCATCGGCACAGTGAAGAGGAAGAAAGCTCCCCCGGCGGAAAATTCCACCTTCAGGATCTGCTGATCGACTATGATACGCGGCAGGTCTTTGTTGGCAAAGAGGAGATTGACCTGACTCAGACGGAGTACAACATCATGGCGTTTCTCTCCGTCCATGCGGGAAAGGTGCTGACGTATGCCGCCATCATCCGCTCGGTCTGGGGGTATTCAGACTATGGTAGCGTCAAGAAGCTGCAAGTCAACATGAAGAACATCCGCAAGAAAATGGGCGTGACGCCCGGTGAAAAGCGCTACATCATCAATGAGCTTGGCGTCGGATACCGGATGCTGGCGGAGGATGAGGCATAGCGTTGCCAAAGTTCTGCGCCGCTTGACAGGCGTGGTACAATATAAATGAGCTTTTTCCGTTTCTATACCAAACGGAGAAGGCTCATTTTTTGTTTGGAGGATCAAAAATGAAGAGAACATTCAGCACGGAGCTTGCCTATGTATTCGGCATCGTATTTGTCGCGCGGGGCGTTGTCCTGATGGAAAAGGCCGACTTCGGCGTTTCCATGGTGGTCGCGCCTGCATACCTTCTTTACCGTTGGCTGTCTCCCGTGTGGAGCTTCGTCACCTTCGGCATGGCGGAATACTGCTTGCAGGCTGTGCGCGCTGATCAACGGCTATGTCATCGGGCGATTCTCCGCGTTCTATGAAGAGCACTGGACATTTTGCGACCGCTTCCCATGGCGGAAATATTTCGCACCGGACACTGCGACGCAAACGAACGCAGAGTGAAACGCCTTGTATCTCTCCACGCCGGTGCGCAGATAAAAAAGCTGCCCTGCTTGTGCGCAGGGCAGCTTGAATATTCTTAGTAATGTTGCAGCAGGCGATTTTCGCAACTGCGTATCGCCGGTTCCTCTACGCCATTTTTACGCCATTTCTGCGTGGGGATGCGTAGGGAAATAGAAACTTATATGTTTTGACTTCAACCGAAAATGCCTGTCCTATCAAGCTTTATCGGCATTTGTGCGTTTGCGGAGACTTACAGAAACAGGCTCGCTTTCGACGAAGTTATGCTTCGTAATCAGATGCTCGGTAATTCAATTGCCGATGTAGTTCACAAACAGATATTTATCGTGTTTCGAGAGAAGTAAAAAAGATGCAAAGAATAAACGACAACATATTGACAGCATGGTATGAAGTGGATTCTGGTAGATACATTGACACGAAACATAACATCTGATATATTTTACATTATAAATAATGTTATATTTTGGAGAAGCGACATGAAAAATTTGATTAAAAAAATCAGGTTTTATTTGAACATGAGTCAGACCGAGTTCGCAGAGCATATGAATGTGTCTTTTGCAACCGTGAACCGCTGGGAAAACGGCCGGGCTGTTCCTAATAAACTGGCGCAGATGAGATTGCATGAGCTGTGTAAGGCACGGGCAGTTCCGGTTTATGATATGACGTTGGAGAAAATTGCGGAAGCGGCAAAAAAAATAGAAGCTGTTCACGGAAAGGTGCTGCTTTATCATGGATCGAAATCCGGCATAGAAGGAGTTATTGAGCCGAAGAGCCGGAAACAGTGTGATTTTGGCAGAGGCTTTTATATGGGAACAGATCCAGGTCAGGCGTTGACACTGATTTGTGACTATGAAAAATCAAAATTTTATATCGTTTCTGTCGATGTGAATGAGCTTAAATTGCTGAATGTACCAGCAGATATTGAGTGGGCAATGCTTGTAGCATATAACAGGGGAAGAATGGAGAGCATAAAGGATACTGAATTTTATAACAAGTATCGGAATATGGCAGCCGGAAAAGATCTGCTTATTGGAAGCATTGCAAATGACAGGATGTTTTATGTGATTGATAATTTCTTTATTGGAAATATCACAGATGCAGCATCGGTGCACAGTCTTTCTGCATTGCAATTGGGAAGTCAGTACGTTGCGGTGTCACAAAGAGGATGTGATGCAATCCATATTGAATCGGAAATAGAGCTTTCCTATTTGGAGAGAGCATTTATTAAGGAGGTTGCAGAGGAAAATCGTGCACGGGGAGTTTCTCTTGCAAACGATATCTGTAAGAATTATCGCCGTGAGGGACTATTTTTTGATGAAATCCTGGATAACGCCAAAGCCGGAGGAAAACAATGAATGAGATAGCTTTAAAACTCTGTGACATACAGGGAAGACTTTTTGAACTGTCAGCTGATCATAATTACAGTAGTATGGAATTTATTAAATTGTTCATGAATTCTGAAACGGCAAAAGCATTGGATTCTGAGTATAATCGTATGCAATGGGCAGGAGAAGAGTATCTTTTAGATGAGGTCATTGGAAATTCCAAGATAGAAAGTTTAGTCGGCGGAGAAGTATATTCAAAAGATGTTCTGTATTGGATCGGTTATATTTACCGTTATTGGCATTATTACAGCGGTGAGGACAGCAGAAAGATATATAAACAAGCGCCGGTCGAAGTTATGAAACGAAATTACATGATGTTTCATACGATGGATCCGGTTCTTGCGATCGAGAATCTGAAGGAAATTTATAATCAGAAAAGATAAAAGAAACACGTACTGGTTTAAGTCGGATAAAATCAACTTTAGACAGTACGTGTTTTATTAGCAAAACTTATTTCTGACACCCCAGAATCTCCTCCGCCCGCTTCACCGATTCCGCCGTCGGTGGATCCACATCTTTCAAGGTATACGGGATGCCGAGTGACTCCCATTTGTAGATCCCGAGCGTATGGTACGGGAGAACTTCCACCTTTTTCACGTTGGACAGTGTGTCTAAAAACGCGCGGATACCGCGAAGGTTTTCTTCATCGTCGGTCACGCCTGGGACGAGGACGTGGCGGACCCACATGGGTTTGCCGATCTCGTTTAAGTATCTGGCGAAGTCCAGGATGTTCTCGTTGGTGTGACCGGTGAGCGCGCGGTGTTTTTCCGGATCGATGTGTTTTAAGTCGAGCATTACAAGGTCCGTGTTCTCCATGAGAGACGAAAGTTTTGAGAAAAATGGTTCTGTTCTTGTAAACGGCTGTCCCGCAGTGTCAAGCACCGTGCCGACACCGTTTTCTTTTGCAAGGCGGAAAAGCTCCGTCATGAAATCGAGCTGTAAGAGCGGTTCGCCGCCGCTGACAGTGATCCCGCCTTCTTTTCCCCAGTAGCGTTCATAGCGAAGCGCCTGCTTTAAGAGGGCGGACGGGGTCATTTCTTTATAATTGCAGCCGGAAGCGGCAGAGGCAGGATCGCCGGACTGAGGACAGGCATCCGCGCGGTTTCCGGCCAATTTCCAGGTGTCCGGGTTATGGCAGTACCGGCACCGCATATGGCAGCCCTGAAGAAATGTCACAAAGCGGACGCCGGGACCGTCTACGGAGCCAAAACTGTCGATGGAGTGAATGTAGCCTGTTGTTTCCATATCAGATTCCTTTCTCGATGATTCGATCGATTGGTGTATTCAAAAAGTGCGGTGCGGGTATATCATTCATAATCTAAGATCAGCCAGGAACATCAGGTTCCCGGCTGATTTTTGTTATGTGAGTCGAAGTCCATGTTCACAGAGACTGATGTGGTAACAGTCAGACCTGCGAGGTATATCCTGACTCATTTTAAGAAGAAATATATTTTTTTACATTGCCTCATGGCAGGTTCTTGCAATGACATCCAGCTGCTGCTCTCTTGTCAGATCAATGAATTTAACAGCATAACCGGAAACACGGATCGTGAAGTTTGCATACTCCGGTTTCTCCGGATGTTCCATCGCGTCCTTCAGCTTATCAAGACCGAATACATTCACGTTAAGATGATGAGCACCCTGATCAAAATATCCGTCGAGAACATGGACAAGGTTGTTCTTTCTCTCATCCTCAGAATGTCCGAGTGCACCCGGAGCGATCGTCTCAGTGTTGGAGATTCCGTCGAGAGCGTACTCATACGGAAGCTTTGCAACGGAGTTCAAGGAAGCGAGAAGACCATTCTGCTCAGCACCGTAGGACGGTGTAGCGCCCGGAGCAAATGGTGTAAATGCCGCACGGCCATCCGGGAGAGCACCTGTTGCCTTACCGTAAACCACATTGGATGTGATCGTAAGGATCGAAGTAGTCGGCTCGGAATTTCTGTAGGTGTGGTACTTTTTAACCTTCTTTAAGAATGTCTTTAACAGCCAAACCGCGATATCATCCGCACGGTCGTCATCGTTTCCGTAACGCGGGAAATCACCCTCTGTTACGAAGCTTGTCGCCATACCGTTCTCGTCGCGGACAACCTTTACCTTTGCGTACTTGATCGCAGAGAGGGAGTCTACCACGTGGGAGAAGCCTGCGATACCGGTTGCGAAGGTACGCCGTACATCGGTATCGATGAGAGCCATCTCGGCTGCCTCATAGTAATATTTATCGTGCATATACTGGATCAGGTTCAGGATGTTTACATAGATTCCTGCCAGCCAGTCCATCATCAGGTCATACTTATGCATCACCTCGTCATAATCAAGATACTCGGAGGTGATCGGTGCGTACTCCGGACCAGCCTGCATCGGCTTTCCGTCCTTTGTCTTGTACTTCTCGTCTTTACCGCCGTTGATTGCGTAGAGCAGGCACTTTGCAAGGTTTGCGCGGGCACCGAAGAACTGCATCTCCTTACCTGTCTGGGTAGCGGATACGCAGCAGCAGATGCTGTAGTCATCGCCCCATACCGGACGCATCACATCATCATTCTCATACTGGATCGAGGATGTATCAACGGAGATCTTTGCCGCGTACTTTTTGAAATTCTCCGGGAGACGGGAGGAGTAAAGTACAGTCAGGTTCGGCTCCGGGGACGGGCCCATGTTCTCTAAAGTATGGAGGAAACGGAAGTCTGTCTTTGTTACCATGTGACGTCCGTCCTGTCCGAGACCTGCAACTTCCAGTGTCGCCCAAACCGGATCACCGGAGAAGAGCTGGTTGTAGGACGGGATTCTTGCGAATTTCACCATACGGAACTTCATGGTCATATGGTCGATCAGTTCCTGTGCCTGGGACTCGGTAAGTGTACCTTCCTCGAGGTCACGGTTTACGTAGATATCGATAAAGGTAGAGATACGTCCGACACTCATAGCTGCGCCGTTCTGAGTCTTAACAGCGGCAAGATAGCCGAAATAAAGCCACTGGATCGCCTCTTTTGCGTTTGTTGCCGGAGCGGAAATGTCATAGCCGTAGATCTTTGCCATCTCTTTCATACCCTTTAAGGCACGGATCTGCTCTGCGATCTCCTCTCTCTGGCGGATGATCTCATCGTACATTGCGCCGTTTCCACAGAGATCCAGGTCTTTCTTTTTTTCTTCGATCAGGAAGTCGATACCGTAGAGGGCCACGCGGCGGTAGTCACCGACGATACGTCCGCGGCCGTAGGTGTCCGGAAGACCGGTTACGATATGGCAGTGGCGGGCAGCTTTCATCTCCGGTGTGTAAGCGTCAAAGACTGCCTGATTGTGTGTCTTGTGGTACTCTGTGAAGATCTTGTGGAACTTCTCATTTACCTTGTAGCCGTAGGTCTCGGCTGCTTCCTCAGCCATCTTGATTCCGCCGTAAGGCATGAAGGCACGCTTTAACGGCTTGTCTGTCTGGAGTCCGACGATGGTCTCGAGATCCTTTAAGCTTTCGTCGATGTAGCCCGGGCCGTAGGAGGTCAGGCTGGACACGATCTCAGTCTCGCACTCTAAAACGCCGCCTTTTTTGCGCTCCTCTTTCTGGAGTTCCTGAAGACGCCCCCAGAGTTTATCGGTAGCTTCGGTCGGAGCTGCAAGGAAATCCTCGGTTCCGTCGTACTGGGTATAGTTATTCTGGATGAATTCGCGGACATTGACCTCGTCGGTCCATTTTGCGCCCTGGAATCCTCTCCAGGCTTTTTTGAAAACATCAGCGCTTCCGTTTCTGGTATTCTGTTCAGACATGGTGGTTCCTCCTTGTTTCCATTACTATTACATATTGTTAAAAAGGGATCATTCTGAAATCTTCGGTTGTGAAGAAATGCTTCGCCATTATAACAGATCGTGACAGGAAAAAACAATACTTTAAATGAGAACCATTATCAAAATCCGTCATATGGGAAATTTTCTCTTTAGGGAGATCTCAGCTGTTACAGAATCACAGCGCGGCGCAGAATGCGCCATCAGACAAAAGGGCAAAAAAACAGCCCACGGTCTGCGCTATGATTGCCCAGACGGTCGGCTTTCTTCGATCATACTTCACGTGGTTTATCCACTTATCCGTCAGTCATATGATCGGTATAAGCTATATATACCAGATGTTGTGGGGGAAGTCAAGTGGAAATAAAAGGTCTGACCAAAAACGCAAAGGGCAGTAATTCATATGGGTTGACGGAAATGTCCCATGCGGGGTACAATGAAATTATATTACTTTCGGGGGAAACAGGGGGGAATTGCGGATGCTGAGAGTACTGATCGCCGACGACGAGAGCAAGGTGTGCCAGCTGATCGAGAAGCTTGTGGACTGGGATGCGCTTGGGATGGAGGTTGTCGCAGTTGCCGAGAACGGGATCGAGGCGTTGGAAAAAATAAAAGAATTTCACCCGGATATCGTGATCACGGATATCCGGATGCCGGGATATGACGGGCTGGACCTGATCCGGTTGGGAAAAGAGGAAGCTCCAAAGGCAGAGTTTGTGATCATCAGCGGTTACCGCCATTTTGAATACGCGCAGATGGCGATCCGGTACGGGGTGAATGCGTATCTCTTAAAACCGATAAAAAAGGACGAGCTGACGGAGACATTAAAACGCCTCAGCACCCGTTTCCGGGCACAGACGGAACAGCTGAGCCAGGAGGAGAAGACCAGACTGGCGATCAGAAGCGATGAGAAGAACCTGAGACAGGCCTTTTTACAGGATCTTGTGGGGAGAAGAAATAAGGAGACCCTGTCGCAGCCGCTTTTGGAGATCAACCGGGAATTTCACTATCGTTTTGAGCCGGGGGAATTCTGCATCGCCATCTTAAAACTGGATGGGCGTGTCTGCGACGAGGAGCAGAATGTCCAGTTTATGGCGGAGAAAGTCCAGTCTGCGGCGGAAAGATTTTTAAAAGACTATGTTATGGAGACAGAGAATACGGAGCTCAACGGATTCCATTTCTTTCTGTTAAATTATGACGCAGAGGACCGGATGCAGATCCGGAGACAGATGAAAGGCCTGCTCTCGGAAATCCGGGTCCAGGGGGATATTTTAAAGAACCTGTCGGTGACGCTGGCACTCGGAGAGGGCGTGGAAAGTCTCCCGGAGATCGGCAGTTCCTTGAAAAATGCCAGACTCCTCATCGAGGAGCGGCTGCTCGCAGGAACGGGAAAGCTGATGGAAGGAAAGATCGAAAGCGGGGAGTCCTTCGCGGACAGTGAGATCTTCGCGAAATTTAATGACCGGATCGCCCACACGCTCGAGAGTCTGGATTCCTTTGCAGTGCGGGAAGAACTGATCTATCTGAAAACGAAAATGCTGGCTGAAAAGGAGATCAGCGGTCATGAGATCCTTCAGATGACGAAGGAGATCTGCAACCAGTACCTGTTTTTTATGAAAAAGTACCGCCTTCCGGTGGAAGAGAACTTTATGGAGAACTTCAGCGTCAGTGCCGACAACTGTGCAGATGCGGCGGAGCTTTTCGATTATCTGACGAGACGGATCACGACCTCCTACGAGAAGGCGGCGAGATTAAAGAGACAGGACGAAAACCGGCCGATCCGCGTGGTGAAAAAGTATGTGGAAGAACATTTTGAAGAGCCGCTGACGCTGGAAGAACTCAGTCAGGTTGTGGATCTCTCCCCGACGTACCTTAGCACGATCTTTAAAAAGGATACGGGGATGACGTTTCTGGAATACCTCTCGAAGGTTCGCATGGACATGGCAAAAAAGCTCTTAAAGGAGACAAATGACACGGTGGCCGATATCTGCGGGAAGGTCGGCTACAGTGATGTGCGGTATTTCACGAAGACCTTTACAAAATATGCGGGCTTAAAGCCCAAGGAATACAGAAAGCTGTACTCATGATGGAGAAGAAACATACCGATGAGAAAAATTACCTGTCCGTCCGGATCAAATGGTGCGCACTTCTCGCGGCCGGGCTGATCGGGGCATTCCTCGTGGAGATGTGGACTGTCTGCATTCGGGAGATGCGGCCGTTTACGATTCCGGCGGCCTTTACCGTACTTTTTGTCCTTCTGGCGGCAGCGGTCCATCGCCTGGTTCTTGTGCCGTACAGGGAGACGAGGAAGATATACGAGCAGTTTGTCATGGGATACGTCATGGAAGACCTGTTCAAGGTCCGCTATCCGTTTTCACCGGAGAGCGAGCAGGCAATTCTGCGCTTAAACGAGATCATCGACCGCAGCAACCTGATTGCGATCTCGAAAAAACAGGCGGAGTATCTGGCACTTCAGAACCAGATCAACCCACATTTCCTCTACAATACACTGGAGGGAATCCGAAGCGAGGCGCTGATTGCGGGGCTTGACAGTATCGCGGAGATGACGGAGGCGTTGGCGACCTTCTTCCGGTACACGATCTCAGATCTGGAAAACCTTGTGACGCTGGAGGACGAACTGGCCAATATCGAAAATTACTATTATATCCAGCAGTTCCGTTTCGGTTCAAAACTGGATCTCAGCATCCGCTACGAGCGGGACGGGGACGATGATTTCAGTGAAATGGACTTTTTACAGTGTAAGCTTCCGAAACTGACACTTCAACCGATCGTGGAAAACTCCATCTATCATGGAATCGAGAGAAAGATCGGGAAAGGCCACCTCGTGATCCGCATTAGTGCCAGCGAGGAACGGCTTTATATCAGAATCTCCGATGACGGACAGGGAATGACGGACGCGAAGTTAAAGGAACTGAATGAAAAACTGCGCCGCCTGGGCGACGAGACGGACGACCCGGAAAAAGACGGGGAGAAAAAGCAGACCAGAGGCGGAATCGCCGTCGTGAACGTCAACCGACGGATCAAACTGCTTTTTGGCGAGGAATATGGCATCCATGTCTACAGCAAAGAGGAAGTCGGAACCGATGTTGTGGTAGAGCTTCCTCTTGTGCGGGAAGAAAACAGGCAGGGGGGATGGCGGTGAGAAAGGAACTTCTCAGAATTTCCCATGTGAGTCTGGAACGGGACGGGGAGCAGCTTTTAGATAATCTCGAGTTCCAGATGTTTGCCGGTGAGATCTTTGGTCTCGTGGCGCGGAACCGGAAAGGCCAGAAGGAGATGGTGGATCTGATCTGCCGGAACGATCCGATTACGCTGGGGTCTGTCTGGTATGACGGGAAGATCGTAAACAGCTACTCTTACAGCAGCGGGGAGTCCAATAAGGTGGCGCTCATCGAACAGAAGAGCCATCTTGTGCAGGGCTTAAGCGTTGTGGACAACCTTTTTATCCTGCGGGAAGGTTTTAAAAAGTACTTTATCAACGAACAGGTGATCTTTCAGCAGGCAGTACGGTTTATGGAAGAACAGGGACTTGAGGTCGAGCTCAATAAGCGGGTGGAAAACCTTTCGGAGCTGGAGCGGTGCTTTGTGGAGCTCGGCAAAGCACTGTTATCCGGCTGCCATCTGGTCATCGTGGACAATCCGTCAAACTACCTGAGTGAATATGAGCTTTATAAGTTTCAGCGGATGTTAAAAAAGATCCGGAAAGAGGGGATATCCGTTCTCTATATCGGAAACCACCATCAGGAGCTCTTTAAGATCGCGGACAGGACGGCCCTTTTTTCTGACGGGTATATCTACAAGGTCTTTGAGCGGGATGAGATGACGGACGAGAACATGGCGCCCTATACGTCGGAATGGAAGATCCTGTCGACGGAAAATGAACAGGAGAACGATGACGGAATCCTGCATTTTCACACGGTGGGGGCCGGAAATCTGAACGGGTTGAGGTTTATTTTACACCGTGGGGAGTGTGTGACGCTCCTTGATAAGGAAAATAAGATCGCCGGGGACATGATGGACCTTATGACCGGGAAAATGCGGTGTAAGTCCGGATGGATCACGGTGGATCATGTGACTTATACGCAGAAAAAAGCAGGGAATTATCTGGATGAGGGGATCGCTGTAATTCCGGCAGACGGGGTGAACCGCCTTTTGTTTCTGGAAATGAGTTATATGGAGAATCTGACATTTCTTCTTGACCGGAAGCTGAAGAAGAGCCTGATCCCGGGGAAGATCTATAAGAGCATCCACTCGGAGTATCTGCCGCTTGTAGGGCCGGTGATCGATGCGCCCTGTGTCCGGGATATCCCGCAGGAAGACCAGTTCGCGCTGCTTTACCATAAGATGAATCTTCTCAGACCGCGGGTCATGGTCTGTATCCAGCCGCTGGCGAAAGGCGATATGTTCTGCAGAATGAAGATCTTAAATGCTCTGCGGGAGATCCAGAAGCAGGGAACGGCAATCCTTATGATCACCTCCAGCGTCTCAGATACCATGGACATTTCCGACCGTCTGCTTGTGGTGGAGCAGGGGAAAGTTGCGGCATCGTATGACAGGAGCGAGTTCAAACGTATTGTGAGGTAGAGCACTCGTTCTGGCAATAACATTGTATAGCAGGTCGTTGCACCCCGCTGCGCTGACCGTAAGAAAGATCAGGCTGTTGTATACATCAAAATATTGTCCCCCATAACCGTAGGATTGTCCTCTGTTAGGAGGGAGATTTTTCATGTAAGATGGAACTAACAGGAGGATTATATGAACGAATACATAGGGATTGATATCGGCGGAACGAAGATATCGGTGATCCGTGGGGACGCGGCAGGAAATATCCTCGAAAAGAAAAAATTCGCGACGAAAACGAAGGACGAGACCTTAAAAGAGATCTTTGAGGACGTTTCGGAGCTCATGAATGAGCATGTAACCTCCATTGGTGTCAGCTGCGGCGGACCGTTAAACAGTAAGACGGGCGTGATCTTAGGACCGCCGAACCTTCCGGGCTGGGACGAAGTACCGATCACGGACATGCTCACAGAAACGTTTGGGATTCCGGCATATCTAAAGAATGATGCGGATGCCTGCGCAGTGGCGGAATGGAAGTTCGGAGCCGGAAAAGGCACGGAGAACATGATCTTTCTCACCTTCGGAACGGGAATCGGCGCGGGACTGATCTTAAACGGGAGACTCTATGAAGGAAGTACCGGAATGGCCGGCGAGACAGGCCATTTAAGACTCTTTGAGACCGGACATATCGGTCACGGAAAAGCCGGATCCTTTGAGGGATATGTGAGCGGCGGCGGGATCGCCCAGTACGGAAAAGGAACTGCAAAAGAACTCGGAAAACGGGCGGCGGAAGGTGATCCTGAGGCGCTGGCACTCTGGAACGAGATCGGCGAAAATCTCGGAAAGCTTCTGGCGATCCTGATCGATCTCTTTAATCCGGAGGCGATCGTCATCGGAAGCATCTACGCGCGGGCCGGAGAGTACATGAAAGCGGGCATGGAAGCCGTCATTGAAAAAGAGGCACTGCCCGGAAACGTGAAGGCCTGCCGGATCTTTCCGGCAGGACTGGGAGAGAAGATCGGAGATATTGCGGCGCTGAGTGTTGCGATGCATACGAAATAAAATCGAAAATGTGGCTGCAAACGCCGGATGAAGATGCAAAACAGCTGCAAAGGGAGTAAACAGAAAGCGGGGGAGAAGATGGGCGAAGTAATTGTTTCAATGAAAGACATCGTCAAGACATTTCCGGGCGTAAAAGCCCTAGATCATGTGAATTTTGAACTCCGTTCCGGTGAGGTCATGGCACTTCTCGGAGAGAACGGAGCGGGGAAATCCACACTGATGAAGATCTTAAGCGGCGTCTATACGAAGGACAGCGGGACGATGACGATCTTCGGAACGGAATATGAGAATCTGACTCCGAAACAGGCACAGGCCGTCGGCGTCGCGATCATTCATCAGGAATTAAACATGTGCCGCCATTTATCGGTTGCGGAAAACATGTTCCTTGGAAGAGAAAAGGTAAACGGGATCGTCTTAAATGACAGGGAGATGGAAGCGGAAGCGGCAAAGATCCTCGGGGACTTAAAGATCGATATCGATCCGCGACAGACCGTCGGCGATCTTCCGGTATCCAAGCAGCAGATGGTCGAGATCGCAAAAGCACTTTCGATCCACGCGAAGATCCTCATCATGGACGAACCGACCTCATCCCTGACAGCGAAGGAGATCGAAGAGCTGTTCCGGATCATCCGTCAGTTAAAGGCGGACGGATGCGGAATCGTCTATATTTCCCATCGTCTGGAGGAACTCAAGGCCATCGTTGACCGTGTAACGATCATGCGGGATGGCCAGTATATCACAGACGGAAACTTTAAGGATATGACTATGGATCAGATCATCGCGAACATGGTCGGCCGTGAGATCAAAGAACAGTTCCCGAGAGTCTCCTGCCCGAAAGGAAAGAAGATCTTCGAGGTGAAAAACTTAAATGCCGGACATCTCGTCCGCGACATCAATTTCTCCCTCTATGAGGGCGAGATCGTCGGATTCGCGGGACTGATGGGAGCGGGACGTACCGAGACAACGAGAGCGATCTTCGGAGTTGACCCGAAGACCAGCGGGGAGATCTTTCTGGATGGAAAAGAGGTAAAGATCAGTTGTCCGATGGACGCCATCAAAGCCGGAATCGTTCTGGCACCGGAGGACCGCAAAAAAGACGGCCTCTGCACGAAACTGAGCATCCGCCACAATCTGGCGCTTCCGAATCTGGATCTGATCTGCAGCAAGCTTGGTGTTATCAGCAGAAAGCAGGAGGATGACCTCTGTGAGAAAGCAGTGAAGGATCTTCTGATCAAGACCCCGACGGTGGAAGTCAATGCGGGCAACCTCTCCGGTGGAAACCAGCAGAAGGTCGTTGTCGGAAAATGGCTGGCGAGAAACTCGAGAGTCGTGATCTTCGACGAGCCGACGCGAGGCATCGACGTAGGCGCGAAGGTCGAGATCTACAACCTGATGAATCAGTTGAAGAAACAGGGAATCGCCGTTATGTTCGTCTCCTCGGAGATGCCGGAGGTCTTAGGAATCGCGGACCGTGTCATCGTCATGTGTGACGGAAGGATCACCGGTGAGGTCATAGCGAAAGAGACGACCCAGAACGAGGTACTGAAGTTCGCAACTGAGTTCGAGCAAAAGAAAGCCGTTGGATGAGGGAGGACAGGATGATGAATGAAAAGAAACAGAGCGCAGTAAAGCGGATCCTGGGAACGCGCGGAATGGGAGCGGTCATCACCGCCTTCGCAGGTCTGATCATTATTTATGTAGCGTTCGGTCTTATCGACCGTAAAGTATTTGCCGGACAGAATGTCATGAACCTTTTACGATCCATGTCAAAATATCTTCTGATCGGCGTCGGACAGAGCTATCTTCTGATCACCGGAAATATCGATCTTTCCATCGGCTCCATGGTCGGAATGAGCGCCATGATCTCGGCAACCCTGATGGCGATGGGCGTGAACCCGTTCGTGGCTATCGCAGTTGCAATGATATGCTGTCTGGTCACAGGTGTTGTAAACGGTATGTTAGTCGGAAAGTTTAAGCTTCCGCCGTTTATTGCGACCCTTGGTACCATGTTCGTGACACGAGGCGTTGCCTACATGGTCAACAATAACCGAAACACGGACGCCATCGCCACCGGTATCGGAAAGGAAGCAGGAGATAAGTTCCAGAACTTCTTCTATTATGGAAAGACACTTGGTGTTTACAACACCTTCTGGATCGCTCTCGTGATCTTTCTGATCTTCTTCTTCCTGCTCTCAAAGACCCGTACAGGAAGACATATTTACGCCATCGGCTCCAACGTGGATGCTGCGAAACTGTCCGGTGTGAATGTTGTAAATACAACAATTAAGGCATATCTGGTAAGTGCTGTCTGCGCGTGTGTCGTTGGTTATATCCTCTGCGCACAGGCAGGAATGGGCAACATGGAAGCAGGAAACATGTACGAGATGTACGGTGTTGCGGCCGGCGTTATCGGCGGCATCTCCCCGCTCGGCGGAACAGGACTTCTGCTCGGTACATTCGCAGGCGCGGCTGTATGGCAGACACTTGAGAACGGACTGAACATGATCGGTGCACAGGTCGGCATTCAGAGACTGGTCATCGGTATCATCGTTGTATTCTCCGTACTCTTAGACGTAGTTGTCCGTTCCGGAAACTTTGGAAAGAAAGCCACTAAGTAAAAACGCAGCTGCTACTTGCGTGCGGGCGCACAGTCCGTCTGGCTGTCTGACAACATTTTATCAAGTATATTTAACCCAGGCAACTTTAGGGGGTTACATATAAGAAATATTAAGGAGGATTTTTATGAAAAAGAGAGTATTGGCACTGTTAAGCTGTGCAGCCCTTGCGGCAGCCAGCATCACCGGCTGTTCCAGCCAGAAACCTGCAGAATCCGCAGCTGCGTCTGCAGAGGCAGAGTCCACCACAGGTGCTCCGTCCAAAGAAGTCGGCGATTATAAGATCGCGCTGATCACCATGGACTCCATCGACCAGCACTGGGTAACCTTAAACGAGGGTGCTCAGGAAGAGGCGAAAGAGCTCGGCGTGACAGTAAGCTTCATGTCCCCGAACACAAAGGATGACGCTCAGCAGATCGAGTGCGTAAATAACGCAGTCGCAGGCGGCTATCAGGCGATCATCGTAGCGGCAAACGGCCCGGACGCGATCTCTTCCGCACTGAAGGAAGCAAAGGACGCGGGCATTAAGATCGTATACGTTGATTCCCCGGCAAACGTGGAGGCAGAGGCAACCTTCTCCACAGACAACGAGGCTGCCGGTACAACAGCAGGAAATGAGATGTTAAAAGCACTCAAGGACGCAGGCGTTACATCCGGTAAGATCGGTATTGTAAACGTAAATGCGGCAACTGATTCCACCGTTAAGAGAGAAGCCGGATTCCGCAAAGCATTCGAAGGAACCGATTTTGAACTTATGGAGACACAGTACGGCGAAGGTGACGCAGCGAAGTCCCAGACCATCGCTGAGAACTACATCACACAGGGCGTTGTCGGCATCTTCGGCTGCAACGAGGGGTCCACGACCGGTACCGGTAATGCAATCAAGGCATCCGGCAATACAGGTATCATCGGCGTTGGTTTCGATAAATCCGACGCGATCATGAACCTTATCAATGACGGATATCTTCTCTGCACAATGGCTCAGAACCCGGATCTCATGGGTAGAGACGGTGTTGAGGCAGCTGTCCGTGCGCTTCAGGGTGAGACATTTGGCGGTCTTGTAACGGATACAGGCGTTTCTGTCATCAAGGCAGGCAACACTGAGGATGCAGCAGGAACAACCGATGTGACAGCAACAAAAGACTGGAAGATCGCGCTGATCACCATGGACTCCATCGACCAGCACTGGGTAACCTTAAATGAGGGCGCTCAGGCAGAGGCAAAGGCACTTGGCGTGACAGTGAGCTTCATGTCCCCGAACACAAAGGACGACGCTCAGCAGATCGAGTGTGTGAACAACGCAGTCGCAGGCGGCTATGAGGCGATCATCGTAGCAGCAAACGGCCCGGATGCGATCTCTTCCGCATTAAAGGAAGCAGCTTCCACAGGCGTGAAGATCGTGTATGTTGACTCTCCGGCAAACGTGGAGGCAGAGGCAACCTTCTCCACAGACAACGAGGCAGCCGGTAAGACTGCAGGCGATGAGATGATCAAGGCTCTCGAGGCAGCAGGCATCACATCCGGTAAGATCGGTATCGTAAACGTAAACGCAGCAACAGATTCCACAGTTAAGAGAGAAGCCGGCTTCCGTTCCGCATTCGAAGGAAAAGGTTACGAGCTTATGGAGACCCAGTACGGCGAAGGTGACGCAGCGAAGTCCCAGACCATCGCTGAGAACTATATCACACAGGGTGTTGTCGGTATCTTCGGCTGCAACGAGGGATCCACAACCGGTACCGGTAATGCCATCAAGGCATCCGGAAAGACAGACATCGTAGGCGTAGGCTTCGATAAATCTGATGCGATCATGAACCTCATCAACGACGGATATCTCCTTTGCACAATGGCTCAGAACCCGGATGTCATGGGTAAAGAGGGCGTTAAGGCAGCTGTCAGAGCATTAGAGGGAGAAGAACTCGGCGGCGCTGTAAGCGATACTGGTGTATCCGTTCTGAAGAAGAACTAATTAAGAACTGTAAAAAGGAAGATCCATCTATCAAAGGAAGAACCCTGAGTTGGTGAACCCAGTTCGGAAAAACTGAATGACAGGAAGAGTGCTGGTCTGGAAAAATAAACTGGAAACCGGCACGAAAATGAATTAAAATAACGGTAGCTTCCGCGCGACGGACAGTTACTGAAACATGTAACGCAATGGAACGCCGGACCGCAAGGATCGGCGTTCCTGCATATCAGGGACAGGAGGACATTTGTATGAAACGCAGTGAGATCAACGCGGCTTTAAAAGAGATGGAACAGATGATCAGGGAATACCAATTTGCGATCCCGCCGTTCTGTAATTTCACACCGGAAGAGTGGAAGGAAAAAGGACATGATTACGATGAGATCCGTGACAATATGTTAGGCTGGGATATCACAGACTACGGTCTCGGTGATTTTGATAAAGTCGGGTTCTCCCTGATCACGATCCGGAACGGAAACCTGAAAATGAAGGACAAATATACAAAATCCTACGCGGAAAAACTCCTGTATATCAAAGAAGGACAGTATTCTCCGATGCACTTCCACTGGTCAAAGATGGAGGACATCATCAACCGCGGCGGCGGAAATGTGCTGATTCGTGTATACAATTCCACAAAGGATGAGGACCTTGATAAAGTGAACGATGTCCATGTCCATGTGGACGGCAGAGAGATGGTCGTTCCGGCCGGCACCCAGGTGCGCCTGACTCCCGGCGAGAGCATTTCCATCTACCCGTACATGTACCATGATTTCGAGGTGGAAGAGGGCAGCGGCCCGGTTCTCTTAGGTGAGGTCAGCCAGTGCAACGATGACAACGTGGACAACCGTTTCTATGAGAAGATGGGAAGATTCCCGGAGATCGAGGAGGATGAAGCACCGTATCGTCTGCTGTGCAACGAATATCCGGAGGCAAAATAGATGACAGATCAGAAAACGCTGATGGCGGTCTGCGGTCATATGGATCAGATCGCCGGAGTCCGTCAGATGGAATTTCAGGATGGGCGGGCAGCGGGACTTCGCTGTGCGATGATTCATAATGGACCGCTGGAGCTTCCGCTGATGCTCGATAAATGCCTGGACCCGGCCTGGATCCGGTATAAGGGGATCAACTTAAGTCTCCTCACAAAACCGGGGCTTCAGGGGAGAAATCCCTATGATACTGCGGGAGACGAGGCGGTGCGCTCCATTATGGGCGGCGCGATGTTCACCTGCGGTCTTGGAAATGTCCACGGAAACCGGGTGGTGGACGGTGTGGAATATCCGGTTCACGGACGGATGAGAACAACCCCGGCGGAAAAGATCTCCATGGACGCGTTCTGGGAGAACGGGGAGTATAAGATTTTGGTGTCCGGGGAGATGCGGGAGGCACAGATCTTTGGTGAAAACCTGGTACTCAGACGAACGATTGAGACGACTTACGGCAGCCGGGAGATCGTATTCACGGACGAGATCGAAAATCAGGGCTTTGAGGACCAGCCGCTCTGTTTTCTCTATCACTGCAATGCCGGATACCCGTTTCTGGTGCCGGGGCTGCGGGTCGTGATGCCATCGATCTTCTGCGGTCCGAGAGATGCGGACGCAAAGGCAGGCGCGGCGGCCTGGAACGTCATGGAGGAGCCGGTGGAGCATGCGCCGGAGCAGGTATTCCAGCATGAGCTGGCAGCGGATCGTAATGGAAATACGTTTGCGGCATTTGTCAATGACGAGCTGCAGATTGGGCTCTGCATTCGTTTTGAAAAATCTGTGATCCCCTACCTGACCCAGTGGAAGAGCACGGCGGCCGGAGATTTTGCGATGGCGCTGGAGCCGACGAACTGCGGATTTGACGGGCGGGCCGGAAAGACGCAGAGTTTAAAGCCATTTGAGAAACATGAGAACCGGATCCGATTCCAGATCCTGGACGGAAAAGACGAGATAAAACAGCTGGAAGATGAGTGCAGGGAGGTATTGGAATGTACGATGTGATCGCTCTTGGTGAGCTTCTGATCGATTTTGCGGCAAAGGAGACGGATGCGGATGGATATCCGACTATGAAGGCGAATCCGGGCGGTGCGCCGGGAAATTTCCTTGCAGCGTTAAATAAATACGGAATGAAGACGGCATTTCTCGGGAAAGTCGGAGATGATGCGTTCGGAAAGCTCCTCTTAAAGACATTTGAGAAAGCCGGGATCGAGACAAAGGGGATCGTGACTGATCCGTCGGTGTTTACGACGCTGGCGTTTGTGACCTTCTCGCCGGAAGGAGACCGCTCCTTCAGTTTCGCAAGAAAACCGGGAGCGGATACGAGACTGAGCTTTGAGGAGATCGACCTTGCGATGATCGATGAGGCATCGGTCTTCCATTTCGGAACCTTAAGCCTCACGGATGATCCGGTGCGCACGGCGACGAAAAAATGTGTGGAATATGCGAAGAGACAGGGAAAATTCATCACGTTTGATCCAAACTTAAGACTTCCGCTCTGGGAGACAACGGATGCGGCAAAGGAGCAGATCTTATGGGGACTTGCACATGCCGATGTGGTGAAGATCAGTGATGAGGAAGTGGAGTTCCTCTGGGGGATCACGGATGAGAAAGAGGCGGCGAAGAAGCTCCTCGATGAGTTCGGGATCCGCCTCGCGATGATCACGATGGGACCGAAGGGGGCGTACCTAGCGAACCAAAACGGCGCTGCATACGCAAAGTGCCCGGAGGTAAAACCGATCGATACGACAGGAGCCGGGGATATCTTCGGCGGGAGTGCTGTTTCAAGACTCTTAAAGACCGGGAAGAAGCCGGAAGAGCTGGGAGTGGAAGAACTTGTCTTTATCGGCAAGTTTGCCTGCACGGCGGCGAGTCTTTCGACAACACAGTCGGGCGGGATTCCGAGTATTCCGGAGGAAGATGTGGTCCTGGAGAGAATATAGGGATAAATGGAAAGATGTATTTAGGCGATGAGGCCGGTGTTATGTGGAGTGGCATTGACTCACTGTTTCCGGTATTTGTTTGGCGTGCATCCAAAGATTCGCTTAAAGCAGTTTGTAAAATAACCCTGTGAGGAAAAGCCGGTATTCTGGGCGATCTCAGCGATGGTGAGGCTGGGATCTTCCGGGAATTCCCGGCTTTTTATGATCCTGCAGGAAATCACTTACATTTTTATTGGAATGCGGGCGCCGGCTTCTGGCAGAAATTCCTTTTTTCTGGTATACTGAATGGAAATAGAAACGCAGAAGAGGAAAGACGGATTTATTTGCTATAAATTGCGAAAAGGGGAAAGGATATGGACAGAAGTATTGATTATGTGATCGCTGTGGCAGAATGCAAAAGTATTTCGCAGGCAGCGGAAATGCTGTATATCAGCCAGCCATCGCTGAGCCGGTACCTTTCAAACCTGGAAAATGAACTGGGAGTCAATCTGTTTGTTCGGACGCTGAATGGAACGGAGCTGACAGCAGCTGGGAAAATTTATCTGGAATATGCAAAAGAAATAAAATTGTTAAAAGAAACGATGAACTCCAAGCTGAAAGAACTGAAAAGAGAAAAGAAGAGCCGGATCCGGATCGGAATGCCATTAAATGCTGCTTCTCTTGCCGCATTTGATGTAGTAAAGGAGGTAGAGAAAAAATACCCGGACTGTGGAGTCGAAATATATAATATTTTCTCAAAAGACATGGAGAAAGCCTTGAAGGAATGGGCATATGACTTTGTGATCGGTCCAATGGCCGACCTTTCAAAAAATGTTGATTATGATCTGATGTACCGTGATTTCTATGTATTGGTAGTGCCGAAACGATATGATCTCGAAACGTATGCGGAATATGGGGAACAGGGATCGTTCCCTGTGATCGATATGAAAAAACTCCCGCCGATGGATTATATTTTTCAGGATGAAACAACATTTGTGAGAAAAGGGATCAACCGGATCCTGGAGAAACAAAAGCTCAGCATTGCTCCCCGTCTGGTCGTGACGAGCAGTACGCTTGCTTTGCAGGCAGCGGAGAATGGATTTGGATGTTGTATTGTATCGACCGGCCATCTGGCCTATCTGAACCAGTCAGCCAATTTAAAGGTCTATCTGATCAAAGGCGAAGAGACTTCCTCCTGCGGCGTGGCTTATCTGCATAACAAAATATTTTCGGAAGAGGAAAAATGCTGCATTGCTCTGATCAGACGTGCGCTCCGGGAAGGTGAAAAGAAGATCATGCAGCGCTTTGGAACATGGGAAATGAAGGAAAGGGAATAGGAATAGATTTTTTGAAGGGGCATAGCATAAAGCTATGCCCCTCTTTCGTTTTGGCATTGGAAAAGATCGGGAGAATGTTTTACAATAAGGACAGATGAAAGATGTCGGCCGACATAAAATCGTAACTATGAGGATACTGAATGATTGTGGGAAATTTAGTAAGAAATTTCAACGAAGGAGGAAATTTTCATGAGTACGACATTAATATGGGCATTTGTATGTCTGATCATTTTTGTGGCGGTACTGGCACACCCGAAACTTCCGAACTGGATGACATTTATCTGCATGGCTCCCGTTGTTTTATTGGCAAAAGTTATGGAGGCAAAAGATATTTATGCGGTGCTTAACAGCTCCAGCCTGCATCTGATGATCATTATCTGTATGTTTTCCGGTATGATCGCAGCAACCGGTCTGGACATCATCATCGGGGATTTCGTGGATCACATGACAAGCTCCCAGACAGGGAAAAAGAAAGAAATGATGATCTTTGCGATCGTGTATCTGGTATCAGGACTGATCTCTACAGTCCTTCAGAACAGTTATGTAGCATTGGCATTCCTTCCGGTTCTCAAGAGTATTGCAAGAAAGAACCGGATCAGCCTTTCCAAACTGGTTTTATTTGTTATTTTTGCAACGACACTTGGCGGCGCGATCACATTGATCGGCACTCCGACGAACGTGTATGCAAACACCGCATTAGAGGAAGCGGGTCTCCAGCTGTTCGGCATGCTTGATTTTGCATGGGTTGGCATTCCGATCTTTATCGTCGGCGGAATTTATATGATCGTAATGAACCGCTGGTGTGCATCTTATGATGATTTTGGCGAAGAGACAGAAGAAAAAGCTCTTACAAGCGGACAGAGAAGAAAACAGATGGTCGTTGGCATCACATTCCTTGTATTTGTAGCAGCACTTGTATTAAAATCCCTGAAGGTGATCTCGATCGATCCGAACTTTATCGGATATGCAATGATCGCAGTTGCAGTTCTGACAACGGTTGTAACACCAAAAGAGGCACTGGAATCTCTGGATTCACAGATGATCCTGTTCTGTGCAGGCATCAACTTAATGATCGCAGTTATGAACCAGAGTGGGCTTGGACAGGTATTTGGCGATATGATCATCAACATTATCGGCGAATCCAAAAACCTGTATCTGATCACCGCAGTTTTATGTATCGGCGCTTCCATTGCGACCTCTTTCATGAATAACATGGCATGCGCAGGAATGCTGGCTCCGGTAGGTATCTCCATTGCAAATGCATTAGGAGCAAACCCACAGGCGATCGTTCTTGCGATTGCAATCGGAGCCGGCTGCTCTTACCTGACACCGATCGCATCAGGAACAAATCAGACCATGATGATCTTTACAAAATTGAAATTCCAGGATTTTGCAAAATTTGGCTGGCCGCTGCTGATCATCTCCTGGATCTTATGTATCGCGATCCTTCCGCAGGTATTCCCATTCTTCTAACAGAGATGGATCGTTAAAAAGGAGAGAGTGACTATGAAAACAGAACTGAGATATTCGTGGCCGTCAGCAGAAGGAGTGAATCCGGAATATATTGTTAATTTTCTGAATGCCTGTGAAAAAGCAGATTCCGAGATCCATGGGATCATGATCGCGAGACATGGAAACGTGATATTTGAAGCTTATAATGCTCCGTATGCAGCAGAGATTCCGCATATCATGCATTCCTTCACGAAGACACTGACCAACACGGCGGTTGCTCTGGCTTATGATGATGGTCTTCTGGATCTGGATAATCCGATCCTGAAGTATTTTCCGGAATATGAGCCGGAAGCAAATGAGTATTTAAAAAAATGTACGATCCGCAATATGATCACCATGCGGAACGGACAGGAGCGCTCCGTCGGCGGCAACGAATGGAGACCTTTAAAGACAAGCTGGAAAGATGCGTATTTTAAAATACCGTTTGATAAGGAGCCTGGGAAAACATTCATGTATTCCAGCGGAAACAGTTACATTTTGTCCTATATCGTGCAAAAACTTACCGGAAAGACATGCCGGGAACTTGTTCAGGAGAGAGTCGGAAAGGAGATCGGTCTGACAGACTTTCCATGGATGCTCAGCCCGGAAGGTGTCTGCTCGGGGGGAAACGGAGTTTCACTCACAACAGGGGACATGCTCCGAATCGGACTGCTTTACCTGAATAAAGGAAAGTGGAACGGAAAACAGCTGATTTCGGAGGAATGGATCGATCATGCGCTCGGATATACAGATCCGTTGGATCCGGTGGATGGACTTCAGTATAACTTCCACTGGGATCATGCCGGAGACATCTGGGCAGCCCGGGGAATGTTCGGGCAGACATGCGGACTTGTTCCGGCTTTAGATATGGTATTTGCCGTCACAGCTGCAGACAGCGGGTATCAGGCGATGAAATTGTTCCAGAAAGAGGTGATCGATCCGGTAAAAGAAAATGATGGAAGGCTGATCACAGACGGGACTATGGATGACGTCCTGAAGCAGAAAGCTCTGCGGATGACATTGGAAGGAAAAAACTGTTCTGTACCGGGACATAAGGAGATCTTGGAGAAAATGACATGGATTCCTGAGAATCATGTGGATGGGATCAGAAAAATAGAACTGTGTCCGACAGAAGACAAGGATCTGATCTATCGGATGGAGGATGACAGAGGAGTCCATGAGGTCCATGCCGGACTGGACCACTGGATCCATGGCACGACGACGATGACGGGAGCTTATCTTCATCATCAGTATGAACAGCCTGTCTCAAAAATCGCAGCGATCGCTTACTGGACAGCTCCGGATGTCCTGATGATGGAATGGAGATATCCGGAAATGGCATTCTGGGATCATGTGACGCTCACATGGGATCATGGAGATGTAAGAATGGATCGGTGGGTGAACATGAATTCGCAGGACTTAAAGAGACCGACCGTTTGTATGAAAGAACAGTAAAAATATAAAGAAAATCCCCCTTTTAGCTGTCGTGACAGGAAAGGGGGATTCCTATATACTGTTGCACCATGAGTGCAGGGAGGTATTGGAATGTACGATGTGATCGCTCTTGGTGAGCTTCTGATCGATTTTGCGGCGAAGGAGACGGATGCGGACGGATATCCGACGATGAAGGCGAATCCGGGCGGAGCGCCGGGAAATTTCCTTGCAGCGTTAAATAAATACGGAATGAAGACGGCATTTCTCGGGAAAGTCGGAGATGATGCCTTTGGAAAGCTCCTCTTAAAGACATTTGAAAAAGCCGGAATTGAGACAAAGGGGATATTGACAGATCCGTCCGTGTTTACGACACTGGCATTTGTGACTTTTTCGCCGGAAGGTGACCGTTCCTTCAGCTTCGCGAGAAAACCGGGAGCGGATACGAGACTGAGCTTTGAGGAGATCGATCTTACCATGATCGATGAGGCATCGGTGTTTCACTTCGGAACCCTGAGTCTTACCGATGATCCGGTCCGCACGGCGACGAAAAAGTGTGTGGAATATGCGAAAGAGCATGGAAAGCTCATCACTTTTGATCCAAACTTAAGACTTCCGCTCTGGGAGACAACGGACGCGGCGAAAGAGCAGATCTTATGGGGGCTGGCTCATGCGGATGTTGTGAAGATCAGCGATGAGGAGGTGGAATTCCTCTGGGGGATCACGGACGAGAAGGAGGCGGCAGAGAAGCTGCTCGACGAGTTTGGGATCTGCCTCGCCATGGTCACTATGGGACCTAAGGGAGCGTATCTTGCAAATCAGAATGGCGCTGCCTATGCGAAGTGCCCCAAGGTAAAGCCCATCGATACGACGGGAGCCGGGGATATCTTCGGAGGAAGCGCGGTGTCCAGACTGTTAAAGACAGGAAAAGCGCCGGAAGAGCTCAGCACGGAAGAACTTGGATTTATCGGTCAGTTCGCCTGCACGGCGGCAAGCATCTCCACGACACAGTCGGGCGGGATTCCGAGTATTCCGGAGGAAGAGACGGTTCTTGACCGGATGTAAAGAAAGACAAATTCGGCTTTTTATGGAAATTCTGCTGTACACATCTTCGGAATCCCGATATAATTCAAATGTCAGGGCAGCAGGTCCAGGCGGGCAGGCTGCAATGACGATATCATGAAGATCGATTATCTGGAGGGTGTTATGACAGACACAAAGGACAAGAAGAGAGAAAAACTTGGAATTCTCTGCTGCACGGCGGGGGCGACGAGCTGGGGACTTTCGGGAACCTGCAGTGAGGCGCTGTTTTCCCAGTATCCGGTAGACACGACGTGGGTGACGGCGGTGAGAATGACATCGGCGGGGATCATATTACTGCTTCTTGCATTTGCGAAGCACAGCCTGAATCTGAAAGAACTTGGAAAAGACAAAAAAGGTCTTATAGAGATCATTCTGTTTGCCATTGCGGGTCTGGCGCTCTGCCAGTACGCGTACCTCAGCGCCATCAAATGGACGAATTCCGGAACCGCAACGGTGATCCAGAATCTATCCATCGTATTTATCGCAGTCTATGTCTGCCTGACCACAAGGACAGCACCGGATAAACGGACCGTATTCTGCATTATTCTGGCGCTGTTTGGTGTCTGGCTTCTCGCCACCGGCGGAAAGCCCGGAAACATGGAGCTCACACCGAGAGGACTCTTCTGGGGACTCATGGCCGGAATCGGCGCGGCAAGCTACTCCCTGCTTTCCAGAGCACCGGTAAAACACCGCGGAAGTATCCCGGTGTCCGGAATGGGGATGTTCATCGGCGGGATCGCCCTGTCCCTGATCGCCCAGAGCTGGAGGATCCCGGCAGGGCTGGACGGACGGGCGATGCTCTATATGGCGGTGATCGTCCTGCTTGGGACTGTCGGTGCGTTTACGTTATTCCTCCAGGGGATCGCTCTGGTAGGCCCCGTAAAAGCGGCACTCCTGTCCTGTCTGGAACCATTGACCGCGGCAACCTTGTCCGTCGTCTGGCTGCACTCCAGCTTTTCTCCGACGGATCTGATCGGGTTTGCGTGTATTCTGGCAACGGTGGTGCTGATGAGGTAGAGAAAAATTACGGGCTTTTTCCGGATGGACGTGTATTTCTGTTATCGTGGACGGTGAGGATCAGGACGGCAGACAGCCGGAACATTTTACATGTTTTAACCGTATGTCCTACCTTTATTTTGCCAGATTTTTACTTTACAATTCCTATGGAAAAATGTTATACTGCTGTGGGCGGAAAAAGATATCTGCACGCAGCAGTTTCCTTTTTTCGCAGAGAATATTTAAAACCAAGAAATTTTACGGAGGTGAATTGCATGGATAGTTGCGATAGTACAGGGCGAAGTACGAAATGCGGTGTGAAAAACAGACAGGCGCAGAATGCGGCTATCAGTGCGATGATGTAACCCTCTGATAGCTGGATTCCAGATTGAGATGTCTCGAGAACACCGCAAGGGAACGGCCTGTCCATCACAGCGATGTATGGTTGGACCCCGCCAGGAATTATCCTGGGCGGTGTTCTTTTTGTTGCCGAAATTAGGCAATTCGATCAGGAGGCGCGAAGATACGCACAGTCCTGATGATAAAAAGTAACTGGACGGATAAAGGACAGTTACAACGGAAAAGGAGGCAGAAATGGAAACAGAAGTTTTAAAAGAACAACATTATGTGGAAGAACTGGTCGAGATCATCCGCAGCGGACTTCCGAAGGAGGAGCTGATCGACCGGTTATCCGATTATCATGATAACGATATCGCGGATGCCCTCACAAAGCTGACGCCGGATGAGAGGCGGGAACTCTATCCGCTGATCGGTGTGGAGCGGGTTGCGGAGATCTTTGCGTACTTAGATGACGCGGAGCCGTACCTGAAGGAGCTTCCGATCGAGAGCGCCGCAAAGATCGTCTCCGAGATGGACTCCGACGATGCGGTGGATGTCCTGGAAGAGATGGATGCGACGACGAAGCATAAGATCGTCGGTATGCTGGATAAGGAAGCCAGCGAGGATGTAAGACTCCTGTTCTCATACGATGAGGATGAGATCGGTAGCCGCATGACTACCAACTTTATTATGATCCACAATAACCTGACGATCCGCCAGGCGATGCGGGAACTGATCGAGCAGGCAGGGGAAAACGACAATATCTCCACGATCTATGTGATCGATGACGAGGATAAATTTTACGGTGCGATCGATCTGAAGGATCTGATCATCGCAAGAGAGTATACGGACCTTGAGGACCTGATCAGCCACTCCTATCCGTATGTCAAGGATCATGAAAAGGTTGCGGACTGTATCGAGCAGATCAAGGATTATGCTGAGGATTCCATCCCGGTACTGCAGGAAGACGGAACGATCGCCGGTATCATCACATCCCAGGATATCGTTGAGGCCGTGGATGATGAGATGGGCGAAGATTACGCGAAATTAGCCGGTTTGACTGCGGAGGAGGATCTGAACGAGAAGCTGACGGAGAGCGTGAAAAAGAGACTTCCGTGGCTTATCATTCTGTTATTCCTGGGCATGGTAGTATCTTCCGTTGTGGGCGCTTTTGAATCTGTCGTTGCGGTGATCCCGATTGTTATGTGTTTCCAGTCCCTGATCCTCGACATGGCAGGAAACGTCGGAACACAGTCTCTGGCTGTTACGATCCGTGTGCTTATGGATGAGGAACTGACTGCAAAGCAGAAGCTTATGCTTGTTGTGAAAGAGATGAAGATCGGTTTCGTGAACGGACTGTTTCTTGGAGTTATGGCGTGGCTTTTCCTCGGAATCTATATCTGCGTGATCAAGGGATATCCGATCCACCATGCGCTGCTTGTCTCCGGTTGTGTCGGAATCGCACTTGTGACAGCGATGGTGATCTCCAGTATGGTCGGCACACTGATCCCGATGTTCTTTAAGAAGATCAACGTAGACCCGGCGGTTGCGTCCGGCCCGCTGATCACGACAGTGAACGACCTTGTCGCAATTGTGGTTTATTATGGACTGGCGATGCTGTTTCTGGTTGATCTGCTGCACGTGACGGGCTGATATCAGATGAAATAAAAATGTGAATAAATATAGAAAAAATGGGCGATCCTAAGGATATCAGGATGGTCCATTTTTTATGCAGCAGGAAATTTCGAGGAATTCTCTGTTACATAAAAAGACACACTCTTTTTTATTCCGGGAATTGCCGATAAATTTATGGTAACGACAACTTTTTTCAATTGAATGTTTTGGCATACGATCCTCTTGAACTGAAAATGATGCTATGATAAAATCATGATGGTTAGAAAAAACTAACCGAAATACTGACTGGCATTTCCTAAACATGTGCCGGTGGTTGATTTCGCAGGTGGACAGATCAATAGATCACGTCGTTTTTCCTGCCTGATCCGGGTGGGAGAGTAATTGGCGTTGATACTCGAAAGGAGCTTATGATGATGAATTATCTGGAAATTGAGAAAGTCATTGGAAGGGAGATCTTAGATTCCCGTGGAAATCCCACGGTTGAGGCGGAAGTATATCTGGCAGACGGAACCATCGGGAGAGGAACCGCGCCGAGCGGTGCATCTACCGGCGAGTTCGAGGCGCTGGAATTAAGAGACGGAGATCAGGCACGTTATGGTGGAAAAGGTGTGACAAAGGCTGTTGAAAATATCAATACAATTATCAACGAGACCCTGACAGGCATGGATGCATCTGATATCTACGCAGTTGACCGTGCCATGATCAAGGCTGACGGAACAAAGGACAAGTCAAGGCTTGGCGCGAACGCGATCCTTGCGGTATCCATCGCCTGCGCGCGTGCCGCAGCCATCTCCTTAGATATTCCGTTATACAGATTCCTCGGTGGAATAGGCGGAAACCGTCTTCCGGTTCCGATGATGAACATTATCAACGGCGGCTGCCATGCACTTTCCTCCGGTCTTGATGTTCAGGAATTTATGATCATGCCGGTCGGTGCTCCGTCCTTCAAGGAGTGCTTAAGATGGTGTGCAGAGGTCTTCCATGCACTGGCTGCGATCTTAAAAGAACGCGGACTTGCAACCTCCGTTGGAGATGAGGGTGGCTTTGCTCCGGCATTGAAGTCTGATGAGGAAGCGATCGAGACGATCCTCGAGGCAGTAAAGAAAGCCGGATATGAGCCGGGCCGTGACTTCAGGATCGCTATGGACGCGGCGTCCTCCGAGTGGAAGACAGGAAAAACCGGAGAGTACAAGCTCCCCAAGGCAGGAACTGTCTATACTTCCGAGCAGCTCATCGAGCACTGGAAAAAGCTTGTTGAGAAATATCCGATTATTTCCATCGAGGATGCCCTTGATGAGGAAGACTGGGAAGGATGGAAAAAGCTGACCGCAGAGCTTGGAACGAAGGTGCAGCTAGTCGGAGATGACCTTTTTGTAACAAACACAGAGAGACTTTCCAAAGGGATCAAGCTCGGCTGCGCAAACTCCATCC
Organism: Clostridium sp. AF28-12; assembly: GCF_003435225.1. Classification (NCBI taxonomy): domain Bacteria; kingdom Bacillati; phylum Bacillota; class Clostridia; order Eubacteriales; family Clostridiaceae; genus Clostridium; species Clostridium sp. AF28-12. The sequence goes on along the minus strand of NZ_QWGJ01000015.1, from coordinate 61,819 downwards.
TGATCAAGTTAAATCAGATCGGTTCCGTATCTGAGACATTGGAGGCGATCAAGATGGCGCACCGTGCCGGCTACACAGCAATCTCCTCCCATCGCTCCGGTGAGACTGCAGATACGACTATTGCAGACCTCGCCGTAGCTCTCAACACCTGCCAGATCAAGACGGGTGCCCCGTCCAGATCCGAGCGTGTCGCGAAGTATAACCAGCTTCTCAGAATCGAGGAAGAACTCGGAGAGAATGGGGTATATCCGGGAATGGATGCGTTTCATGTAAACTAAGACAGATTTATAATATAAAATAGATATTCTCCAACTAAAACTTAAGATATGATTGCACGAAGAGATCCCCGACGGCTGATGAGGCTATTGGGGGTCTTTTTATGGTGTGAACCCGAAAATCGCAGCCGATAGAGTACCTTGTAGGTTTACAGTTACTGTACACGGGTAGGAATTTTCTGAACTGAAAATTCCGTACAATACAGTGGTGGTAGTGGATTTTGCCGATTCGGAATGCGAAGCATCGGCAAAATCCTGTTACAGTGCGCGGGCATGGAGTGCCCGTGTACTGTAACAGTTTACAGGATTTTAATAATATTTTATGGTCTGGTCCATTGTCTTATTGAAAGGAATATGTTATCTTAGAGCCAGATATAAAGATCAATGTCTTTATTATCTCAGGCAAAGTTTCTATACATCTAAAATTCTAAATTTCTTAGCTGGAAACAGCATCTGATGACTCTTTGCTAAATACCCAATGAAAACAAGCAGGGAGGAATCGGAAAGATCTTCCTGCCGCACACAGGAAAGGAAGATTGAATGAAAGAAAATGGACAGAAACTTGCGTCCTTCAAGGATGCAGGAGTGAATCTGAGTGATTTTGCACTGTTTCTATCGGTGATGAAGTATCCAGAAGCACATGAAAGCGTACTCAGTATTATCATGGATGAACCGGACTTGAAATTGGCGCGGGTCCATGTAGAAGAGGTCGTTCTAAATGCCATAGGAAAAAGGGCAATTCGGCTGGATGCGTGGGCAGAGTCGGAAGACGAGCGCCAATTTGTGACAGAGATGCAGAATGACACCCAGAATGATGATGTTCGCAGGAGATCCAGATTTTATCAGGGCCTACTGGATACACCGATTCTGAAGGCGGGGAAGAAGACGAAATACCGGGAATTACCGTCCACGATCGTCACATTTATTACTCAGGAGGATATTTTCGGACTGGACCGGGCAATGTATACATTTACAGAGCAGTGTGAAGAGATACAGGGACTTCATCTGGGTGATGGAACAAAAAAGATTTTTTTAAATATGTCCAGTAAAAATGGACGGGCAGAACTGGTCAGTCTGCTGCAATATATGAAAAAGAGTGAACTTGACAATCCGGAGATCCTGGTTCGGGATGAGAGAATTATGAATCTGAACCGGATCGTAGAAGAAGTCAAGAAATCGGAAGAGTGGGAGGATGTCAGGATGAGCATTTATTCGGTTGGAGTAGAAGATGGAATAGAACGAGGGGAACATCAGGCAACACTTGAAATGATTTTACGTTTGCTAAAAGAAAAAGGAAGAGTATCAGCGACTCTTGAAAAGAAAATCCGTGACGAGGCGGATAAGGAACACTTGTATTGTCTGGTAAAGTTAGCTGCGAAAGCGGGTTCTGTTAAAGAATTTGAAAAGCTGATGAATGAATAGTCTTACTTTGGGACGTATTTCAAATGAATCATCTTCGTTCGACTGTGATGGTTTTATTATACTATAAATACCCAAAGATAAGAAGCAACGGGTCAGTAAAAAAGCAGATATATCCATACCTGATTTTTTACTAATATCCAAAGATCATAAAGAACCAAAGAATGGAATGGCAGATCGGTCTTTTATTTATGCGAGGAACGTTTAGACAAGCCGTGATGAGATTCTATGCATTAGAAATCCGCCCACTATCATTGAAAGAACATACAGCAGATTTCCACAGAAGATACCGAGCGCACAGGCAATCTGGTGGAAAACCGGCTGCGAGGATGGGTGGAATGGGGATATGTAGAACATGTCGGCATCAGCGGTGGGACCTGCGGCGATGTTGATCACGCAGGCGATCAGGCAGCAGAGGAGAAAGAACGGGAGAATTTCCAGATAGTCCCGCCGTGTATGTCCGGCACTGCCTGACATACAGGATAAAAGCCCCAAAAGGAGCAGGATAAAATGCCAGATAAACCCGTGCAGCGTCATCGTCCAGTACGGATGCATGAGCCCCGGCGGAACGGCCAGAGCCATGATTCCACCAAGCAGACCGAAGTCCTGGAGAAAAGTTGCGGCGCGGCGGAGTGTCTGTTCGGAGCGCAGGAGCGGTGCTGCCAGGCAGATGTACATGGGGACGCTGCAGAGCTGGAATGGAAAGTACCACCAGTCGAAGTGGCTGTCAAACTCGATGACATATAAAAATGCCTGCTTATAGAGCTCCATGAGCGAGAGGAGCACCCCGCAGGAAAAGAGAATACGGCGAAAATACGGTTCGGGAGCTGATGTGGACCGTATTTTTTTGCTGAAGATCCGGGCAAAAAAGACCGCAAGTCCTGCGCCGAACAGTGTCAGAAGAATATGAAAGGCGGAATAGGGCGCCGGGGGCGTCATCGGCCATGCGGTCACGCGCAGGATGGATTCGAAAAAAGCGTACATAAATAAAGAAACCTTCTTTCAAAGTTAAAATTCGCAGGTAAAGAAAAATATTGTATGCCGGAGTGTATACAAAGTTAAAATACGCTGTAAGATGGAAAGCGCGGTGTTGTGTTTTAAAGCACCTGTACTGAGCTAAATATTAGTGCGGATTTCTGGTTATGTCAAATGAAATACTGTCATGCACAGGACATTGTCAAAACGGTCAGCCGGTCATTATGTATTTTCCTCCGGTCTGCGGGGCAAATACATGGAATACATGGAATGACTGAACACTTACTGGAAATGTCAGATGGGATATGATAAGATAAAAGAAAACTGCGGGGAGTGCGTATGGTGACAGGCGGCGGAGAAAAACGATTTCATGACCAGATATCATGGCTGATGTTTCTATTCAGCATATTTGTGATCTGGGTCCACTCTTATAATGTGGATCTGTTTTCCGGTGGGGCGCGGGATGGGATATGGAGTCTTGCGGACCGGATCGAAAATTTCGTGTCGGTGGGACTGGGACAAATCGCCGTTCCGGGCTTTTTCCTGCTGTCCTCCTACCTGTTTTTCCGGAATTTTTCCTGGGGGAAGCTGACCGGAAAATGGAAGAGCCGGATCTTCAGCGTCCTGATCCCTTATGTAGTCTGGAATATCATCTACTATCTGGGCTATATGGCAACATCCCGGTTTCTCGCCATACGATCCGTGGTCGGACGTGACATCATTCCATTTTCCGTGCAGGAGATCTGGCGGGCGGTCTCACAGTATGCGTATGCGCCGATCTTCTGGTATCTTTATCAGCTGATCTTCCTGATCATCGTGTCACCGCTGATCTACGCACTTGTTAAGAATCGGGCGATCGGTCTTTTCTGGATCGTGGGACTTGTATTTGCGGTTCATCTCCATCTGGATATGCGCCATCCGAATACGGACGCCCTGCTTTACTATTCGGTTGCTGCATACTTTGCAGTCCATCGGCGCGGGCTGGTGGAGAGAAGCATGGAGGAGGAAACAGCCGGGTGGAAGGAAGATCATGGAACGAAAGAAAAGAAAGCTGCTCCAGAGGACAAAGATGGAAATACAGCCAGTGGCATTCCGGACCATGTGAGAAGGCGCTGTTTTGCAGAAGGTCTGGCAGGAGTCGTGATTTCTGTATTCTGTTACCGGAGGATGATGGCACCTGAAGCAGCCGTCCTCTGGACCTGCTTTTATCGTATGGCTGTGCCGATGACGTGCTGGGCTTTTGCCTGCGGAGTGCGTCTTCCGAAGATCCGTCCATGGATGCGCCAGAGCATGTTCCTTTATGCGATCCATTTTATCGTCGTACGATTCGTAAACAAAGGAATAGCTGTTGCGGCAAGACAGCTTGCCGGATCTGTATCCGCTGCGGGAATCGCGTTGATTGTTTATTTCCTGCTTCCGGCGATCGCCGTGATGGTTTCTTACATCCTCGCCAAATTCCTTGTCCGCTTCCTGCCGGGAGTGTGGAGAGTGCTGTCGGGAGGGCGGAAGTTGGAAGGATAGGGGGAATAAGAACTGCAAAAAATCCGTTACTGTCGGCGTACCGCATGGACAGCAGCATGTAAAATTCAAGTGTTCTTTTTTGTAAAAAATGCTAATAGTATTTCGATAAGAAATCCACTATACTATCAGTGAAAGAGTTAATCTTTCCTTCGCAGATGAGACGAGTGACGGTTCTGACTCGTCGGTAAAATAAAAAGTGACCGAGCGATGAGACGAGTGACGGTTCCGACTCGTCGGTAAAATAAAAAGTGACCGAGCGAAGAATCTTTGAGGGAGGAGAAATCCTCCCTTTTCTATACTAGTCTATTTTTCTTAGGGGATTCTTACCATGAATACATCAATTGAATTTTGTATAAAGAAATTAAGCAAAAAATTTTATCAGAGGTATCCATCTAAAATGTATGAGGAAATTCTAAGTAAAGAGGATAGACCATATTCATGTCTTCTTGTTAAACAACATGGATACTTGATATGTGTACCGTTTCGGACTGAAATACGTCATAAATATGCGTATCATTTCCAAGCATCGCAAAGATCGAGAAAGCACCATTCTGGGCTGGATTTTACAAAGGCGGTAATTGTCGCCAATCAAGAATTTATAAACGAGGATATCGCTATTGTTGATCAGGACGAATACAAAGAAGTTATATATAATATTGAAAAGATAGTAGAATCTGTGATAAAATTTGTTGATGATTATGTCGAACATATAAAAGGAATAAAAAAACTTCATGAAAGAGAATTTGAGCGTCGATATCATTTTTCATCATAAAAGTACTTTGAGAGAGAATTGGGACTCGGTCAGAAAAAAGAATCGGAGGAAGAGAGTATGCTGAGAGATAACGTAAAAAAATACTATCTGGAACAGGATTACAATTGTGCGGAGACGATCTTAAGATGTATTGACGAGGAATACGGGATCGGTCTTACGGAAGATGATTTCAAGCTGGTCAGTGCGTTTGGCGGCGGCATGGGATGCGGCTCCTCTTGCGGTGCATTATGCGGCGCAATGGCAGCGCTGGGACGGCTGACGGTAAAGACCCGTGCCCATGCAACCGATGGTTTTAAGGATACATGCGCGGACCTTGTAGATGAATTCCGAAAGAAGCTTGGAAACACAGACTGCTCAGAGCTGGTAAAGATCTATAAGAAAGACGATGTGCGCTGTCTGGAAACCGTCTGTCTGGCGGCAGATGTATTTGAAGAGTTCTATAATACATTAATTGTAGAAAGTGAAAAATAACCTGGAAAATCAAGAAAAAAGCCCCAAAGCCTTGTAAACTGTTGATATAAACAGCTTACAGGGCTTTTTCTTATGTAACAGGAAATTCTGATGGGACGTCCTGTTGGACAAAAAGGTATTAACATACCACCAAAGATGCATCTTCTTTTTTTAATTTTAAATGTTATTAAAAAAAGAAAAAAGAAATATTGACCTTTTTTTCAGATTCCTCTATACTGGTCATATAAAATAATGATGTTATATAACGTATTTAACGAAAGGAGAAATTAAATGATTAAACACACGGTGATCAATGCGGAGCTTGGATATGCGCTGGCGACAGCGAGACATAAGGATGCGATCGTGATCTGTGACGCGAATATGCCAATTCCGGATGGATGTAATGTGATCGATGTCTCTCTCGTGCGGGGAGTTCCGACGCTGGTGCAGACGATGTGCGCGATCCTGAATGATCTGGTTGCGGAGCGCTATGAAGTATTTGAGCTGATGCTGCAGTACAATGATGCGATGTATCAGAAGATCCAGTCTCTCGTGCCTCAGCTTCCGGGCGGAACGATCAGCCAGGAGCGCCTGATGGAGACAATGAAAAATGCTAAGGCAGTAGTGCGGACTGGAGATTTTGGCAGCTGCTGTACAATGGTTTTATATTCCACGTCCGGAAGGGACAAGTATGTAACACAGTTTAACTGTGATTTTCCAATGCAGGAGTAAAGTGGGGAGGAAAAATGATGGCGGAGAAGACTTGTGTTAAGGTTTTGGTGGAGGAAAATGGGGAACATGGCTTTGACTCTTACCGTGTCCCGGGAATCGTTACGGCTTCCAACGGGGATCTGCTTCTGGCATATGAGGGCAGGGAAGCCGGAGGAAACCGCAGAACTTTATTCTTCAGGAGATATCAGATAAAGGACGGACAGCCGCAGCCCGCAGGAGAGCGGATCACAATGGTATCGCCGAAAGGGGAAGAGCTTCTTCATAATCCCTTGCTGATCGCAGCGCCGGAGGGAAGAGTATATTTCTTCTGGTGTCAGGATTATCAAAGACTGTTTCTTAGGGAAAGCCATGATAATGGGGAAACATTTGGGGAGGAGCGCGAGCTGACTTCTCTGATCGATGGTTTCCGGAAAGAATGGCCGGTGACGCTGTGGGCCATTGCTCCGGGCCATGGAATCTGCAAAAAAGACGGAACTCTGATATTGCCGCTGTGGCTGAGCCGTGGAGAGAATGCGCATCTCCCGGCCTGCTTTGCCTGCCTTTCCAGCGATGACTGGGGCGGGACGTGGCACTGCAGCAATACGGTTCCAGCGGAGAATGGGATCGGTGATCCAACCGAAAGCTCCGTGGCGGAGCGGAGTGACGGAACTCTGCTTGCCACCATGCGCCATGAGATCCCGGGAGTGCGGAGAAGAGCGTTCTGTGAGAGCAAAAAAACGGAGAAAGGACAGGATGCGGTCCAGTGGGGAGCTCCATGGCTGAACGAAAAACTTCCGGATCCGATCTGCGGCGGAGCTTTGCTCACACTTCCAGACGGACAGATGGCCTTTGTCAACTGCGCTTACGGAGATGAACCGGCACTGGAGCGTCAGAAAAACGGCGAGGCGGTCCGGTGGAGTCTTGACGCCCGTCAGAAACTGACGATCCGCATCAGTGTAGATGATGGAAAAAACTGGGACGATGGTTTCCTTCTGGCAGAAGAGGGCGGGGCGTCTGACCTGGCGGGAACAGGTCCGGTGTACTGCTTCTATGAGGAAGGATGGCAGGACGGTAACTGTATTTTTAACAGGAGGTTACTGCTGGCATCTGTTCCATTGGAGGTTTTATGATGAGACGCGAGAGGGCCGCTGGAATAAACAGCGGCTCTCACTATACGGTTCTGTTTTTTTCTGCATACTTTATTTACTATGCCGCATACTGCATATTTTCCAGCTATACGGTCCTGTTTTTGACGGAACGCGCCTACAGCGCCACGGTCTGCGGAATCATCACCAGCCTGACATTTCTGGCAAATCTTCTGATGGAGCCGGTGGGCGGTTATATCACGGACACATTTCTTCCAACAAGGCGGTATCTTCTTCTGCTTATCGGAATGATCTCAGCACTGTGTATCTTCTGTACAAAATATATGGACCAGCCCTGGATCATGCTTCCTGGGATGGTCCTGTCTGCCGGGATCGTTTACCCGTTCAGTCAGCTGATGGATGCCTGGGTCGATATCAGCCGGGAAAAACAGCCGGATCTGATCTACAGCCGGGTTCGTGCCGGCGGGTCCATCGGGTATGCGGTGATGTCGGTGATTGGTGGATATTATTTTAAACACAGAGGCTGGGATGGCTATTTTCTCGTACAAATGGTGATATTTCTCTTCATGATCCCATGTCTCCTTCTTCTTCCAGATACCAGTCTCGGGAATCGCCGGAAACAGGAGGAGAAAGAGAAAAGTCTCTCCTTTTTCCAGGCATTTCATACTTTGGTGCAGAACCGTCGTTTCCTGTTCTGGCTGGGAATCATCACATTTTACTGGTTCAGCCACCGTCTGGTGGGAAGCTTTCTCTCCCTGATCATCGTGGAACTGGGCGGAGATGCGGAGACATATGGAAATGTCTGTGGGGCAGGAGCGGCAGTGGAGTTTGCAGGTCTTATGCTGCTGGCTTTTGCATGGAAAAAGAAGAATTCCCATGCTCTTTTGGGAATGGCGATCGCCCTGATCACAAATCTCCTCAGACCGTTCTGCTTTCTGCTGTTTTCCGGTACATGGGCCCTTTATCTGGGACAGATGCTGCAGTGTGCTAGTTTTGCGTTCTACATGAGTGTCAGCGTGGAGTGCTTTGCGGAGGCGGCGGATGAGCGCTTGCGCAGCTTCAGTATTTCAATGGGACTGACCGTCAGCAGTGTGGTGGGAACAGTCCTTGCAAACCTGGTGGGAGGCAGACTGTGCGATATGTTCCATCCGGGGATCCTGATTCTGGTTAGCTTTGCTCTGGGATTCCTGAATTCAGCTGTATTTTTTGCAGAACGGTTATACCACAGTATGGAAAAACATGGCTGAAGAATTGTAAAAATTACATTACTGTACACGTGGTATGCATTTTCTGAACTAAAAATAAAAAAGAATAGAAAAATGTTGATTGTTCACAATTTATTTATACTGAATCATATAAAGTCATGATGTTACATGATGTATTGTATAAACATGAAATCAAATGGTCAGCCATGCGGTGATCCGTGCGGAATCCGGATATGTATTTTCAATGGTGCGGCATAAAGATATGATCGTTCTCTGGTACACTTTGTGAAAAAAATTCCGGATAATAGAACTTGACTAAAAGAATATGTCAGAGTACAAAATTATTTGACAAATCAGCGCCTGAGTGATAATATAGATGTATCTAAATATTATATAATGTTATATAGCATATGTAAATGTTTACTCAATCAATGGAAGGGAGAAATAGAATGAAAAAGTATGTATTACGGCGTGCTTTGATAGCAATACCAACTTTCTTTGGAATTACAGTTCTGGTTTTTTTAATTTCTTCTATGGCGTCCGGAAGCCCATTAGAGTTGTTGCTCAACAACCAGAATATTTCAGCGGCAGAAGTTGAACGACAGCGGATAAAGCTTGGTCTGGATCAACCGTTGTATATCCAGTATTTCACCTGGATCAAAAACTTTTTCCAGGGAAATCTGGGAGATTCATACAGAACAGGACAGCCGGTAATGCAAATGATTTTGGAAGGTCTTGGTCCGACAATTCTGTTGACCTTTGCGGCAGTGATCATTGCCTGTCTGATCTCAATCCCATTAGGAGTTCAGTCAGCAAGATATCAGAATAAAGGCTGGGACAATGGTTCGTCGGTATTTTCATTCCTGGCGACTTCAACTCCGAGCTTCTTCCTGGCATTGATTTTTTTATATGTTTTTTCAGTGAAATTAAAAGTCCTTCCTATTGGCGGCATGTACGATGTTGGAAAAAAGGAGACCATAGGTTCATTATTGTGCCATTTATTTATGCCGTCGGTTGTCCTGGCAATGCAGCTAGTGGGAAGCGTGATCCAGTATACAAGAAGCAGCATGCTGGAGGTTATGAGGGAGGATTTCGTCAGAACAGCACGATCAAAAGGAATCAAAGAAAAGAAAGTTATAATAAAACATGTGCTGCGAAATTCTTTGATACCGGTGGTTACATATCTTGGTATGGAAATACCGCTGCTGATTGGCGGAGCAGTTGTCACGGAGCAGGTTTTTTCCTGGCCGGGAATCGGAAGCCTGATGATCAAGTCCATAGATGCCAGAGATTATCCGGTTGTTATGGGGATTACAGTGTTGGTCGCAATTGCGGTGCTGGTATTTAATATTTTAACAGATCTTGTTTACGGAATTCTTGATCCACGGATCCGGTATAATTAAGGGAGGTGAGAAAGGTGGAAGACAGTAAAAAAGAGTCGAAAGCGAAAAACTTTATCAAGAGGTATTGTAACAACAAATTGGCGGTAATCGGTTTTTTCACACTGGTGCTTATCACACTGATCGTTATCATAGCTCCTCCGTTCCTTCCGTTTTCGGAAGCTGAGATCGATCCGTTGGCATTCAATATGCCGCCTAGCGCGAAACATCTGTTGGGAGGAGACGATGTCGGCAGAGATGTATTAAGCCGATTACTTTACGGTGGCCGGGTGTCTTTGGCAGTTGGAATTTTTTCCACGGCGGTCAGCGTGATCGTGGGAATTCCTCTGGGTATGCTGGCAGCATTTTATCGTGGGGCATTTGAAGTTGTGGTAATGCGTCTGTCAGATATTTTCATGTCATTTCCATCCACGATTCTGATTTTGTTTCTGGTATCCATGTTTGGTCCGTCAATTATCACCGTCACGGTTGTGATAGGTGTGCTCGGATGGCCGAAATTCGCAAGACAGATTTATGGAAGTGTTTTGAGCATAAGAGAAAAGGATTACATTGAAGGTGCTGTGGCGATTGGAGCAAAAGACAAGTTGATCATTACCAGATATATCCTTCCGAACGCGGTCGCTCCGATTTTTATTTCCATTACATTTCGGATCGCTTCCGCGATTATTTTGGAATCTTCGTTAAGCTTCCTTGGAATGGGTGTTCAGCCGCCGGCTGCTTCCTGGGGAAATATGCTTTATAATGCACAGTCCATCACGATCTTGACTAGCCGTCCATGGATGTGGGTTCCGCCGGGACTGGCACTGGTAATCACAATTCTTTCGATTAACTTTATTGGAAACGGTTTGCGGGATGCGTTAGATCCGAAAACAGCAAAAAAATAATTATAGGAGGAGAAAAGAAAATGACGAAGACGACAAAAATGCTGGCAATTTTATTAGCGGCAATGACAGCGCTGTCCGGATGCGGAGGAAGTGGTACAACGACCACACAGACAGAAGGGAAAACGGAAACAACGGCTGCAGCGGAAAAAACGGGAACAGAAACAGCGCAGAAAGGTCCTAAAGATGAAGTAGTAACTATGGCAGTTATTTCTTCCTGGGACACATTGAATATTTACAATACGTCAGGAAATTACGGAAACGCGGTAGCAGATCAATTATTTGAACGTCTGGTTACAAGAACACATGATGGAGTTATCGAACCCCGCCTTGCGACTGAGTGGCAAATAGCAGATGATAACAAGTCGATGACTTTCAAATTAGCTGAAAATGCATTGTGGCATGACGGAGAAAAACTGACGGCAAATGACATTGTATTTACCTGTAAGGCAATGACGAATCCAGATGTGGATAACTATTATCGTTCCGCGTTTAATGTGTTAGCGGGAACCGATGATGACGGCGTTGCAGCAGACACAGATCAGGTAGGTGTAGAAGCTGTCGATGATTACACGGTAAAATTTTCATTTAAAGAGCCGAAGGATCAGGATACTATTTTAAACGCATTCTTAAGCTTCCTTTATGTTCTTCCGGAACATATTTTAGATACTGGGAATTATGCGGATATCAATAACTCTTCTTTCTGGACAAGTCCAGTTGGTGCCGGACCATTTAAATATGTGAAAGATACTGCAGGTGAGACTTTAGAGATGGAAGCATTTGAAGACTATTATCAGGGATGCCCTGATTTTAAGACATTAGTCGTTCGTGTTGTGCCGGCAGCAAACCTGACAGCAGGACTCTTAAATGGAGATATTGATGTGGTTGGCATGGGAAGTATCCCGTTATCCGACTGGGCAACTGTCAAGAGCTCAGACTCTCTTGTGGCTGCTTCTGTAGAAGATTATTCTTATCAGTATATGTTATTTAATCTGTCTGACGAGGATCCTGATTTCCAGGACGCGAAGGTGAGAAATGCATTTGATAAAGCGATCAACAAACAGGTGATGATTGATCAGCTGATGCTGGGAGAAGGTCAGGTTGCTGTCGGACCGATGCCAAAATATCATCCGTATTATGATGAGAACCTGAAACCTAATACATATGACCCGGAAGCAGCAGAGACAATGCTGAAAGAAGCAGGATTTAATTTTGACAAAGAGTATCTGATGATCGTTCCGAAAGGAAATCAGGTAAGAGAGCAGTCTGCGCTCCTAATCCAACAGGACCTTGAAAAAATCGGTGTGAAAGTAAAAATTGAGACATATGATTTCACTACATTACTTCAGATGCTCCGCGAAGGAAAAGCTGATTTAGGTCTTCTCGGAGGCGGAAGTAATATCGATCCGAACGAAAGCAGCGTAATTTTAAAACCGAATGACGCAAGAAACTATTCACTTGTAAAAGATCCAAAGTGGTTTGATCTGGCTAACGAAGGCGTTTCTAAAGTAACAAAGGAAGAGCGGAAAAAGTGCTATGACGCATATCAGGAAGCATTAGTAGAAGATCAGCCGTATATCTGGTTATACCATCAGAATGATTTATGGGCATATTCAAAACGTTTAGCAGAAGTTCCGATCGAGAATTTTGTATGGTTTAATTTCGAAGTATGGAAATGGAAACTTGCAGATTGATCCGTGGACGGAAAGGAGATAGCATAGCGATGGAAGGACCGAAAATCGAGGAAGTATTGACATATCTTGACGAGAATTTTGATAATGATTTAAAGGCTGTCCAGGATTTTATGCGTATGAAATCCATTTCAGCGACAGGGGAAGGTATCCGGGAAACAGCGGAACGCGTGAAGGAAATGATCGAAGAGTGCGGCGGCACCTCTGAGCTGATTGAGACACCTGGTAATCCCATTGTTTACGGCCGCATTGATGAAAAAGCAGAGCACACGCTTCTTATCTACAGCATGTACGATGTGCTTCCGGCTGAGGAGCCTGACTGGATTTCAGATCCGTGGGCAGCAGAAATCCATCCGTTCAGAGATTACGGAGACTGCATTATCGGTCGTGGTGCAGTAAATACAAAGGGACCGACAGTCGCTTTCTTCAGAGCGATAAAGGCATATAAAAAAATTGCCGGAAAACTTCCGGTAAACCTTGTATTCCTGATAGAGGGGGAGGAGGAACTTTCCTCCAAATCCCTCCAGGAGTTCCTGGAAGTCAACAAGGATAAATTTAAAGACTGCGATGCAATGTTTTTCCCATCATTTGGAGAGGAAAACAGAATTGCTTCCATCTTTATGGGGGTGAAGGGAATTGTAAGCTTTGAACTGAAGTCAAAAGGCGGAGACTGGGGCGGTCCGACAGACCGAGGGATCCATGGCGCTTTTGCAGCCTGGGTTGCGAACCCTGTGTGGAGAATGACAAAAGCGCTCTCATCGATGATCGGCGAGAATGAAAATGAAATTTTGATCGATGGTTTTTATGATGGAATCTTACCATTGGAAAAGGAAAAAGACGAGGCTTTGGCTGCTTCCGCGGACCTTCTGGATGAAGAAGAGTGGAAAACAGCGTATGACGTCAAAAAATTCAAGTGGGACTTAACCGGTCTGGATCTGTGGAAAAAGATGCTGACGGTTCCGACTCTGAATATTGATGGTATCAAAGGCGGCTATATCGGTGAAGGTTCAAAGACACTTTTACCGCACGAAGTAACGGTTAAGATGGATATCCGCCTTGTTCCGGGAATGAAGCCGGACGAAATGCTGAAGAAAGTACGGAAACATCTGGATTCCAGAGGCTTCCAGGATATCGAGATCGAGGAGTATGGAAAGCCATATGATCCGTCCAGCGTACCTTATCATTCTTCTTCTGTTCAGACCTTGAAGAAAACATATGAGCTGATGGGAACAAGACCGCAGATCTGGCCCTGGAATCCGGGTTCCGCACCATATTTCCTGTTCGAGAAGATATTGGGGATCCCATACGTCACAGGCGGTATGGGACATGGATCCAGGCAGCATTCCAGCAATGAATACTGCACAGTCAAAGGAGTACTGGATTTCGAAAAATCCATGATATATTATCTGAAACTATTCCCTGAATACGCGGACAGCAAGAAAAAGTAGATGCGGGGAGGAATGTGTAATGAAGGATGATGTAATATTACAGGTAAAAGATCTGAAAACATATTTCTTTGATCGAACTGGAAAAGTTCCTGCTGTCGATGGAGTTGATTTCACCATACGAAAAGGCGAAACCCTTGGTATCGTAGGCGAGTCGGGATGCGGAAAGAGCGTTACGTCGATGTCAATATTAAAGCTATTGCCTCCGGAAGGAAAGGTTGTAGATGGGGAGATTATCTTTAAAGGGGAAAATATTGTGAATTATTCTGCGGAGCAGATGGAAAAAATCCGTGGAAAAGAAATCGCGATGATTTTTCAGGAGCCGATGACATCGTTGAACCCGGTCTATACAGTTGGAACCCAAATTTCAGAAATGATAACTGCCCATGAGAAAGTCTCAAAAAAGGAAGTAAGAGAGCGCGCCATCGAAATGCTCAGGCTTGTAGGTATTCCGTCTCCCGAGAAAAGAGTGGACGAATATCCACATGAACTGAGCGGAGGAATGCGCCAGAGGGTTATGATTGCCATGGCGCTGTCGTGCAATCCGGAACTTTTGATCGCAGATGAACCGACAACGGCTCTTGATGTGACGATCCAGGCGCAGATCTTAGATTTAATGCGTAAACTACAGAAAAAGCTGAATACATCTATTATGATGATCACGCATGATTTGGGTGTTATTGCGGAAATGGCTGATTATGTGCTTGTGATGTACGCGGGAAGGGTAATGGAATATTGTGATGTCCATTCTCTGTTTAAAGATCCACTGCATCCATATACGCAAGGTCTGATCAGCGCACTTCCTAATATTAACGATCAGAAGGACAGATTATATGTGATAAAAGGAAATGTTCCAAGCCTGTATGATATGCCTGCCGGATGTGGATTCTGGCCTCGTTGTCCTTATGCGACGGAGAGATGCAAAACAGAAGTTCCCGATTTATATCAGATAGGTGATCGCAAGGTACGATGCTTTTTACATGAAAATCGAAAGCAGGTGGTATAGGTGGCAGGGAATTTATTAGAAGTACGAAATTTAAAGAAATATTATTCAGTTAAGTCTGGTTTTCTGAATAAGGACCGTCGCAGTGTAAAAGCCGTGGACGGCATTAACTTATCGGTAAAGCAGGGAGAAATTCTTGGAATTGTCGGAGAAAGCGGCTGTGGAAAGTCGACACTCGGAAGAAGTATTTTACGATTGATAGAGCCAACAAGCGGGGAAGTCATTTTTGAAGGCACTAATATCTGCGGATTAAAGAAAGAAGAAATGCGTCTGAAACGCAGGGAAATGCAGATCGTGTTTCAGGATCCGGGCGCCTCGTTAAATCCAAGATTGACGGTTGGCGAAATTATCGGAGAACCGCTCGAAGTGTTTCATATCTGCGAGGGCAAGGAAAAAGAAGAGAGAATTTATAAGCTCATGGATTTGGTTGGGATTAACCGTGCGTATATTAATCGTTTCCCGCATGAATTTTCCGGTGGACAAAGACAGCGTCTTGGGATCGCAAGAGCACTGGCGGTGAATCCTAAATTGATCATTTGTGATGAGCCAGTATCAGCACTGGATGTCTCCATACGAGCGCAGGTGTTGAATCTGATAAAGGAATTGAAAGACAAACTGAATTTGACTTATATCTTTATTTCTCATGACCTCAGTGTTGTACATCACATCTGCGATCGCGTGGCTGTTATGTACCTGGGACGGGTTGTAGAGATAGCAGATAAAAAACAGATATATGAGAATCCGGTCCATCCATATACAAAGGCTCTGTTGTCGGCAATTCCAATGCCTGATCCGGAGGTAAAGCGGGAACGGATCATTCTTCAGGGAGATGTCCCAAATCCGGCCGATCCCCCATCAGGATGCCATTTTCATAAGCGTTGTCCTTATGCAAAAAAAGAATGTTCAGAAACAGTACCGCCGTTTGTAACAGTTGAACCGGGACATCAGGTATTATGTTGGCTGGCAGAAGAGCAGCAGTCAGAAACAAAGCATGAAGAAAAATGACGTGATGTGACCAAACAGGGATATTTGCATGGATGGAGGAATGGAAACGATGAACACACAGGAAAGTATTCTGAAGACAATTGAAGATAAAAGGGAGCAGTATATTCATGCTGCTCTTGATATCTGGGATTATGCGGAACCAATTTTTGAAGAATATAAATCTTCTGCTCGCCTTTCAGCACTTCTTGAACAGGAAGGCTTTTCCGTGACAAAAGGGGTTGCCGGTCTGCCGACCGCATTTATTGCCTCTTGGGGTGAGGGAAAGCCCGTAATCGGGTTCATGGGAGAATTTGACGCGCTTCCAAATCTGAGCCAGAAAGCAGATTCCGTTGAAAGAGAACCGATCATCGAGGGTGGACACGGTCACGGGTGTGGTCATCATACTTTGGGAACAGCGGCTGTCGCTGCTGCGATCGCGGTGAAAGACTATTTAAAGGAAAACGGAATAAAAGGAACCGTCCGTTTTTATGGATGCCCGGCCGAGGAAGGCGGTGCCGGAAAAGTGCTGATGAAACAGGCTGGAGTGTTTGATGATTGCGCCGCAGCGATCAGTTGGCATCCGACAGACGATAACGGTATATGGTCGATCAACTTTCACGCGCAGCAAAAAGTAATTTACAGCTTTAAGGGAAAACGCGCTGCTGATGCGCTGCAGATCTTTTTGATGGGCGCGACAAATGTCAGACATTATCTCGATCCATGCTTTGTCGTACGTTCTACAATTCTTTCACCGGGCGATGATGCAAACGATGGAGAAGTGCCTGAAGCCCGGATTCTATATGCATATCGCGCTCATGTGAGTAGCCAGGTCAAAGAAGGATTTCGGCTATTACATATGGCAGCATACGGCGCGGCTGTCATGACCGGATGCGTATTGACGGCGGATTATAAGACAGGAACAACCGAGCTGCTTCCGAACCGGACGCTGGAACGCACTATGTATAAAAAATACCAGATAGTGGGCACTGTTCCAATGACGGAAGCAGACTGGAAATATGCAGAACATATGCATCAGGCTCTTCCGGAAAACGGAGAACAGGCAACCTTCGATTTAATGCGACTGTTGTATGAGGAACAGGCAGAAGATATTATCAGGCAGGTGAAAGGAAAGCCGTATAATGATGTATTGTATCCTTTCCGCGAAATTAATATCCATAAGCCTGGTTCAACAGATATTTGCGATGTAAGCTTTGCAACGCCTACTGTACAGTGTGTGGCAGCGTGCTATATAAAGGATACGTTGGGACATTCCTGGCAGGAGGTTGCCCAAGGGCGCAGTGATATCTGCATGAAGGGAATGCTGGTAGCGGCAAAGGTAATGGCACTGACGGGAGCTGAGTTATTTGAACAGCCGCTTCTTTTGGAGCAGGTTCGGAAAGAGTTTGAGGAAAAGAGAGAAGCATATTCATATCTGCCGCTCCTTGCAAGGAAAACTGTAGAGAACGGGGAAATGTCTGCACAAAAAATGGATATGGAGAGGAAGCTGTCTGATTTTAACAAGTCCCGGAAAGTGCAGGTTGAGTTTACCGGTCTGTGTGACGATGGATTAGCACAAAGACAGACAGGTAAAGCCCTGTCCAAAAATGGAAATGCACTAGAGGCGCTGGAATTTTTCACTCTGGGTCTGGCATATGGGAACAAAGATATATTCGATAAGGTTGGCTATGAGACGAGAATCATGGAAACAGGCGATGAGGATATGGTTAAGGTTCCGGAACTGACGAAGATCCTGGTGACTGTAAAGCAGCAGGAAGACATTCGCAGTGATGATCTCAGAGAATTTTTTACAGGTGTGGACATGGTAGCCACAGGGGCGGCAGAAGTGACTGGCTGCCAGGTAAAATTTTTGTTTGAGTAAAAAATAAGAGGATACAAAAATGGTTAAGGTTTTGGGTTTGGGTGACAATGTGTGTGATATCTACCTGAATGAGAGGACGATGTATCCAGGTGGGCAGGCAGTTAATTTTGCGGTATACGCAGGTATGCTTGGCGTAAAATCAGATTTTATGGGCGTTTTTGGAAATGACGCGATTGCCGGTCATGTGAAGGCATCACTCGACGCCCATAGCGTTGGATACAGCCATTGTCGCAGCTATGCCGGAGAAAATGGTTTTGCGAGAGTGATGATTGTTGATGGGGACCGTGTGTTTAAGGGAAGCAATAAAGGCGGAGTAATCCAGAAACATCCGATCCGTCTTGAGAAAGAGGATCTTGAGTATGCGGACGGCTTTGATCTGATCCACACGACAAACAATGGATTTACGGATGATCTGCTTCCTGATCTGCATGTGCTTTCACCATTTGTAAGCTACGACTTTTCTTACCGCTGGAATGAGGAGGACCGTGTGGACCGTGTCTGCCCGTATATTGATTTTGCGTTCCTTTCCTGCAGCGATTTAAGCGATGAAGCAACGGAAGGGTTGTGCGGAAAACTGCATGAAAAAGGCTGTGGGGTTGTGACAGCTACCCGCGGAAGCAAAGGTGCGACAGTTTATGATGGACACCATTTTTACCGTCAACTGCCGGACTATGTGATCCCTGTGGATACAATGGGGGCGGGAGACAGCTTTGCGACGGCCATGTTGGTGACAATTTTGAAAAAATTAGAAGAGGAGTCAGAAGCAAATTGGGAAGATCCGGAAATAAGAATGAAGATTTTGCCAGCAGCATTAAAGACTGCCGCAGCTTTTTCAGCAAAAACATGTCTGATCAAAGGCGCTTTTGGTGGAGGCGTTCAAGTGCCGGATTCTGTATATGAGCAGGTGTATAAAGATTTATCTTAGTCGAGAAAACTCCCACCTCTTTTAGGTGGTGAGTCGTAGCAAATTTGTCTCAGTATGAGTTAGGTCTCCGACTAAGATAAATGCTCCGCGAGGATGCACAGTGATTCTGATAGGAATATGTCGGCTTCGCTGACAAGAATCACGCGCCAAGTCTCACGGACATTCGACTTGAAAGAATCGGAGCAGCTTGTTATGAGAAAGAAATGAAGAATAGTATTGACAAATGGTCAAAAATAAAGTATTTTATCATTAAAGAATATATGACGATATATAACAATACAAGCTGTATGAAGTCAATATGAAGCAGCGGACATGCAAATAGTCATGCCCGGACAGAGCAGCTTACAAACAACCAATACATGGGAGGAAATAATATGTCTTATATGATTGGCGTAGACGTTGGAGGAACGTTTACAGATTTCTCTGTTTTTGATCAGGAAACCGGCGAATTGTTCAATTATAAGGACAGTTCTACACCGGCAGACCCGTCCAAGGCAATTGTAAAAGGTGTGCAGGATGTATTAGAGATAAAGAAGGCAAAACCGGAGACAGTCAGCTATCTGGCACATGGTACCACAGTAGGAACCAATGCGCTGATCGAAAAGAAAGGCTGCCGCCTCGGTCTTATCACCACAAAGGGATTTAAAGACCTGATGGAGATCGGAACACAGCGCCGTCCGTCTCTTTACAACCTCCAGGCACAGAAGCCGTATCCGTTAGTTCCGTCTGGCTTAAACTGCACCGTTACAGAGCGTATCCGCTATGACGGCAGCATTGAGACACCGCTTGATGAGGGAGAGACCAGAGAAGTGGTCCGCTACTTAAAAGCCCAGGGAGTTGCTGCTATCGCAGTGTGCACCCTCTTCTCCTTCATCAATCCGGTTCATGAGGAAAGAATCGAAGAGATCATTCACGAGGAGTTCCCGGAAGCTTACGTAACGATTTCCAGCAAGCTGGCACCGGAGTTCCGTGAGTTCAGCCGTATGAGTACAACGGTCATGAACAGCTACTTAGGACCGGTTATGAAGAAGTATGTAAACAACTTCCGCGAGTCTATCGCACAGCTCGGCATCAAGGTTGAGCCGTATGTAGCACAGTCCAACGGTTCCATCATTTCCATTAAAGAGACGATCGACTGCCCGATCAAGACCGCGTTATCCGGACCGAGTGCCGGCGTTATTGCAGCGGCTTATATCGGCAAACAGTGCGAAGCAGACAAGATCATTACATTCGATATGGGCGGTACCAGCGCAGATATTTCCCTGATCGAGAACTATACACCGCAGGTATCCAACGAGCGTTACGTTGAGGGATATCCGGCAAGAATCCCGATGATCAACATCATCACCATCGGTGCCGGCGGCGGCTCCATCGCAAAAATCGATGACGGCGGCGCGTTAAAGGTAGGACCGAAGAGTGCCGGCGCAACTCCTGGACCGGCATGCTACATGCGCGGCGGCGAGAATCCGTGCGTAACAGATGCAAACATCGTCTTAGGAAAACTGAACCAGAAGAAGATCCTCGGCGGCAGAATGGACGTGGATATTGAGCTGGCAAAGAATGCGATCAAGACAAAGATCTGTGATAAATCTAATCTTGATATGAAACGTGCAGCAAACGGAATCATCACCGTAGTTAACTCCAACATGGTCCGTGCGATCCGAAGCGTATCCGTAGAGAAAGGCTACGATGTCCGCGAATTCAGCCTGATGGCATTCGGCGGCGCAGGTCCGCTCCATGCGTGCGAAGTAGCAAAAGAACTGGGAATGAAGGAAGTTCTTATTCCGCCGCATCCGGGCACACTCTGCAGCTTAGGTTTACTCTTAGCTGATACAAAGTTTGACTTATCCAGAACAAAAGTTATGAACGGTGAGGCTGACAACTTAGACAGCATCAACGAGCAGTTTGACAATATGGTAGAACAGGGAACCGGTCTTTTAGACAAAGAAGGTGTTCCGGCAGACCGCCGCTACTTTGAGTTTGCTATTGATATGCGTTATCAGCGTCAGAACTTCGAGATCAGCATTCCGGTACCGGCTGGAAAGATGACAGAGGAGACATTAAAGAAAGCACTGGCTGATTTCCATGCAGAGCACAAGAGAAGCTACGGTTACTGCAAGGAAGACGCAATCGTTCAGTTTGTAAGCTACCGTGTTTCCGCGATCGGCGTGATCGACAAACCGGATCTTAAGGCATCAGAGCTTCATCCGGAAGCACCGATCCCGGCACCGATCGAAGTCCGTCAGGTCCTCTTCCAGAACAGCGACGAGTATATTGAGACTCCGGTATACTTAAGAGAAGAATTCGTTCCGGGTCAGGCGATTCCGGGTCCGTGTATCTGCGAACAGATGGATACCACACTTGTAGTGCCGAAGGGCTGGACGATCCATGTAGATGGATATCATAACTTAAAGATTCGTGAGGAGGAGAAGTAAGATGGCAAAGCAGATCGATACCGTAACTGTTGAGGTTGTCCGCAATCTCCTGATGTCCATTGCTGAGGAGACTTACGGAATCATTGTCCGCAGTGCATACTCCACCAATATGAAGGAACGCCGTGACGTTTGTACGGCTGTGATCGATCCGGATGGAAACAGCGTTGCGCAGGTAGAAAGTTTAGCTGCACTGTTAGGCTCCATGCTGAGTGTAGTTCCCAATATTTATGAGAAATTCGGAAAAGAAAATGTCCGTCCGGGCGATATGTTTATCGCTAACGATCCGTATCACGGTGGTGGCAACCACCTGCCGGATATCGTAATCGCGGCTCCGGCCTTTGCAGGCGATAAGCTGGTGGGCTGGATCGCAAACATTGCCCATCATTCCGATATCGGCGGTAAAGTACCGGGTTCCACATCCGGTGACGCCGACAGCTTATTCCAGGAAGGTATCCGTATTCCGGTGATCCGTATCCGCGAAAATGACGAGACGATCAGCAGCGTTCTTGATCTCCTTCTTGATAATACCCGTGTTCCACAGGAGCGTGAGGGAGACCTGACTGCACAGATGTCTGCAAACCTGATCGGTGTGCAGAGGATCCAGGAAGCATATGCCCGCTACCAGGATGACCTGATCGCGTGCATGAAGGAACTGGTAGGCTACTCCGAGCGCCGTGTCCGCGCCGTCGTTGCAGAGCTTCCGGACGGCGAGTATAACTACACGGACTATGTAGACGGCTGCGGAGACAAATATCCGGATCCGCTTCCGATCAAGGTGAAAGTAACTATCAAGGGCGACGATTTAACGATCGATTTTACAGGAACTGCAGATCAGATCAAAGCTCCGATCAACGTACCGTATCCGTGTACAAAAGCGGCAGTATTCTTCGCAGTAAAAGCCCTGATGGGCGACGATATCCCAGCCAATGAGGGAATCAACCGTGCGATCAAGATCATTGCTCCGAAGGGCTGCATTGTAAATCCGACAGAGCCGAGCCCGATTGGAGCGCAGATCGACTGCCAGCAGAGAATTCCGGACGCGATCTTCGGTGCCCTCGCTCCGATCTTCCCGGATACCGTAGTTACCGCAGGAAATGGCGCGTGCACCACGACGATCTTAGCTGGTGAAGGTGCGATCGGTACGGACAGCGTATTTATTTTCCATGAGGTTATCGCCGGAGGCGGCGGAGCTTCCAAGGGCTTAGATGGCCTGTCCGGTGTTCAGGTAAATATGACAAATACATCCAACATGCCGATAGAGGCAACAGAGATGGAGTTCACAAAGATCCTTGCCAGAAAATATGAACTGAAGGAAGATACCGGCGGAGCAGGTCAGTTCCGCGGCGGTCTTGGAATTGAGCGTGAGCTTGAAGTGCTGCAGGATGATGTGGCATACACAGGACTTGGGGATCGTCATAAATTCCATCCGTGGGGACTTGCAGGCGGCAAAGAGGGCGCAGCAGGCGCATTCTACCGCGTTGCGACAGACGGCACCGTCACAAAGATGGGCCATAAGACGACAAGCTTCCCGTTAAAGAAGGGCGATGTGATCCGTGTTACAACACCTGGTGCCGGCGGTTACGGTGATCCGATGAAACGTGATCCGGAAAAGGTATTGAAGGACGTTAGAGAGAAAAAAGTATCTGCAGAGGCAGCAAAGAAGGAATACGGTGTGGTTGTTGTATCCGATGGAGTTGATTACCATGTAGATGAGCAGGCAACCAAAGCGCTCCGTGGATAAAAATCAATTGTAAGAAAGAGAGGATATTCCTATGATCAAAGGGATGCAGGAAGTCATCGATGTGATGACAAAGGCAAAAGCAGATCTGGATAAAAACGGCGGCTTAAAGCAGGTGATCTTTGTAGCCTGCGGAGGCTCTTTCGCATCTTCCTATCCGGCACGCTTTTTATTAAATCAGGAGAGTTCCATCCGTGTTCAGGGTTACAACAGCAGCGAGTTCGTCAATGCGACCCCGAAGAACGTAGATAAAAACACTCTTGTGATCGGCACATCCACAAAGGCGACGGCAGAGACCGTAGAAGCGCTGAAAGTGGCTAAGGCAAAGGGCGCGGTCACCATCGGATTATCCGGCTACGCGGATTCCCTGACAGCCCAGACAGCTGATTATTATGTAACATATTATCACGCAGACGAGTGGTATAAGGACCCGACACTTGTTCATTACAACAGTCAGGGTACAGCATTAAAGATCGCGTTCTGGCTCTTAAAAGAGTACGATAATTATGAGGCATATGATCAGGCTCTGGAGGCTTTCGAGAAGTTAGAGACGATCTACGGTAAGGCATACAAGGATGTTCGCGCGGAAGCAGCAAAATTCGCCATGACATATAAGGATGACACCGTATGGAACGTAATGTCCAGCGGAGCTGCGTGGGAAGTTTCCTATTCTGACGCATTCTGCTTCTTCCAGGAGATGCAGACCGTCCACTGTGTTCCGATCCATTCCGGTGAGTATTTCCACGGCGCATTTGAGACATGCGACAAGGATCTGGCAATTCTGTTATTTAAGAGCGTAGGACGCACACGTCCGGTGGATGAGAGAGCAGAGCGCTTCTTAAATCAGTTCGGCGGACATCACTGGATCATTGATGCCGAGGAGCTGGGCTTAGGCGAATTGGATGAGAGAGTTGCAGAGTATTTTAACTCTCTTCTGTTCCACCCGATCTCCAAACAGTTCATCTCTGCGATGGCAGATGTGAGAATGCATCCGATGACCTATCGTCGTTACATGTGGAAATTTGATTATTAATTGCTCATTAATTTATCTCAGTCAGAGAAGACTTTCACCTCTTTCAAGTGGTGAATACTGGTAAATGCGTCCCCGTGGGAGCCCAGTCTCACAGCTGTTTGACTTGAATTACAAATGAGATATAAGACAGGTTGATGCCTACGGAATGTGGATGTCAGCCTGTTTTGTGTTTGAGAAAAAAATTAGAAATACAAGGCGAAGAGAAAAAATATCTTGCTATCTAATAGTACAAATAGTATTATAGTGTATATAACATTATATATCTAATTAGTATAATTAACTGCTCTGAAAGAATGGGGTAGAAGGAGGGGTGTATGGAAATAAATATGAATCCAAACAGCATTGTTCCATTATATGTACAGGTCGTAGAATGTCTAAAACGCGATATTGAAAACGGAGTATACAATGCAACAGGAAGAATTCCAACGGAGGCGGAACTGGCAGAACAGTATAAAGTGAGCCGGATCACGATCCGCAGAGCTGTGGATGATCTGGTAAGTCAGGGACTGGTCGAGAAAAAACAGGGAAAGGGAACTTTTATCTGTCGCCAGAAATTTGCGAAAGATATTAAAAACCTTCAGAGTTTCTCAGAGATGTGTCATCATATGAATATGAAACCGGGCGGACAGATGCTGGAGAACAAGCTGGTTCACGCTGATGAAAAGATTCGGAAACAGTTAAATCTGGAGCCGGGAGCATACGTGATCTATATTTCCCGGCTGCGGACAGCCGATGGTGAACCGGTGACGATCGAGAGAAACTATTTTCCAGTGAAATACTCATTCCTCCTGGAGAAGAAGTTTGATGATAACTCTCTGTTTGAATGCCTTCAGGAGGAGGCGAAGGTGCGTGTTATCACGTCAGAAAAGCAGATCGAGTTATGCCGGGCCACAGCAGCAGAGGCAAAGCTGATGAAAGTAAAGAAAGGAGCTCCGCTTCTGTATATTAAGAGTGTTGCCTATACGTACGACAGGGAGCCTCTCTACGCGGGTGCCCAGGTCTTTAACGGTGAGGTATGTTCCCTCTATGTCTGTGAATCTGTGGAACAGTAGCAGCGGGAAGTGGAAAAATGACGGGCTGCCTGCGGTCATTGTGGATAACCTGCAAAAATCATGAAAAACCGCGGAAAATATACTTGCATTAGCAGTATGCATATGCTATAATTATTAAGCTGTTCTGGCGGAACAGGACATATGGCTGTAAAGCTGTATTATTTTTTATTAACGTAACGTGACTGTCAGTCATGTACCAAAAATTTTAAAGAGGTGAAAATCATGAAACAGGGAATCCACCCAAATTACTATCAGGCCAAGGTCGTTTGCAACTGCGGTAATGAATTTGTAACTGGTTCTACCAAGAAAGACATTCACGTAGAAATCTGTTCCAAATGCCATTCATTCTATACTGGTCAGCAGAAGGCTGCTTCCGCTCGCGGACGTATCGAGATGTTCAACCGTAAGTATGGTATGAAAACAGACAAATAAGGTTTGATTAGTGAAAGGTTGAGCTTTTGGATAACTCTGAAAACTCAGCCTTTTTTGTCATACAGGGAATCAAGGAGAAAAAATCAACGCAAGCTTGCTTGCAGGGGATTTTTTCTCTTTGATTCCCGCACAAACATGAACAAGCAGCCATTTTTCGTAAGAAAAATGAGCGGATTATGAATGTTTGTGGAGAATCGCGGGAGCACGAAGTGCGGAGCGATTCTGGTATGACACTATGAGACATATATGGAGGTAAAATCTTGAAATATTCCGGTATCGGGGGACAGGCAGTATTAGAGGGTATCATGATGAAGAACAAGGACAATTACGCCACGGCTGTCAGAAAGCCGGACGGCGAGATCGTTGTCAAGAAAGATACCTATGTGAGCATGACAGAAAAAGTAAAGTTTTTCTCCCTGCCGTTTGTGAGAGGAATCTTTAGTTTCGCGGACTCCATGATCCTGGGAATGCGTTCCCTGACATGGTCGGCAAGCTTCTTTGAGGACGATGAGGAGGACGAGGAGCCGGGAAAGTTCGAGAAATTTTTGATCGATACATTTGGTGAAAAAGTAGATAATGTCGTTATGTCGGCGGTGATGGTATTCTCCATCTTTATGGCGATTGCGATCTTTATGGTACTCCCGCTTTTGATCGCGGGAATCTTCCGGAAATTTATCCACTCTGAGACTGTGATGGCGATTCTTGAAGGCTGTATCCGAATTGCGATTTTCATCACCTACATTAAGGTGATCTCACGGATGGAGGACATCAAGCGGACGTTCATGTACCACGGATCGGAACATAAATGCATCAATTGCTTAGAGCATGGCCTTGTGCTCAACGTGGAGAATGTAAGAAAAAGCTCCAAAGAGCATAAGCGCTGCGGAACGAGCTTTCTTCTGATCGTTATGGTGATCAGCATCCTGTTCTTCATGGTGGTCCGTGTAGATACGATCTGGCTTCGGATCGTCAGCCGGATCGTCCTGATCCCGGTGATCGCGGGTGTCTCCTATGAGGTGCTCCGCCTTGCAGGAACCAGCAATTCGAAGATCATGGACATCGTCAGCCGTCCGGGCATGTGGATGCAGGGACTTACGACAAAGGAGCCGGATGACTCGATGATCGAGGTAGCGATCGTCGCGGTCGAGGCTGTGTTTGACTGGAAGAAATATCTGGAAGAAAATTTCCCGGAGCAGTATCCGGCAGGATATTTTGAGAGAGAAGATCAGACAGGGAAGAACGCGCAGGAGATAACGGCATGAGCGAGATGAAGAACGCTGTCGGGGCTGGAACAGGTCGGTCCGGAGATGATCTATGCGCGGGAAATAGTGTGTGTGAATTTAAGATCTGGGCAGATGTCCTAAACTACGGAAAAAAGATCTTAAAGAATGCGGGGATTGTGGAGGCGGATCTTGACGCCTGGTATCTGTTTGAGCAGAGCTTCGGGATCTCCAGGGCGCAGTATTTTCTTTGCGCAAGGGAGAACATTGTCGGAAGCACGGCACAGAAGATCGCTGTGCAGGAGCAGCACGGAGATCTTTTAGAGAGCGGTAACGCGCTGGACTGTGCAGAACTGTGGCTGAAAGAGAAACTGTCAGCGTATGAGCACGCACTGAAAAAACGCGCAGCCCGCATTCCGCTGCAGCAGATCATAGGACAACAGGAGTTCATGGGACTTTCGTTCTTTGTCAATGAGCATGTACTGATCCCGAGGCAGGATACGGAGACGCTGGTGGAGCTTGTGCTGCAGGAGCAGAAGGATAAGGATATTTCGATCCTTGATATGTGTACTGGATCCGGCTGTATTGCGGTGAGCTTGAAGAAGCTTGGAGGATATGCGCATGTGGAAGGCGCGGATATCTCGGAAGAGTCGTTAAAGGTTGCAAAAAGAAATTCAGAAGAGATTCTTGAAAACAACGATGTAAATAATGATGCAGTCAGCAGCAGGACAGAACAAATACAGAATTGCACGAATTTGACAAACAATCAGAATAAACAGGATAATTCTGAAGAACGCATGGTTTCTGAAGCCAGCAAGCTGTCGCAGGCAGGTGTAACATTCCGCCACAGTGACATGTTCAGCAATTTTCCGGAGACAGAACAGTTTGATGTGATCGTTTCCAACCCACCCTACATCCCCAGCGCAGTTATCGAAGAGCTGGAACCGGAAGTGCGGGACCATGAGCCGCGAGGAGCTCTTGACGGGACCGCGGACGGGCTTTATTTTTACAGAATTCTGGCAGAAGAATGTGCCAAACATCTGACGCCGGGAGGACATGTGTATTTTGAAATCGGATATGACCAGGGGATGGCGGTGAAGGAACTGCTGGATAACCATGGTTTTAAGGATACAAGAGTGATTCAGGATCTGGCAGGAAAAGACCGCGTCGTGTGCGGCGCCTGGCAGACCGCAGGCGTATGAGGAGGTTTTATAGATGTTTGACCGTTTGGATGACATGTTACGGCATTACGAAGAACTGATGCTGGAATTAAATAACCCGTCGGTGGCGGAAGACCAGAGAAAATTCCGCAAGCTGATGAAGGAGCAGGCAGACCTGGCGCCGATCGTTGACGCCTACAAGCAGTATAAGCAGGCGAAACAGGATGTCGAGGACAGCCTGGCGCTTCTCGACGAGGAGAGCGACGAGGAGATGAAGGAACTCGCGAAGGAAGAGCTTGCCGATGCGAAGAAGAGGATCGAGGAGCTGGAACAGGAGTTAAAGATCCTGCTTCTTCCGAAAGACCCGAACGATGAGAAGAACGTTATCGTTGAGATCCGTGCCGGTGCAGGCGGAGACGAGGCGGCGTTATTCGCTTCCGAGTTATACCGCATGTACGTGCACTATGCGGAGAGCCAGCACTGGAAGACAGAGATGATCAACGTCAGTGAGAGTGGAATCGGAGGAATGAAGGAAGTGGAGTTCATGATCACGGGACATGGCGCTTACTCCAAGTTAAAATATGAGAGCGGCGTCCACCGTGTACAGCGTGTCCCGGAGACAGAGTCAGGCGGACGGATCCATACCTCTACCGCAACCGTTGCGATCATGCCGGAGGCAGAAGAGTTTGACGTTGTGATTGACGACAAGGATATCCGTATCGATGTTATGCGTGCGTCCGGTAACGGCGGACAGTGTGTCAACACCACAGACTCCGCGGTGCGCTTAACCCATATTCCGACAGGAATCGTGATCTACAGCCAGACTGAGAAGTCCCAGCTTCAGAATAAGGAAAAAGCGTTCCGTTTACTGCGCTCCAAGTTATATGATATGGAGCTTGAGAGACGTCAGAATGAGGAAGCGGCAGAGCGTCGCAGCCAGATCGGTACCGGCGACCGCTCCGAGAAGATCCGTACCTACAACTTCCCGCAGGGACGTGTGACAGACCACAGGATCAAGCTGACACTCTATAAGATCGATGCCATCATGGACGGCGATATTCAGGAACTGATCGACAGCCTGATCGCAGCAGACCAGGCGGCGAAGCTTGCAAAAATGAATGAGAACTAATTAA
The DNA here is from genome assembly GCF_003435225.1 of Clostridium sp. AF28-12. Taxonomy (NCBI): domain Bacteria; kingdom Bacillati; phylum Bacillota; class Clostridia; order Eubacteriales; family Clostridiaceae; genus Clostridium; species Clostridium sp. AF28-12. The sequence continues at coordinate 32,974 of NZ_QWGJ01000015.1, read as the reverse complement.
AAAATACCTTCGAGGATCAAAAATGATCTTTGAAGGTATTTTTTACCTCAGTCGAGAAGACTCCCACCTCTTCAGGTGGTGAGTCATAACAGATTAGTCTCAGTGGGAGTTAGGTCTCCGACTGAGAGAGACGCTCCGCGAGGATGCGCAGTGATTCTGTAAAGAATATGTCAGCTTGCGCTGACCAGAATTACGCGTCAAGTCTCATGGACGTTCGACTTGAAAAAATGGGAAATTCCAAGAAATTCCCTATTTCACAAAAGGCACATTCTCTTTATGAGAAAATAATCTTCTGCCACCGTCCGCTCTTATACCTGCAGACAAAGAAGATCCCGCGGACAAGCCAGTCGATGGTCATAGCAACCCAGACACCGAAGATTCCCATATGGAACACCATGGTCAGCAGGTAGCTGAAACCAAACCGGAACACCCACATGGAGATGATGGAGAGCACCATGGTGACCTTCACATCCGCCGCGGCGCGCAGCGTATTCGGCAGCGTGAAGGACAGCGGCCAGATCGTCACAACGCAGGCAGCATGATACAGGATAATATCGTTTGCATACCGGGCGGCCTCGTCGGAGAGATTATAGACCGACAGGATAAACGGCAGCGCCAGGATCACGATGAGGTTTGATGCGATCAGGCAGAGATACTCCACGCGCATCATGTGCTTTGTGTAATATTTTACCTGCTCGAAATCTCCCGCGCCGACGCACTGGGCGCAGACCGTGATAAGTGCAAAGCCGAAGGACATGCCGGGCAGGATCGCAAAGTTCGCGATATTATTGCCGACCGCGTTCGCTGCCAGGGATGCGGTTCCGAGACCGGAGACGAGACTTAAAACGGCGATCTTTCCAAGCTGGAACATACTGTTCTCCAGGCCGTTCGGAATTCCGATATAGAGGATCTTTTTCAGCACATTCCACTTGATCTTAAACGGGTATGGGTGCAAAATGTGAAGTTCATGTTTCTGGTTGTTTAACAAAATAAGAATCACCACGCAGGCAACACCTCGGGACACGACCGTCGGGATCGCAACGCCCTCGACACCGCGGTGGAATCCGAAGATTAAAAGTGCGTTTCCGAATACATTGATGGAGTTCATGAGTAGTGAGGTCTTCATGGCGATATTGGAATTTCCCATAGCACGGAAGATCGCGGCTCCCGCGTTGTACATGGCGATCATCGGGATGGAAGACAGAACGATCAGCAGGTAGGTACGACTGTCCTTCATGACTTCCGGCTCGATCTTTCCGAATACATGGTACAGGATTACGTTCTGTCCGAGGTAGCCGAGGATCATAATAAAGATCGAGAACAGGAATGTGAAGTTAAAAAGCTGGGCGGTCGCCTCGCAGCCGGTCTTCGGATCTTTTCTTCCAAGATACTGCCCGGCGATCACCGCGCCGCCGGTGGCGAGAGCCGTGAAAATATTGATGATGAGAAGCATGACCGTGTCGACCAGGGAAACACCGGAGACGGCGGCTTCCCCGACCCGCGCGACCATGATAGAGTCGGAAAGACCGACGGCGACCTGTAAAAACTGATCCACGATCAGGGGGATGATCAGGCGCACCAGGTCGTTCCGGCTGAAAAGATGATTATTCATATGTAGATACATCCTCCAGAAAAAAATATAATATAGGTTCTAACATATTTTTATAAGATTTGCAATTGGGAAAAGTTCCGGTTTTTAAGTATGGTCCTGTGGTATGATTTCAGCGAATTTTCTTAAATAAAGGGATAGTCTATAAGAATATTTAAGAATAGAACTGCAAAGGGAAATGAATGTCGAAGAAGGTGCAGAGCAGTTAAGAAAAGAGTCAGAAGGAAAAACAGATGTCTGCAGAGGAAAACGGACAGCGAACATCATAGGTATGATGTGAAATATGGGGAAATTATAAAAAATCCACAAAAATCTTCATGTTTTTTAAGAGAATTATAAGAGGAAGTACCTTTAAAAGAAAAGGCATTTATGCTATAATGACCCCAGTATAGGGCGTAGTGTGCCCAAAAACAGATGAGAAAAGGAGAGCATATGAAAGGAATCATACTTGCCGGCGGAAGCGGCACAAGACTGTACCCGCTCACGAAGGTAACTTCCAAACAGCTTTTACCAATTTATGATAAACCAATGATCTATTATCCGTTATCCGTGCTGATGAACGCAGGAATCAGAGATATCCTCATCATCTCCACACCGGACGATACCCCGAGATTCGAGGCACTGTTAGGTGACGGAAAGCAGTTCGGCGTAAATTTATCCTACGCAGTACAGCCGCGCCCGGACGGACTTGCACAGGCGTTCATCATCGGTGAAGAGTTCATCGACGGTGACTCTGTAGCCATGATCCTCGGCGACAACATCTTCCATGGACAGGGCTTAAAGAAACGTCTCCGTGCGGCAGCAGAGAAGGAGAAAGGCGCAACCGTATTCGGCTACTATGTCGATGATCCGGAGCGTTTCGGTATCGTTGAGTTCGATGAGACTGGAAAAGCGATCTCCATCGAAGAGAAGCCGGAAAAACCGAAGTCCAATTACTGCGTGACCGGTCTTTACTTCTACGATAACCGCGTTGTCGAGTATGCGAAGAACTTAAAGCCGTCCGCAAGAGGCGAGCTTGAGATCACAGATTTAAACCGCATCTACCTTGAGAACGGCGAGCTGGATGTAACACTTTTAGGACAGGGCTTTACATGGCTTGACACCGGTACCCACGAGTCCTTAGTTGAGGCCACAAACTTCGTTAAGACCATCGAGACCCACCAGCACAGAAAGATCGCGTGTCTGGAAGAGATCGCCTACACGAATGGCTGGATCTCCAAGGAAGAAGTTATGGCCGCATACGAGATCTATAAGAAGAACCAGTACGGCCAGTACTTAAAGGATGTCATCGACGGAAAATATATCGACAAACTGCCGGGACACGCAGATAAGTAAAGAGAAAAAACAGCAGGATTTCAGCGCACTCACGCCCAAACACAAAGCGCTTGAGTGAAAGCTTCTGAACTGATACAGGAAAGGATGGAACATGAGCTGAGTGTATTCCTGTAGGGAAATTTTGCAGTCAGGATCATGTTCATGAAGGAGAAATAAACACATGAAAATCATCGTAACAGGCGGCGCCGGATTTATCGGCGGCAACTTCATCCACCATATGGTAAACAAATACCCGGAGTACCAGATCGTAAACCTCGATCTCTTAACATACGCCGGAAACCTTGAGACATTAAAACCGGTCGAGAACAAGCCGAACTACAAGTTCGTAAAGGGTGATATCGCAGACCGCAAATTCGTATTCGACCTCTTCGAGAAAGAGAAACCGGATATCGTCGTAAACTTCGCAGCGGAGAGCCATGTAGACCGTTCCGTTGTAGATCCGGAGAGTTTTGTCCGGACAAACGTAATGGGAACCACAACGCTGCTTGACGCATGCCGCACCTACGGGATCAAGCGTTACCATCAGGTTTCCACCGATGAGGTTTACGGAGATCTTCCGCTGGACCGCCCGGACCTCTTCTTCACAGAGGAGACACCGCTCCACACCTCCAGCCCGTACTCTTCCTCCAAGGCAAGCGCTGACCTTTTCGTTCTCGCTTACCACAGAACCTACGGACTCCCGGTGACGATCTCCCGCTGCTCCAACAACTACGGCCCGTACCACTTCCCGGAGAAGCTAATCCCGCTGATGATCAGCCGTGCTCTCGCTGACGAGGCGCTTCCGGTATACGGAACAGGCGAGAATGTCCGCGACTGGCTCCATGTTTCCGACCACTGTGAGGCCATCGACCTGATCATTCACAACGGACGTGTCGGTGAGGTTTATAACGTCGGCGGACACAATGAGAGAACAAACCTTGAGGTCGTTAAGACGATCTTAAAGGCATTAAATAAGCCGGAGAGCCTCATTAAATTCGTAACAGACCGCCCGGGCCACGACAGACGTTACGCCATCGACCCGACAAAGCTTGAGACAGAGCTTGGCTGGAAGCCGAAATACAACTTTGATACCGGTATCCAGCAGACGATCCAGTGGTATCTGGACAACGAAGACTGGTGGAAGCACATCTTAAGCGGTGAGTACAGCAATTACTTTGATAATATGTACGGCGACCGCCTCGGTAAGGATTTAAAGTAAGGCACTTTCAGGTGAAAGGAATAACGCGAACATGAGAGTTTTAGTAACAGGCGTAAAAGGCCAGCTTGGTCATGACGTTGTAAATGAGATGGAAAAACGCGGTCTGACTCCGATCGGAGTCGATCTTGCGGAGATGGATATTACCGATAAAGAGGCATGTGACCGTGTGATCACGGAGGCAAATGTCGAGGCGGTCATCCACTGTGCCGCTTATACAGCAGTTGACGCAGCGGAGGACAATGTGGATGTTTGCATGAAGGTCAACGCAGGCGGGACAAGAAATATCGCGGAAGTCTGCAAAAAGCTCGGCATTAAGATGATGTACATCAGCACGGACTATGTGTTCGACGGACAGGGAACCCGCCCGTGGGAGCCGGATGACGAGAGACATCCACTGAATGTCTATGGACAGTCCAAATATGAGGGAGAGCTTGCAGTCGAGGAGCTGGTAGAGAAATTCTTTACCGTCCGCATCGCCTGGGTATTCGGCGTAAACGGCAAGAACTTTATCAAGACCATGCTGCGGATCGGAAAGGAGCGTGGAGCTGCATCTGTCGTTGATGACCAGATCGGGTCCCCGACCTACACCTACGATCTCGCAAGACTCCTTGTTGATATGATCCAGACCGACAAATACGGCAGATACCATGCGACCAACGAGGGACTCTGCTCCTGGTATGAGTTCGCGTGCGAGATCTTCCGCGCAGCCGGCATGGATGTCAAGGTGACACCGGTGCATTCCGATGAGTATCCGGCAGCAAAGGCAAAACGCCCGATGAACAGCCGGATGAGCAAGGAAAAGCTTACAGAGAACGGCTTCGAGCGTCTTCCGGAGTGGAAGGACGCGGTTGCGAGATATCTGAAGGAGATCACCTGGTAGAAGGGTTCACTGCCTGAAAGAGGTGGAGCCTTACCGGACTGGGATAAAGATCAGGATTTGGCGGCGAAGGACCGGTCCTGCTTATAAAAAGACATACGGCTGTCGGTGAAGACATGTTCTCCGGCAGCCTGTTTTATCAGAGAAAACAGGATCTGCGAAGTCCTGTCAGCAGCGTATCAATGCCGGACAGTTTGGTGCAGATGCGCATAATCTATGAAGAGACAGAAAACCGCGGACTCTATAGAGAATGAGGATATTGTTTTATGGAAATGTCCGATTCTCTATAAGGTTCGCGGTATATGGAGGAAATTGAGGAATGGGAAAATATTTTGGTACCGACGGCTTCCGCGGCGAGGCAAACGTCGATCTTACCGTGGAACACGCGTATAAAGTCGGAAGATTTCTCGGCTGGTATTATGGAAAACAGGCCAAGGGAGACCACTGCAGAGTTGTGATCGGAAAAGACACGAGACGCTCCAGCTATATGTTTGAGTACTCCCTTGCGGCGGGACTCACGGCATCCGGCGCTGACACTTATCTTTTACATGTAACAACAACTCCGAGTGTGTCCCATGTGATCCGCACGGAAGATTTTGACTGTGGGATCATGATCTCCGCCAGCCACAATCCGTACTATGACAATGGAATCAAGGTCATGAACGGCAACGGCGAGAAGCTCGAGGAGAGCGTGATCACAGAGATCGAGAAGTACTTAGACGGAGAGATGGAAGAGATCCCGCTCGCGAAGAGAGAGAATATCGGAAGAACGCAGGACTTCGCGGCAGGAAGAAACCGCTACATCGGTTATCTGATCTCCATTGCGACGAGATCCTTCAAGGGCAAGAAAGTCGGTCTCGACTGCTCCAACGGAAGTGCTTCCTCCGTTGCGAAGAGCGTATTTGATGCCCTCGGCGCTGACACATACGTCATCAATGACAAGCCTGACGGACTGAACATCAACCGCGACTGCGGTTCCACTCATATTGAAAACCTTCAGAAATTCGTGAAGGAGAAAGGTCTCGATGTGGGCTTTGCCTATGATGGTGACGCGGACCGCTGCCTGGCTGTGGATGAGAACGGAAACGTCGTGGACGGCGACCTGATCCTCTATATCTGCGGAAAATATATGAAGGAACAGGGACTTCTGCGCAACAATAAGATCGTTACCACAGTTATGTCAAACCTTGGCCTTTACAAGGCACTTGACCGTGAGGGCATCGGCTACGAGAAGACGGCTGTCGGCGACAAATATGTATACGAGAACATGTCCAAGACCGGAAACTGCCTCGGAGGTGAGCAGTCCGGACATATCATTTTCAGCAAGTACGCGACTACCGGTGACGGAATCCTGACGTCCTTAAAGATCATGGAGGTTATGCTGGAGAAGAAGGAGACGCTCGGAAAGCTTGCTTCCGAGGTTACGATCCTTCCGCAGCTCTTAAAAAATGTCCGCGTGGCAGACAAGGTGGCGGCATTAAATGACCCGGATGTGCAGGCAGCAGGAAAGGCTGTTGATGAGGCACTCGGAAATGACGGAAGACTTCTCCTCCGCCAGAGCGGAACAGAGCCGCTGATCCGCGTTATGGTCGAGGCGGAGACACCGGAGATCTGCGAAAAGTATGTGGATCAGGTGATCGATGTATTGAAGAAAAAAGGTCATGTGACAGAAAGCTGATCGCTTGAAATATAAAATATGAAGGATGAGGCAGTGAAATAATTTGCTGCCTCATTTTACATATGGTTATAATCTCAGAAAGGCTTGGGAGGTGTACAGTGACTTCGTAGTTACTTTTCATGGGTAGGAATTTTCTGAACTGAAAATTCCGTATGATACTGTTATGACCGCGGATTTTGCCGATTCGGAATGCGAAGCATCGGCAAAATCCTGTTACAGTGTGCGGGCATGGAGTGCCCGTGTACTGTAACACTTCATATCTCCTATATCTAAATGTTATGGCATAGATCCTTGCGATTCCTTTTTTACAGTGATATAATGAAAAAACGGAAAAGGACGGTCAAAAACGCGACCGTCGATTGAATTTCACAAAAAAAGGACTGATGAAAATGGGGTTAGACCTAAAAGCGTAACATTGTTTATAATTGAGAAGTACAGCGTGGTTTACCGACTCCGTGGCCTGCAACTATGAAGCTGGAGGGAAACTGCAGTGCCTGGAAAGACTGCATGATTACAGAAATTCATGAAATGCAGGAATGAAAATAACTTTTATCAGAAAAGCGGAGGAAAGAAACTATGATGAATTATAAGAGATATCAGAGAGTACCGGTCATGAATTACCCGGAGCGGGAGTGGCCGAATAAAGAGATCCAGAAGGCGCCGATCTGGTGCAGCGTGGATCTGCGCGACGGCAACCAGGCCCTTGTAGAGCCGATGGTCGTTGAAGAGAAGATTGAAATGTTCAATATGCTGGTGCAGATGGGCTTCAAGGAGATCGAGATCGGTTTCCCGGCCGCTTCCCAGATCGAATTTGACTTTTTAAGACAGCTCGTTGAACGCAGGCTGATCCCGGACGATGTGACGGTTCAGGTTCTGACCCAGTGCCGTGATCACCTGTTAAAGAGAACCTTCGAGTCCATTCAGGGAATCCCGAAGGCAGTTGTGCATATTTACAACTCTACATCCACCTTACAGCGTGATGTTGTATTCCATATGGACCGTGAGGAGATCAAGCAGATCGCAATCGACGGTGTCGATATGGTAAAGAAGTACATGAAAGATTATGACGGAAAAGTGATCCTGGAGTATTCCCCGGAGAGCTTTACCGGAACAGAGATGGACTATGCGCTTGATATCTGCAACGCGGTCCAGAGAGCATGGGGACCGACACCGGACAATAAGATGATCATCAACCTTCCGTCCACTGTCGAGATGACGACGCCGAACGTATTTGCAGACCAGATCGAGTGGATGAGCAAACATCTGGAGAACCGCGAGAGCATCATTTTAAGCGTTCATCCGCATAATGACCGCGGAACAGGTGTCGCTGCTGCAGAACTTGCAATGCTTGCAGGCGCTGACCGCGTTGAGGGAACCCTGTTCGGAAATGGTGAGCGTACCGGAAACGTGGATATCCTGACCATCGCCTACAATATGTTCTCTCAGGGAATCGACCCAGAGCTTGAAATCGGCGATATCAAGAAGATCGCGGAAGTTTACGAGCGCTGCACAAAGATGCATATCGATCCGCGTCATCCGTACGCTGGAAAGCTGGTATTTACTGCATTCTCCGGTTCCCATCAGGATGCTATCAACAAGGGAATGCATGTGCTTATGGAAAGAAAGAGCGAGATCTGGCAGGTTCCGTATCTGCCGATCGATCCGTCCGATATCGGAAGAGAGTACGAGCCGGTGGTCCGTATCAACAGCCAGTCCGGAAAGGGCGGTGTTGCTTTCGTTATGGACAGCTTCTTTGGATTCAAGCTTCCACGCGGCATGCACAAAGAGTTCGCGGATGTGATCCAGAAGATCGCAGAGAAGCAGGGAGAGGTCGCACCGGAACAGATCATGGAAGAGTTCCGCATCGAGTATCTCGACCGCAAGGAACCGTACCACTTCCGCAAGTGCAAGACCACAGATTTCGAGTCCGGAGACCAGTTCACAACCGTTGCTGTTGTTACCTACTCTAACCACGGCGAGACAAAACAGTTTGAAGGTGTCGGAAACGGCCCAATCGATGCTGTGAAACGCGGACTGGAGGAGGAGCTTGGTATCTCAATCAAGGTTCTCGATTACAGCGAGCATGCGCTGACATCCGGTTCCGGGGCACAGGCGGCTTCCTATATCCACCTGATGGATCAGAAGACCGGCAAGGTGACATACGGTGTCGGCATCAGCTCCAACATCACGAGAGCATCCTTAAGAGGTATCTTCAGTGCAGTTAACCGTCTGTTTGGAGATGCAGAGTAAAATAAAAATGTCGGATATACGTTCAGTGCTGCGGTAAGACATAGGGAGAAACTGCAGTGTCCGGCGGCAAATCATAAGAAAATTTTAAATGCGGCAGAAATGGGAATGCAATCCTGTTTTTGCCGCATTTTTGCGTCATATTTTTAATGAAATGTAAGGAAAAAGAGAAGAGTTTTTAGGAAGTTTTCTGTATAATACAAGTACAAACAAAAAACGAAAGATATCTAACGGAGATATCGAAAACAAATAGCCACCGTGGGAACGATGAAAAGGAAACCGGTGGGAAAGTGAAAAAGTATATTCCGGAAACGGAAATATTTAGAAGAGGAGGGTTTCTATGAAGAAGAGATATTTTGCAGGTGCAGCAGTTGCGGCGATGATTTTAACCGCAGGAATGGCGACGACCTCTTTTGCGGACTGGTCGCAGCAGAATGGAAAATGGTATTACTACAATGACAACAACGGACGCCTCGTTCGGAATGACTGGGTATGCTCCAAGGATGCATGGTATTATATGGATTACAATGGAGTGATGCAGACAAACAGCCTGATCGATGATACTTATTATGTAAACGAGAATGGTGTCATGATCACAAACACATGGAAGTACATCAACAACAGCCGCTGGAACGAGAGCGGATGGAGATATTTTGGAGCGAACGGAAAGGCGTACACAAACGGCTGGAAACAGATCAATGACGTGTGGTACCACTTTACGGATTCCGTTTTGGATATCGGCTGGGTGGAGATCGATGGTAAGATCTATCATTTAGAAGATTCCGGAGCTATGACGACGGGCTGGAGAAAACTGGCGGACAGAGAGGATGACTGGGGTGAGTACTGGTACTATTTTAATTCCAGTGGAAAGCTGATCTATGATGGTGAGCTGAAGATCTCCGGTGAGACCTATATCTTTGACCACAGCGGAAGGATGCTGACTGGCTGGGTAAATGAGTCTGATTACACATCTACAGGACGTGACGACCTCTCCAACAGCGATGTCAATGCCCTTCGCTACTTCCGCAGCGGCGGACAGCAGATGAACGGCTGGAGATATATGGCATCCCCGGATGACGCTGAGGAAAACTGGTACTACTTTAAAGATGGCCGCGCATACTCCACATCCTATAAAACAACGGAGGCCTGCGGATACGGAATAGCAAAGATCAAGGGCGAGACCTACTGCTTTGATAAAAAGGGCCGCATGAAGACAGGTCTTGTGGAGCTGAGCGACGGCAGAAAGTTCTACTTTGACAGTGACGGAAAGATGAAGACCGGGCGGATCGTGATCAACGACGATAACCATGACAACGAAGTATTCTACTTCACAACTTCCGGCAGTATCGGAACGAGAGGCGACGGATTCACGGGTGTGAAGGACGGAAGTCTCTACGAGAACGGACGCCTTGTGAGTGCGGAAGAAGGAATGAAGTACGAGAAAGTCACCGTTGACGGAAAGACATATGTGGTCAACGAATCCGGTAAGGTAAAGACCAGCGGAACCGTGACAGATGCGGACGGCGTGAAATATAAGATCACGAAGGATCAGAACGGTGGATATAATGTAGAAGTTTCCTGGTAGGAATGGATACAAAAAGCTTGAGGAGCTTATGATGTAAAATTTCATAGAACCCCATAAAAGAGAGATCCCGGCAGTTTGCTGTCGGGGTCTCTTGCACGTTGATGCACATTTTGTGAAAGGTAAATGATTTTACCTTTAAATAAAAACGAACAAATGTTTGCATATAAAAACGAAATGTGATATACTGGGCGTAACAGGAAACAAGTCCGTAGCATGCGAGAATATCCGGATTTCTTGACGAAGCGTATACTCAGGAAATTCCGTGAGAATGATAAAGCAAAAGCAGACATGGCAAAGAGGAGAAACACAATGCCGAAGCAGTATATAAAAATACGAGGTGCCAACGAGCACAACTTAAAAAATATTTCCCTGGATATCCCGAGAAATGAGCTGGTGGTCCTGACCGGACTTTCGGGATCGGGAAAATCTTCTCTGGCATTTGATACGATCTATGCGGAGGGACAGAGACGCTATATGGAGTCCTTATCTTCCTACGCGCGCCAGTTCTTAGGCCAGATGGAAAAACCGGATGTGGAGAGCATCGAGGGACTTTCCCCGGCGATCTCCATCGACCAGAAATCCACGAACCGCAACCCGCGTTCCACCGTAGGAACCGTGACGGAGATCTACGACTATATGCGTCTTCTGTACGCTAGGATCGGTATCCCCCACTGCCCGAAGTGCGGCAGGGAGATCCGCAAGCAGACAGTGGACCAGATGGTGGACCAGATCATGACACTGCCGGAGCGGACGAAGATCCAGCTATTAGCGCCAATGGTCCGTGGAAGAAAAGGACGTCATGAGAAGGTTCTGGAACAGGCGAAACGCAGTGGTTACGTCCGTGTGATGATCGACGGAAATCTACATGAGCTGTCAGAAGAGATCACGCTGGAGAAGAACATCAAGCACAATATTGAGATCGTTGTGGACCGTCTCGTTGTGAAGCCGGGGATCGAGAAACGTCTGACGGACTCCATAGAGACAGTGATGAAGCTGTCCGATGGTCTGATGATCGTGGATGTAGCTGACGGCGAGCCGATCAACTTCAGCCAGAGCTTTTCCTGCCCGGACTGCGGGATCAGTATCGAGGAGGTGGAGCCGCGAAGCTTCTCCTTTAATAATCCGTTTGGCGCCTGCCTGGACTGCTTCGGTCTGGGATATAAGATGGAATTTGATGAGGATCTGATGATCCCGGATAAGTCTTTGAGTATCAATGAGGGAGCGATCGTCGTCCTTGGCTGGCAGTCCTGCGCGAAGCCGGGAAGCTTTTCGAGGGCGATCTTAGATGCTCTGGCTGCGGAGTACCACTTTGATCTCGACACCCCATTTCAGGATTATCCGAAGGAGATCCATGATATCCTGATCTACGGAACCGGCGGAAAGGAAGTAAAGGTCCACTATACGGGACAGCGCGGAACCGGCGTTTACGACGTGGCCTTTGAGGGCCTGATCGAGAACGTAAACCGCCGTTACCGGGAGACGTTCTCTCAGGCCAGTAAGGCAGAGTACGAGAGCTTTATGCGGATCACACCGTGTACCACATGTCATGGACAGCGTTTAAAGCAGTCTTCTCTGGCGGTGACAGTAGGTGGGCTGAATATTTACGAAGCTACGAATATGTCCATCGTAAAATTCAGGGAGTTTATCGATGATCTGAAGCTATCCGAGATGCAGAAGATGATCGGTGAACAGATTTTAAAGGAAATCCGTGCGAGGATCAGCTTCCTGATCGATGTGGGACTGGATTATCTATCCTTATCCCGGGCGACAGGAACTCTTTCCGGCGGCGAAGCACAGAGAATCCGTCTTGCGACCCAGATCGGTTCCGGACTTGTGGGAGTTGCTTATATCCTCGATGAGCCGAGTATCGGACTGCATCAGAGAGATAACGATAAGCTGCTAAAAACGCTAGAACACCTGCGGGACCTCGGAAACAGCGTGATCGTCGTGGAGCACGATGAGGATACGATGCGGGCGGCGGACTGTATCGTGGATATCGGTCCGGGAGCCGGGGAACACGGCGGAAATGTGGTCGCTGTGGGAACGGCAGCCCAGATCATGAAGTGTAAGGAATCGATCACCGGTGCGTATTTGAGCGGCCGGATCAAAATTCCGGTGCCGAAGGAGAGAAGAAGCCCAACGGGCTGGATCAAAATCCGTGGCGCGAGGGAGAATAATCTGAAAAATATCAATGTGGATGTGCCGCTTGGAATTATGACCTGCGTGACCGGTGTGTCAGGATCGGGAAAGAGTTCCCTGATCAACGAGATTCTCTATAAGGCGCTGGCGAAAAAGCTGAACCGTGCCCGGACGATCCCGGGAGATCACGACGGAATCGACGGCGTGGAGCAGCTGGATAAGATCATCGCCATCGACCAGTCTCCGATCGGAAGAACGCCGCGATCAAACCCGGCGACCTATACCGGTGTGTTTGACCTGATTCGTGATCTTTTCGCGGCGACTACCGACGCAAAGGCGAAGGGATACTCAAAGGGACGGTTCAGCTTCAACGTGAAGGGCGGTCGATGCGAGGCCTGCAGCGGTGATGGAATCATCAAGATCGAAATGCATTTCCTTCCGGATGTCTATGTGCCCTGCGAGGTCTGCGGCGGAAAGCGGTACAACCGTGAGACTCTGGAAGTGAAATATAAGGGAAAGAGTATTTACGATGTGCTGAATATGACCGTGGAGGAGGCGCTAAAGTTCTTTGAGAATGTGCCGTCTATCGCGAGAAAGATCGCGACATTGAACGATGTGGGACTTTCCTATATCCGCCTCGGACAGCCTTCGACGGAGCTTTCCGGCGGAGAGGCGCAGCGGATCAAGCTCGCCACAGAGCTTTCCAGACGCGGAACCGGAAAAACGATCTATATCCTTGATGAGCCGACGACAGGACTCCATTTCGCGGATGTCCATAAGCTGGTGGAGATCTTAAGAAAGCTTTCCGAAGGTGGAAATACGGTGGTTGTGATCGAGCACAATCTGGATGTGATCAAGACAGCAGATTATATTATCGACATGGGACCGGAAGGCGGAGACCGCGGCGGTACCGTGATCGCGAAAGGAACGCCGGAGGAGATCGTGAAGGTTCCGGAGTCTTATACGGGGCAGTATGTCAAGAGGTATCTCGAGAACGGAGATGCCGGTTCAGACGAGTAAAGGTTACTTTTCATGGGTAGGAATTTTCTGAACTGAAAATTCCGTACAATACAGTGATGGTAGTGGATTTTGCCGATTCGGAATGCGAAGCATCGGCAAAATCCTGTTACAGTGCGCGGGCATGGAGTGCCCGTGTACTGTAACGAGTAAAGAAATGAAAGTTTTGAATCATCACTTGGAATACTTCCGGCGGTATGTTATACTAAAATAATAAGAAAATCATAATTGCCCGACAGTAATTTCTATTACAATTCAGCCGTACGCTGGTTTGTCTGAACTGAATTTCCCGCTGTCGGGCAGTTATGTAAAACAGGGATTACACAGGAGGAATAAGCCCATGCTGTTAGTAAAAAACGCAAAAGTTTACGCACCGGAATATCTCGGAGTGAAGGATATCCTGATTGCCGGAGGAAGAATCGAAAGAATTGCGGATCATCTGCCGGAGTATGAGGGATGTGAAGTAATCGACGGAACCGGAAAGATCGTGACTCCGGGTATTATCGACCGTCATGTCCATGTGACTGGAGGCGGCGGAGAAGGAAGCTTCCACACTCAGGCACCGCAGGTCCAGCTGTCCAGCCTGATCAAGGGTGGTGTTACAACTGTACTTGGACTTTTGGGAACTGACGGAATCAGCAGAAGCGTGGAGAATCTTTTAGCAAAGGTAAAAGCGTTAAAAGAAGAGGGAATTTCCGCTTATGCGATCTGCGGAGCCTATGGTTATCCGAGTACGACCGTGACCGGAAGTGTCAGCAAGGACATTATGTTTATCGATGAGATCCTTGGAGTGAAGCTTGCGATCTCTGATCACCGTGCGCCGAATATCACGACAGAGGAACTGATCCGTCTGGCCAGTGATGTCCGCACCGCAGGAATGCTGAGTGGAAAACCTGGATTTATCTGCCTTCACATGGGCGGAGATAAGAGAACATTAAAACCGGTATTTGAGGCATTAGAGCGCACCTCGATTCCGCCGAAAACATTTCAGCCGACTCACGTGGGACGCAACGCGAACCTCTTAGAGGATGCGTTTAAGTTCGCGAAGATGGGCGGAACGATCGACCTCACCTGTGGGGAATCTGAAAGTAAGTTCCACTCTGTTGCAGATGCTGTCAAGAAAGCGAAAAAAGAAGGAGTTCCAATGGAGAAGGTGACCATGAGCTCCGACGGACAGGGAAGCTGGTCTAACTATGATGCAGAAGGAAAACTTGTGGAGATCGGTGTTTCCGATGTGGATACGATCTACCGTCAGATCGTCTACATGGTAAAAGAAGAAAATATGGATTTGGAGGAACTTCTGGCTCTCGGAACTAAGAATCCGGCGATGGCTCTGGAATTATATCCGAAAAAGGGTGCTGTGAAGGAAGAAAGTGATGCGGATATCCTGATCATGAATGAAGATCTCTCTCTTGATACGGTGATCGCTATGGGCGTGCCTATGATGAGAGACGGGAAAATCCTTAAAAAGGGAACGTATGAGAAATAATGTTGCTGCCTGTGCGAGGTGTCAATATGCCTGACTATGTACTGTAACAGGATTTTGCCGATGCTTCGCATTCCGAATCGGCAAAATCCACTACCACCACTGTATTGTACGGAATTTTCAGTTCAGAAAATTCCTACCCGAGTACAGTAACCTTCATACTTATTAAAGTACAGGTTTTGAGGGAAAGCACTTGCCAAGTTTCTATGAATCCCTTATAATTAGTTCCAAATAGGAAAATTTATATCTGTCCGGCATTCCGGCACAAATCGATGCGGATTGCCGGGCAGTTATCAAGAAGTACATGCACATATTTCAGGAGGCACCCGATGAATCAGGAAAAAATTATTGTTATCGACTTCGGCGGCCAGTACAATCAGCTGGTTGCCCGTCGTGTCCGTGAATGCCATGTATACTGTGAGATCTACTCCTACCGGACTCCGATCGAACAGATCAAGGCAATGAATCCGAAAGGAATCATCTTAACCGGAGGTCCGAACAGCGTTTATGAGGAAGGTGCTGCTACATGCAGCAAGGAACTGTTTGAGATGGGCGTTCCGGTACTCGGACTCTGCTACGGCGCGCAGCTGATGTCCCACGTTCTCGGCGGACATGTATGCAAAGCACCGGTCCGTGAGTACGGCAAGATCGAAGTGACTGTGGACAAGACAAGCAAGCTTTTTGGAAATGTATCCGAGAAGACGATCTGCTGGATGAGCCACAATGACTACATCGAGAAAGAAGCACCTGGATTCAGAATCGTCGCACATACTCCGGACTGCCCGGTTGCAGCCGCTGAGTGCGAGGAGAAGAAATTATATGCGATCCAGTTCCATCCGGAGGTTCTTCATACTCAGGAAGGTACAAAGATGCTCCATAACTTCATTTATGAAGTCTGTGGATGCGCCGGAACATGGAAGATGGACGCATTTGTTGAAAACAGCATCAAAGCGATCCGCGAGAAAGTTGGAAATGGAAAAGTTCTCTGCGCGTTATCCGGTGGAGTTGACTCTTCTGTTGCAGCCGTTATGCTCGCAAAGGCAGTCGGCGACCAGCTCACCTGTGTATTCGTTGATCACGGTCTTCTCCGTAAGAATGAAGGCGACGAGGTCGAGGAAGTATTTGGACCGAATGGCCCGTACGATCTGCACTTTATCCGCGTAAACGCACAGCAGCGCTTCTACGATAAATTAGCAGGCGTTGAGGAGCCGGAGAGAAAGAGAAAGATCATCGGCGAGGAGTTCATCCGTGTGTTCGAGGAAGAGGCAAAGAAGATCGGTGCCGTTGACTTCCTTGTACAGGGAACAATTTATCCGGACGTTGTAGAGAGTGGTCTCGGCGGAGAATCCGCAGTGATCAAATCCCACCACAATGTCGGAGGACTTCCGGATTATGTTGATTTCAAAGAGATCATTGAGCCACTCCGCGACCTCTTCAAAGACGAGGTTCGTAAGGCCGGTCTGGAACTCGGAATTCCGGAGAAGCTCGTATACCGTCAGCCGTTCCCGGGTCCGGGACTTGGTATCCGTATTATCGGCGCCGTAACACCGGAGAAAGTAAAGATGGTACAGGAAGCTGACGCAATCTATCGCGAAGAGATTGCAAAGGCAGGAATCGACCGCAATATCGGTCAGTACTTCGCAGCACTGACCAATATGCGCTCCGTGGGCGTTATGGGTGATGAGAGAACTTACGATTACGCAATCGCCCTGCGAGCTGTAAACACCATCGACTTTATGACTGCTGAGGCCGCTGAGATTCCGTGGGAAGTTCTCGGAACCGTTGCCAGCCGTATCGTAAACGAAGTACCGCATGTTAACCGCGTACTCTATGACTGCACGGGGAAACCGCCGGCTACGATTGAGTTTGAATAGTAAACAGGGAGCCGGGAAGCCGCATAAACAGCGGACTTTCCGGCTCTTAGTGTGTGGTGTGATACCTGTTTGATACCTATATGTCAAATAGACTTAGTTGCATATTTTTTTGACTTTTGACTTTACGCTCTGTTATTTTGTCAAATTCTGTTATATTACTACAGAGTAAAGGAGAAAATGGATCATAAGTTTCAAAATTTTGCTTACGAATAGCATAACTATGATTAGCATAACAATATATACAGCCATTTTGACAAGTATTATATAGACCTAAATCAATGCTTGCAATACAACCACATTCCAATCGTTGGTTTTTATCTTTTTCTATGTCTATGGAACAATGTAGTAACTTTGAAATAAGTCTGTCATCGATGCATCTAGCATGAGTTATGCCATAAGAAGATAAGTCAATGTCTTCTGCACAGGTATCTATTTCTATGTTATGTGAATAAGCAATTTCTGCAAAGTATCTCGCAAGGGTGTTTTTTTGCTCATAAGATAATTCATAAATATTTTTCCCTTTGATATTATGGGAGATTTTTGTATATAAATCAATAAAACTTATGGTTACTTTTTCTGTATAAAGACAGAGTTGTTCTGTAAGGTATTTGAATCTTTCAATGTGCCAATCAATAGAGTATTTTTCGTTAATGATAATGGGATCATAACGCCATATGACACGTTCTTTTCCAATATAATTGGATAATGTCTGGAAAGTATCAATTCTTGTAGACAAAGTAGGAAGATTTTCTTCGAAATCTTTATCATATGCGTTAAGTGTAAATTGAAAATAGTACATATAATCTTTCAAAGCGTTAAGTTTATTAATTATTGGCTTAGGATTTTTGCTCCAAAAAACAATACAATCAACAACATCTGGAGATAAGTTGATTTTACTTACTTGGTGAATATTCATTGGATTTCGTACATAGGCATATTGTTCTTTTAAGCGGTTTATAATCCACTCGGAAAAGAAAGCAGGGATATCAGTTCTTCGACTTGCACTTATTATCATAAAATCACTCCAATTCTATTATTAATTGGGCACTTGAACATACCGTCCACGGATTATAACGTGCCAAATTTGGTGTAGGCCAAGTTAATATATCTTTACTTGGATATTTGATACCATAACGTTGATACTCGTTTTGAATGTTATACTCAAAATATCGACAGGAATATGTGTGCCGAATCCCGTATTTTGATAGAGTATCTGAAAATCGTAAAAATAAATCTCTTCCACGACGATTACTATTTACATCATTGATAATTATTATTGATTTAGGTTGCATTCTTTTAATAACATTTTGTATTAGGTTTTTATAAAATTCATTTACAGCAGTCAACTTACCAGTGTTATAAAAATGTGAGATGAGGTATTGTAAAATAAGAAGATTTTTATCAACGGTGTAATGATCTTTAAAAATTTCAAAAACATCAGTGCAAATATACTCCGGATTATATGAGGTTGATTTAAAATAATCTTTAATAAAATTATGCTTGTCATTCCAAAGCGGGTTTATATCTATACCTAAGTAGTTCACGGGAATGCAAAAATTATTTTTTGACAAATAGTTTTCAAAAGCAGCTAAATCTGGAGATGCTCCACATCCCAGAGATAATATATTGAATGTATCTTTATATGGAAGACTATTGATAGAATGTAAAGCATATTCAATTTCAGAAGCATATTTATGGAAATATTTACATACATAAAAATTCAAGACATTATTACATGTATAATCAAGTCTTCCATTGGGGTGTCTAGAAGGAAAATGAATTTGTTCTAGACATTGTTCACAGTCTTGGGGGCAAACAGTAGGATGAGAACATGATGTATTACAATAGCCACAATTTTCATTTAGACATTTTTGTCGATAGTTCATATCACAATAATTCGTTAAGTTTTCTATAAGCATTTTTATCCTCCATTCCCTTAAAAACAAACATATGTTCTATATAATAATAACATGGTTGAACTCTTTAAGCAAGATTTTGAATGAGAAATCATGATTTTCTCCATTGATAACTATTATTTTTCTTGTCATTTCCTTTTTCATCAACGCTACTGCTGGAAGCTGGCCAGTTGATTTTCCATTCAAAATATTCGTCCTCTGAAACCTCTCCGCTTTTTAGCTGTTCTTTCCGCAAACCCCATTCACGCAGAAATTCATTTACCAGACCATAATCAATCCACATACCGACAGGAGCATGAGCAGGCCATTCGTCACTATCATTATAGCGAACAGACTTATCATCAGAAACGTTGCACTTGCCGGGATTGCGGACAAGCTGAAACAGATGAAAGGTATTGCGGTTGTCCTCGTCAAGCCAGAAAAAAGTCTGCATAATGTCCTCAGCGCAGCCGGGGGCTTCTATAATAAAATTGATATAGTTGACATTCAAAATCCTGGCAATTTCCATGAGAGTATCTTTTTTGGGAACACGATAGCCGGATTCATATTGTGCCACACGAACATCAGCGTTGCGCTCCTCATATCCCAGCTTCAATCCTAGTTCTCGTTGTGTTAATCCCCGAAATGTGCGGATTCTCTTAATTCGCTCTCCCAGTATCATAATTTTGTGTCCTTTCCTTAAACTTTACAAATTACACACCATAATCCATTCTTCTTCGTTTTCCCGTACAATATCAAAACCGATTTTTCGATACATTTCAGCCGCATAATTAGCCTTTTGAACAGAAAGTGAAACACGTTCATAACCATGTGTTTTCAACAAAGATAGCATTTCTTTCATCATATCGGTTCCTATCCCCTGTCCCCGGTATTCTTTGTATAGAGAGATGGCAAGAGAGGGCGTTTCATCATCAATATGTCCGTAATCGTGTATAATGCGTACCCAGACAGCACCAACGATTTTTTGTTCAACTTCTGCGACTAATGCGAAATCAGCTTTTGATGCCCCGAAGCGGTCAACATAAATTTGTAATTCGGGAGAAGCGATAATATTTTTCGGTGGCGGCTTTATACCGTCTGGAATAAAAATAGCTTCGTATAGAAATTCATTCAATAGAGGATATTCCATTACCGTCATTTCTCGTATCGTGTATTCCATAAAGCCCTCCTGTGAAAATAGTTATCCCGTTTCCTACATTGTAGCATACCTAAAATAATACGGCAACAAAAACTTATCAGAAATGCTAAATTTAATAAAAAAGATAAACTTAACAAAAAAGCTATTGACAATAGCAGAAATGTTAAGTATACTGAAAATACAAAACTTAACAAAAAAGTTAAAAATCCAAAAGAAGGACGTGTATTTGAAAAATGATTTATTTGTAACAGCCGGAGAAGTGGCGCAGGACTTAGGCATTTCCAAACCATTTGCTTATAAGCTGGTGCGGCAGATGAACGAAGAACTGGAAGCAAAAGGTTTTATCACAATCGCCGGACGAGTGAGCAGAAAATACTATGAAGAAAAATTTTATGGCATGGCACAGGCGAATTAGGAAAGGAGTGAGATTATGGCGGCGTACAAAGATGAACAGCGGGGAACATGGTATGTGTCCTTTCACTATTATGACTGGACTGGTAAGAATTGCCGGAAAGTTAAGAGGGGATTTAAGACCAAACGGGAAGCAACAGAGTGGGAACGGCATTTCCGTATGAAAGAAGCGGCTGACTTGGATATGACTTTTGAGGAATTTGTTCAGGCATACACAAGAGATATGAAGCCGAAACTGAAACACAATACCTGGCTGACGAAAGAGCATATCTTGAGGACAAAGCTACTGCCCTATTTCAAGGATAAGAAAATGCGTGATATTCGTCCGAAAGATATTATCCAGTGGCAGAATGAACAGATTTCCTATCGTGATGAAAAAGGAAAGCCCTATGCTCCGACTTATTTGAAAACTCTGCAATCAGAATTGAGTGCACTGTTTAATCATGCGGTACGGTTCTATGAACTGAAAAGCAATCCTGTTGTAAAGGCGGGGCCGTTGGGAAAGGGAAAAGCGGAGGAAATGTTGTTCTGGACAAAAGAGGAATATCTGAAATTCATTGAAGCGGTAAAGGACAAACCATATTCCTATCATGCGTTTCAGATATTGTACTGGTGCAGTTTACGAGTGGGCGATGATGATGATAAAATAAGACTAAATCAACGGAAACCCAGTAAATACAAGGGGTTGAGTCGATTTGGTCCTGAAAAAAACTTGCAACGAATCAACAAATTTATGAAGGAAAGGCCTACCTTTTATAAAAAACTTATTCAGATGAAAGAAAATTTCCGCTTTTATCTGAGATGCTTTTACTGTATCACGAAAGTGGTGATATTACAATTTAATAGCGAAAAACAGGACCGAATTAGCTCGTAATGGATGAAAATCTGTTTAGCTGATTCGGTCATTTTTATTGATTGAAAGGTGATGAAAAAATGGCTAGAATTATTTCTATTGTAAACCAAAAAGGGGGAACGGGAAAATCCGCATGTACAGCTAATTTAGCAGTAGGATTGGCACAAAAGAATATGAAAGTGTTGATTGTAGATGCAGATCCACAGTCTGATGTATCCGCAGGATTTGGATATCGTGATTGTGATGAAAGTAATGAAACACTTACAGCTCTTATGGATACAGTAATGAAAGATGAAGATATTCCTTCAGACTGTTATATCAGGCATCAGGCAGAAGGAATAGACATTATCTGTTCTAACATTGGACTGGCAGGTACGGAAGTACAGTTGGTAAATGCAATGAGCAGGGAATATGTATTGAAACAGATTTTATATGGTATCAAGGATCAATATGATGCAATTATCATTGATTGTATGCCATCATTGGGAATGATCACAATCAATGCACTGGCTGCATCAGATGAAGTACTAATTCCGGTTGAAGCGTCTTACCTGTCAATCAAAGGATTGCAGCAGTTATTAAAAACGATCGGTAAGGTCCGTAAGCAAATCAATCCGAAGCTGCAAGTCGGTGGAATTCTGTTTACGATGGTGGATGCTCATACGAATGATGCCAGGAATAATATGGAACTTCTCAGAAATGTATATGGAGGTCAAATTCATATCTTCGATAATTATATTCCATTTTCTGTAAGAATGAAGGAAGCAGTCAGAGAAGGACAGAGTATTTTCTCTTATGATCCGAAAGGCAAAGCTACAGAAGCTTATCGGAGAGTGACGGAGGAGGTGCTGAAAGATGCCATCTAAAAAAAGAGCAACTCCCGTTTCCTTACAGCCGCTTGATGCATTGTTTGGAACAAACGAAGAGACAACCAATGGAATTAGTGAGATAGCAATAGGAAGTCTTCATCCATTTACGAATCACCCATTTCAAGTAAGAGATGATAAGAAAATGGAAGAATTAGCGGAAAGTATTACACAATATGGCGTGTTGGTTCCTGGTATTGTGCGGTTGAGAGAATCCGGTGGTTATGAGCTGGTAGCTGGTCATCGGCGAAAACGAGCATGTGAACTTTCTGGACTAGAGAAAATGCCGGTTATCATCAAAGATCTTACAGATGATGAAGCGACGGTGATTATGGTAGATTCCAACATTCAACGAGAAGAGCTGCTGATCAGCGAAAAGGCATTTGCTTATAAAATGAAATATGAGGCGTTAAAGCGTCAGGGAAAACGATCTGATTTAACTTCTTGCCAAGTTGGCAAGAAGTTGGCGGCAGAAGAAGTCAGTCAGAATACAGGAGATAGTTCCAGACAGATTCTTCGATATATTCATCTGACAGAGTTAGTAGCAGAGCTATTAGAATTGGCAGACGAGAAGAAGCTTCCCTTTAACACAGCTGTTGAACTTTCTTATTTGAGAACTGAAGAGCAGCAGATATTATTTCAGTATATGAGTAATCACAATATGGTACCGTCCTTGAAGCAGGCAAAGGAATTGAAACAGATTTCAAAAGAGCGGATGTTGACGTATTCGGAGATTGATCAGATTTGCATGAATGAAAGTACTGAAAAAGTTCAGGTGCAGATTCCGGCGAAGAAATTGAAACAATATTTTCCAGAGACATATACAAAGACTCAGATGGAAGAAATTATATTTATGCTTCTGGCATCGTGGGCAGAAAGAGAGGGTAAAGAATGAGCAATGAAGATATGGCAAGTAGAATACAAGTCTATCTGAAAAAGATAGAAAAGATACGTGTTAAACGGATGAAAAGAGAGAAGTTTAAACATTTGTTGAAAACATTAGGATTATCAGCAGGAAGGAAGTGAAAGTATGGCTTTAAAAATTGTACGAAGATATGATGCGAACGGAAGGGAGCTCACGGAGAAAGATCTGGAAACCTTTCGATTGGATTCTCCTGTGGTTAGAGAAATATTGGCAAACCTTAATCGGGAGGTGGCGGAAGGAATCAGACAGAGGGAGAAAAAAAGATGACGATTGAAGATGTAATTAAAAAATCAATTCTGCCACTGGCATTTATGGTATTCTGGTTTTGGATGACAAAAACAATTATGAAAGTCAGTGGGCAGACGGATTGGTTCTGGTGGGTATTTATTGCCGGACTTCCATTTGGAATACATAAAATGCGGTTGATTCTAATTCCGAGAGGAATGGATACCACAGCAACACTTGGGATGGCTGCATTAAGTGTCATTATTGGAGCATTGATTGGAAGCATCATGATTCCAGTGTATGTGATCAGAGCGATATACGTGTTTATACGGTATGTCATTGGAAAATAGAATATTAGATTGATAAGAGGCAGGCTTGCGAAAATAAAAATCGTAAGTCTGCCTCTTTTTTTGTGCTTAAAAACAGGCAATTCAGGGGAATTCCCTTTTGCAAATATATATATTCTTGGAGGATTTTTAAGATGAGAGAGCGAATTGAAAGTAAGCATGTAACAAAGGAAATCAAAAGTCAGATGCCAGTGATTCCGGTGGCAATTGTTAAAGAAAGAGGCTGTACGTTCTGCCCATATTATCTGGGCAATTATGAGAAACAGCCACGCTGTATGATGAAAACCTGTGCCTGGGATGATGAAAATGAACGTTTCCATCCAGTTCTTCGTGAACTGATCCCATTTTACAAAGAGAAGATGGAAAAAGCAGAAGAAAAGTTCCTGGCAATGAAAAAGATTTACACAACACTGTTAGGAATGTTTGCCGATGAAATGAAGCAAGAAGAGTTGGAAAAAGATGAATGTTACGGATGTGCCTATGGAAAATGTGGACCATGTATCGGTATCTGTTACAAATCAATGAAAGCATAGGAGGGGTAAGCCAATGAATACAATAGTTATTTCCGGGCGATTAGTAAGAAATCCCGGATACAACGAAGTGGAGAATGAAAAAGGACTTCATAAGATTGCCAAGTTTGTTCTGGCAGTCAGAAGAAATTATTCCGATGAAGTCAGTTTCATTCCGGTAAAGGCTTTTGCAAAGAAAGCAGAATTTGCCAGAGATTATCTGATGCAGGGAACGAAGGTCATGGTGGAAGGCGAGATTGTCACAGGTAATTATGAAGATAAGGATACCGGGAAAAAGATCTATACCACCGAAGTGTATGCAAACCGGATTGAATTCGCAGGTGCAAAAATGGTTGACAGACCACCGTTTCCAGAAGATGCGGAAGGGTTCTTAGAGATCCCAGAGGGTATGGAAGAAGAAATGCCGTTTAGATAGAGGAGGATAAAAGATGGTTTCAGTAGATCAGGCGTATATGGTAGGGCATATGAAAAATGCCGATGGAAGTATCAACAACAAAAATGTAGTGCTGTCAGCAGCATGTGAAGCAGCGGAACTGTTCCAGTGCATGATGGCAGTAAATCAGAAACTGGAGGACTGGCAGAGATTTAATCACACCTTGGAGATGCATCTTAGAAGTGTGGAATGTGAGAAAATCCATGATATCTGTCAGGCAGTATACGGAATGAAACATCCGTCCAATGAACTGGAAGGATTGTATCTGGCAAGAGAGGATGAACAGATATGCCTGCTGTACTATCAGGTGTTTGTAGGGATGCTGGAAATCAATATTAATTCAGCCGAAGTGCTGTACAAACAGAAGGAGGAAACAATCAATGAGTAAGATGGAGTATATGCCGGTAGATTGTCTGCAGGTGCCAAAGGTGCTGTTTCAGATGGAAAAATACAAAAATCTGTCAAATACAGCAAAGATTCTATACAGCTTATTTCTGGATCGTTTGAAATTTGCGGTGCAAAATGGCTGGGTAGATCATAACGGGAATCTGTTTGTTATCTATCCCAAAAGTGAAATAAAGAAAGACCTGAATACGACTCGGTATGGAGTAGATCAGGCAGTACAGGAACTGGTTCAGGTTGGTAAACTGGTGCGTATCATTCCAAACAATGGAAAGGCGAACCACTTTTATATCAATGGTATTTATGAAAATGAGATGGAGGAAGAATCAATGATGACATTAGATACTATCATGGCAAATATGCCGCTGGCTGAAAGAGAAATTATTATGGATAAGATGGTGAAAGCATCCAGAGATATTTTTGAAACTATTGCGGATATGGGATATATTGATCAATATGAAACGTCTTTAACTGCAATGGAAAAGCGAGGATACCAGGATGAGCTTGGAGAGATGGATATTGATCAAATTAAGGCTGATGGATATGAGTTTGGTATGGATCTTGCATTTGGAATTCTGGAGGAAAATGAAAATAATCCTGCTCGTGTGTTAGATATCCAGAAATATGTGAACAGACAGTATGAAAGCTGTTCAAAAAAGAAGTTTATGAAGGTCCTGGAAACCCTTGTTCATGCGATGGGGAATGATGAAGGCTTTATTGGTGATATGTATGCTTGTAACAAGAAGGCCAGAAATTATTATTTGGACGAAATGATTCAATCATTCAATTTTGCATTTGATGAGATGTGCCATGGTACAGGCAGTGCAGCAAATTGTGATTTTGATGTAGAAGAGTAGGAAAATATTATGGCAGATTTTGAATATTTCAGAGCAGAAGAATCTGACCAGTTTTCTTTTTTTCGGATACCAAAAGCTCTGTTCACAGAAAAAGAGTTTGCAAGCCTGTCCACAGACGCAAAGCTCCTTTATGGAATTCTGCTTGATCGAATCAGCCTGTCCAAGAAAAATGGCTGGATTGACAGTGAGGGTTATGTCTATATCATTTACACGATCGCAGAATTGCAGGAGCTGTTGCGAATGTCGCATACGACAGTGACAAAGCTTCTATATGAGCTGGATAGTGTGCATGGGATTGGATTGATCGAGCGGTATCGGCAGGGGAATAATCGTCCCTCTGTCATATATGTGAAAAATTTTGTAAAACGGAGTAGAGGAAAGCCAGTAAGATACTTTGTTTCTGGAATGCCAGAAACTGGAAATCCAGACTGCAAAGAATTGGAAATCCGGATTGCAAGAAACTGGAAGTCCGGAACGCAAAAAAATAGAAGTCCGGACTGCAAGAATCTGGATGGAAGTAATACTAAGATAAATAAGACTGAAAAGAATCATACTGATAAGAGTAAGGGCAATACACCCGCTTTGGAAGAAAAATTCAGTCAATATGGTAGATTTAAAAATGTTGTTCTGTCGGAAGCTGAACTACAGGAGTTGACGACGCTATTTCCATGGGATTACCAGAAACGGATTGAGCATCTTTCTGTTTATATGAAATCCAGTGGAAAAGAGTATCAAAACCATTTTGCAACAATCTGTCTTTGGGCAGAAAGGGATGGAACCAGGATAGGAATGGATAAATATGAATTTCAGGAAGGAGAAAGCCTGTGATGGAAAACAAAGTAACAGCAGATTATCTGGACGAAGAGGGATGTCTTCATTGTGGCACCTGTGGAAAAAGAAAACAGATGAAAGTCAGTCTGATAGGTTTTGAGCGTGTAGTGTCCTGTTTGTGTGAATGCGAGGTAAAAGCCAGGCAGGAACTGGATGAGAAGATGCAGCGGGAAGAAGAACAGCGGCAGCTTTATCAGAGAAAATCCGTCGGACTTCGGGAAAGAAGATTCTGGGAATGGAAATTTGAAAATGACAATGGAAGCAACCAGAAGATACTAATCGCCAGGCAGTATGTAGAAAACTGGACAGATATGAAGAGAAAAAATGTAGGATTGCTTTTGATGGGACCGGTTGGAACCGGGAAGAGCTTTTTTGCAGGCTGTATTGCAAATGCACTTTTGGAACAGGGAGAACGTGTCATGATGACAAACTTTTCCAGGATTTTAAATGAAATGACCAGCTATCAGGCAGATAAGAACCAGATTATACAAAATCTTGTGGATTATCCGCTGCTGATTATTGATGACTTGGGAATAGAACGAAATTCCGAGTTTGCTTTGGAGCAGGTCTATAATGTGATAGACAGCCGCTATTGTAAAATGCTTCCGCTGATCATAACAACGAATCTGGGACTGAATGAAATGAAGTCCACAGATTTGGATACTGCCCATCAGCGTATTTACAGTAGAATACTTGAAATGTGTGTTCCCATCTATTGTGGTGGAGAAGATAAGAGAAAAGAAGAAGGGACAGAAAAACTCGTACAGGTGCAGAACCTGATTACCGGTTAATCTGTCTTTTTTCATTAAAGGGGGTGATTGCCATGATTACAGATTTGGACAGCAGTTGAATCGCTGAAAGGAGGGAAAAGTCATGCAGGAAGAGGTAACTCAGAAAACGGTCACGTTCTGTATTCGGGCTACTAAGATTACGGCAGACCTGTTGAAAAAGGTTCTTGTTGCGTATCTGCATCATCAGAAGCAGAAATCAGTAGAGAAGAAAGCGAAGAAGAATCAGCCGAAACAGGGAAAGGTCACGGTAAAAGAGCTGGCAAAACAAAATGCCGGGATGGTCAATATCGAGATCACAAATAAGAATATCAAGTCCTTTGAACGCTATGCCAGAAAATACGGGATCAATTATGCTTTGAAAAAAGATAAGAGCAAAGAGCCGCCGGTTTATCTGGTATTTTTCAAGGGACGTGATCAGGATGCCCTCAATGCTGCTTTCCGTGAGTTTTCCCAGAAACAGATTCAAAAAGCGAATAAACCTTCCATTCATAAGCGTCTTGCAGCTTACCGGGCAATGATGCCAAAGAAGACGAAGGACAAAGTAAAGAACCGACATCAGGAGCAGAGCCGATGAAAAAGCAAATCGGTAAAAACCTGATGCAAAAATGTAAGAATAAGATCAGGGTCAGGCTGTCCGCTCTGGATAAAAAGAAACTGGTTCTTACAAATCTTCCCTATGTTCTGACTGCTTTTTATGCGGATCGAGCGTCCTGTTTATACAGGAGCAGTCCCGGAGAAGATATAGGGAACAAACTGTTATATGCGATGGAACATGCAGATCGGATCTTTACAGGGATTCTGTTGAGCTTTGACCTGAGAGATCTATTGGTTGGAGTTACTGTCGCAGTTATTTTGAAATTATTGGTTTGGCAGAAACAGTCAGATGCAAAGAAACTTCGGAAGGGAATCGAGTATGGTTCAGCCAGATGGGGAACTGCAGAGGATATCAAGCCTTATATGTCAGATGATCCCTGGATGAATATTCCGTTGACAGCAACAGAAGCATTGACTATGGAGAGCAGACCAAAGCAGCCGAAGTATGCGAGAAATAAAAATATCGTGGTCATCGGTGGTAGTGGTTCCGGTAAGACACGATTTTTCGTTAAACCGTCGGTCATGCAGATGAATTGTTCCATGGTCATTACAGATCCAAAGGGCACTCTCATTGAGGAGTGCGGGAAGATGTTAGCAAAGGGACCGCCTAAGAAAGATAAGAATGGAAATATTATGAAAGATAAGTCTGGAAAAGTAGTTCATGAGCCCTATGTGATTAAGGTTCTGAATACCATCAATTTTTCCAAATCGCTTCATTACAATCCATTTGCCTATATACGGTCTGAAAAAGATATCTTGAAGCTGGTGACAACAATCATTGTGAATACCAAAGGCGAAGGGGAAAAAGCTTCCGAAGATTTTTGGGTGAAAGCAGAGAAATTGCTGTACACAGCACTGATTGCTTTTATCTGGTATGAAGGGGATGAAGAGGAAAAGAACCTGAATACCCTTCTGGATCTTTTGAACGAAAGCGAAACCCGTGAAGAGGATGAAACTTACCAGAATCCTGTGGATATGATGTTCCAGGAGCTGGAAGAAAGAGATCCGCAGCACTTTGCGGTCAGACAGTATAAAAAATATAAAATGGCGGCTGGAAAGACAGCGAAAAGTATTTTGATATCCTGTGGAGCCAGACTTGCCCCATTTGATATCGCAGAACTTCGTGAGATCATGTCTTACGATGAAATGGAACTGGATAAGATCGGAGACAGGAAAACAGCCTTGTTTCTGATCATGTCTGATACAGATACAACCTTTAACTTTGTGATTGCCATGTTACAGTCACAGCTTTTCAATCTGCTTTGCGATAAGGCAGATGATAAATATGGTGGAAGACTTCCGGTGCATGTGCGTGTCATCGCCGATGAGTTTGCCAACATCGGGCAGATTCCTCAGTTTGACAAGCTGATCGCAACTATCCGAAGCAGGGAAATCTCTGCTTCTATTATTTTGCAGTCCCAGAGTCAGCTAAAGGCAATGTATAAGGATAGTGCAGATACCATTTTGGGCAACTGTGATACTACACTTTTTCTTGGTGGCAAAGAGAAAACCACCTTAAAGGAAATGAGTGAGCTTCTGGGGAAGGAAACCATTGACCTGTATAACACTTCGGAGACGAGGAGTAATCAGAAGTCCTTTGGATTGAACTACCAGAAAACAGGCAAACAGCTGATGACGGAAGATGAGATTGCAGTCATGGATGGAGGAAAATGTATCCTGCAGATCCGTGGTGCCAGACCATTTTTCTCGGATAAATATGATATCACGAAACACAAAAACTATCGGCTTCTTGCAGATGAAAACGAGAAGAACCGGTACAAAGTAGAGAAAGAGTTAAATCCGCAGTACACACCGAAACCCGAAGAAGAGGTGGAAGTGATTCATGTAGAACTGTCGGAGTAACCTTGGGAATGAACGAAAAATAATGAGGAAAGGAATAACTGACATTAGGTGCGCCGGCTTTTTAGTCGGTGTTTTTTCATTCCCGTAAACACCTGAAAGAAGTCAGTTTTGGTTTATGAATATATGGCATTTTTTAGCAGCGCAATTACAACTTTAAAAACTCTTGTAGTCGCTATCGGCGCAGGTCTTGGTGTGTGGGGTGTCGTAAACCTTCTGGAAGGATATGGAAATGACAATCCCGGCGCTAATGCTCATGGTTAATAAAGAAGCACAACAAAACAGGACAAGGACAGTCAGCCCCGCCGCTATTCCGAGCAAGGCAAATTATAGGGTAAAGTCAAAAAAGCATTTGTAACATTTCTATAAACTCTATTGACTTGAACACCTCCGGGAGTTATAATATGTTTTGCTATTTAGGAACACTAAATAGCAAAACTAAAGTGAGGTAGAGAGTATGGATAACAGGTATGTGCAGCAATTCAAAAAAGGCTCTCTTGAAATGATACTTTTGTGCTTGATCGGACGCAAAGAAACCTACGGCTATGAAATCATTACAGAGCTAAATAACAGCGCGTCCGTTTTGGGCTATGCAAAAGAGGGAACGATTTACCCTATTCTGTATCGTTTGCAGGAAGCCGAGTTAATCCAATGCCGATTAGCCCCGGCAGCGGCAAATGGCGGATCAAAAAAATACTACTCCCTTACCCATAAGGGCAGAGAGGTATTAGACGAGCTGATTTTATTTTGGGCGAGCTATGAAAGTTGTGTAAATGGCTTTATTGCCACCTATCAAACAGCGGAGGTATCAGAATGAAAGAGCAATACATTAAGCAAGTGGAAAAGGAATTGAGTTTAACACGCAAAGCAAAAAAAGAGGTCGTGCGTGATCTGAATGAAGTCTTTGCTTCTGCGTTGGAGCATGGCGAAACGGAACAACAGGTAATCGAACGGTTAGGCACTCCCAAAGAGTTTGCAGAGAATACCGCCGAGCAGTTAGGCATTGACAGCGCAGCACCGCAGAAACGGAAAGGGATTATTTCGAGCGTTGCAGCCCTTGTCGTTGCCGTTGCAGCGTTTGTGATTTACGCCACTACCCAATCCGGGAAAGTGCCGGACGGGGCAATCGGACAAGCAGACGCAATGACAAACATTCAAGTTGAGGGAGCTTTTGGATTTGACGCTTCACAAATCATTTTGGCAGTCGGTGTAATCGCGGTTACAATCGCAATCATTCAGATTATCCGAACCGTCCGCAAAAACAGGAGGTAGCTATGAAAAAATTTGTTTCAATAATCGCTATTTTACTTATGCTTTCTTTGGCTGCCTGTTCCAATCAAGATACGCCGTCCGCTGCGGATAATCCAAGCAATACACAAACAGAAAGCAATACCATGCTTGACGCGGGTGTATGGCCTGTGAATGAATACACCGAGGAGCTTCCCGTCCCGTCCGGTACGGTCGGTTGGGCTATGCTTGATACGGAACATGAGAATTGCAGTATCAGTATTGTGGATATAAGCGAAACCGACTATAACGACTATTTAGAGCTTTTGAAGCAAGAGGGGTTTTCTATAATAGAGGAAGTGTCGGAAGAAATTGAGGGACAGGACTATGTTTCTATCGGTACGCTTTTGTCAAATGGCGAAAAGGGATTGAGTATCAGCTACATTCCCGATAACTTCACAATTTACATTTCTTTCCTTAAATAATGAAAATTAAAATGATTAAATCGCCTGATAGGTGGGTGCTTTGCCCTATTTGTGGAAATAAAACACGAACAAAGATACGCCCCGATACAATACTTGAAAATTTCCCTCTGTTCTGTCCGAAATGCAAACAAGAAGCACTAATCAGCGCAAAAGATTTGAATGTAGCTGTAATCCCACAACAAATAGCGGAATCAGCCGGAGCAGTCAACGGTCAAGATGAACGGCGCATAAATGCGCCGCCGTTGACAGCCCTGCCTGTTTCCGCTGATGGGTAATCAAGGGAGCGACAGACTAAAGTGCTGTCGCTCCCCTCACATTATGGAAATGAAAATTGAATATCGACCAAGCTGCAACGCCACAGATTTTTTGAAAGTCCGTGGCGTTTTTTTTGCGCCCATTTTTGGCAGACCGCACATTCCTGTTGTTGTAGAAAGTGACGGGGAAATTTGCCCAAAACGGTCTTGCGTACCGTAGTAGTGATGAAAAGAATACCGCAGCCATTTGGAAGAAAGGTATGGGGCTACCGTAGTAGTGATGAAAAAAATCAAAAGAAGCGTTTGGCATTTTTCGGTTTCTTTCGTGGAGGGGGACAAACAGCGGGCAGAACACGCCGCCACTATCGCTATATTGATGAAACCAGCCATACCGTCCCCCTTGCGAATTGCAGTAAGGGCATAGAAAAAATCCGTTGGATTTTCCGCCTATTTGCCCCGCTGCGGTTTTGTAGGTATTAAGAGCAGCCTCACAGAGGAAAGCGGCAGTTTTTCAGAGCAAGATTCTACCACAGTACCAAAATTCGCTTTTCGCTCATTTTGCCCCTGCGGGAATCTTGTTGGGGAGTGCCTTCCCCAAACCCTGCTTATGCGGCTTGCGCCGCTTAAAAATCCCTCAAAATATTTTTTCGGATTTTTCAAAAACAGTTCCGCTTCACACCCCGTTTTTCTCCTATTAGTGAGAGGACACCACGCACAGAAAGGAGGTTTTACCATGCGAAAACGATACAACACACCGCACCGCAGCCGGGTAGTCAAAACACGCATGACCGAGGAAGAATACGCCGAGTTTGCCCAACGGCTTTCTGCTTACAACATGAGCCAAGCCGAGTTTATCCGGCAAGCCATAACCGGGGCAGCCATACGCCCCATCATAACCGTTTCCCCCGTCAATGACGAGTTGCTTGCCGCTGTCGGGAAGCTGACCGCCGAATACGGCAGGATCGGCGGCAACTTAAACCAGAT
>NZ_QWGJ01000014.1:107890-108287 GCF_003435225.1 Clostridium sp. AF28-12 | reverse complement strand
CCACCGGAGTTTTTCACACCGTACCATGCGGTACTGTGCGCTTATGCGGTATTAGCAGTCATTTCTAACCGTTATCCCCCTGTATGAGGCAGGTTACCCACGCGTTACTCACCCGTCCGCCACTCGGTAAATAAGAATCCATCCGAAAACTTCAACTTATTTACCTCGTTCGACTTGCATGTGTTAGGCACGCCGCCAGCGTTCATCCTGAGCCAGGATCAAACTCTCATGTTAAAGTGTTTGTATCCAGATTCAAAATTTAGCTTGGCTAATTTTTAAACCGTTCTACTGTTTTGTTAGGTTTTGTTCTGAATGTTCTCATTCATGGTCTAAACCAAAGACCATTTTTATAAGAATTTTCAGGGTTTTACATACTGTTCAGTTTTCAAGGAACTTT
>NZ_QWGJ01000014.1:2800-107880 GCF_003435225.1 Clostridium sp. AF28-12 | reverse complement strand
TAAGAATTTTCAGGGTTTTACATACTGTTCAGTTTTCAAGGAACTTTGTTTTGTTGTTGCTGTATCTCAGCGGCAACTCTGATATCTTATCACAGTGTTTGCTGTTTGTCAACAACTTTTTTCATCTTTTTTTGAAGTTCTTTTTTGAAGTCCTTCAAGCAGATGAACGGAGAAAGAGGGATTTGAACCCTCGCGCCGGTTTCCCGACCTACACCCTTAGCAGGGGCGCCTCTTCGGCCTCTTGAGTATTTCTCCTTATTACCGTAGCTAATTATCATTTATTAAGTTTGTCGGGCGAACTCGCCAGACGCAGGATTAATTATACAAGCTATAGCTCTTTTTGTCAACAACTTTTTTCATCTTTTTTTTACCATCTTTTTACAGTATGATTTTTCTCCATACTTTTATACCAGAAAAGCGGGAAATCAACTCCTTTTCCGGCTGTCGGTTCTCCGCTTTCTCATCTGATATTATTTCTGATATTCCTTGATTGCCGTCTCATACAGGTTATTTCCCTGGGAATCGATCACGACGACCACCGGAAAATCTTCTACTTCCAGTTTCCGGATTGCCTCAGTTCCAAGATCATCGTAGGCAACGACCTCCGACTTTTTGATGCGCTGGGACAATAGTGCCCCCGCACCGCCGATTGCAGCAAAGTAGACGGAACCATTTCTCACAATAGCATCGATCACCGCCTGACTTCTCTTCCCTTTTCCGATCATGG
The DNA here is from genome assembly GCF_003435225.1 of Clostridium sp. AF28-12. NCBI lineage: Bacteria > Bacillati > Bacillota > Clostridia > Eubacteriales > Clostridiaceae > Clostridium > Clostridium sp. AF28-12. The sequence goes on along the minus strand of NZ_QWGJ01000014.1, from coordinate 107,153 downwards.
CACCCAGGCCAAGGTCTAAAAGCTTCGGCGCGTACTTATCCATACGGCTCGCCGTTGTTGGTCCCGCAGACCCGATAGGACGTCCCTCTCTTGCCGGGGACGGTCCCATATAGTAGATGACGTTTCCCTGCATCTCGATGGGCAGAGCTTCCCCCGCGTCCAGCGTTTCCTGCATTCTCTTATGCGCTGCGTCTCTCGCTGTATAGATGGTTCCCGTAAGAGTCACGTAGTCCCCGGCCCGGAGAGACACTGCGTCTTCTTTCTTAATTGGTACACTGATCTGTCTGTCCATGGTTTCCTCCTGTTTCTCTTATTAAATAACGCGATGCGCATGACGGTTTACATGACAGCAGATATTCACTGCCATCGGAAGTCCCGCGATATGCGTCGGATATGTCTCGATATTGACGGCCATGGCAGTCACACGACCGCCGAGTCCCCCCGGTCCGATTCCGAGTCCGTTGATCTTTTCAAGCATCTCTTTCTCCAGGTCTCTGACATACGGAACTGGAGATTCCTCTTCCAGATTTCTCGTCAGGGCATGTTTTGCCATCAGGGCACACTTTTCAAAGGTTCCGCCGATGCCGACACCGACCACCATCGGGGGACAGGCATTCGGACCAGCGTCACGGACAGCCTCTAATATTTTCTCCTTCACCCCTTCAATGCCGTCAGCCGGCTTCAACATGAACACGCGGCTCATGTTCTCGCTTCCGAATCCCTTCGGCGCAACAGTGATGTCCACCTGGTCCCCGTCTACGATCTCGTAATGGATGATTGCCGGGGTATTGTCTTTTGTATTCACGCGGTCGATGGGATCACGGACAACAGACTTTCTTAAGTATCCGTCCACGTATCCCTGGCGGACACCTTCATTGATGGCGTCCGTCAGACTACCTCCCTCGATATGTACTTCCTGCCCGACTTTAACGAAAACAACGGCCATGCCCGTGTCCTGGCAGATCGGAATCATGTCTCTTCCGGCAATCTCAAGATTCTCCTTAAGCTGATTTAAGATCTGTTTTCCAAGAGGTGATTCTTCCTTCTCCACGCTCTCATTAAATACTTTTTTCATGTCATCCGAAAGGAAATGGTTTGCCTCGATGCACATTTCCCGGATGTTTTTTGTGATCTCACTCGTCTGAACAGTTCTCATAGACGATTTTCCTCCCGATTATTTTTTGATTGATCGCCATCGGACGGATTCCTTCCGAATATTCATGATGGCCTATTATTATGAAAAATACAGGAATCCGGTATCCCCGGATTCCTGTATCCAATCACTCCAGAGTCAGAAATCCTGTTTTATGGATGAATGGCGGTCTTATAACCGCTCTTCACATTCATGAACATTACTCCTCCGTGGTCTCCTCATCCTCATTTTCCGGATTCTCCGGATCTTCCGCATTTTCCTCCTCATCCTGGCGGTTGCTTTCCCGCACTTTCGCGATGGAGGCAACGCGGACATCAGAATCAGCTTCAATGCTCATCAGTTTTACGCCAGATGTATTTCTGCCGATGACAGAGATATCGTCAACCCCCATGCGGATCAGAATTCCCTCATTGGTGATCAGCATGATATCTCTTCCGTCGTCAAGCAGCTTCATTCCGATAAGATTTCCTGTCTTTTCTGTCACATTATAGCAGAGAAGTCCCTTGCCGCCGCGAAGCTGCAGCTTGAATTCAGAGATTCTCGTTCTCTTTCCGTATCCCTTTTCGGATGCCACGAGCATGTACTCGCCCTGGCTCGCCATCTGCATGCCGATGACCTCGTCGCCCTCGTCGAGCTTCATGCCGATAACGCCATAGGAAACACGGCCGGTAATTCTCGCATCTGTCTCCTTGAAGCGGATGGACATACCGAATTTTGTCGCGAGGAAAATATCCTCGGTATTGTCTGTTACTTTTACCTCGATCAGCTCATCACCTTCGCGGAGCAGGATCGCCTGAAGACCTGTCTTTCTCATGTTGCTGTACTCGCACATTCTGGTCTTCTTCACCATTCCGCCCTTTGTGGCCATAAAGAGGTACTTGTCATCATCGATCTCACGCATCGGAATCGCCGCTGTGACCTTTTCGCCCGGCTGGAGCTGTAAAAGGTTCACGATAGCCGTTCCGCGGGCTGTTCTTCCTGCCTCCGGGATCTCGTAGGCCTTGATCCGGTAGCATCGTCCTGTGTTCGTGAAGAACATGATATAGTGGTGGTTCGTTGTCATGAGAAGATCCTCGATGAAGTCCTCATCGATGGTCTGCATTCCCTTGATTCCCTTTCCGCCGCGGTTCTGGCTCTTGAAATTGTCCACGGACATTCTCTTGATGTATCCAAGATTGGTCATGGCAATTACAGTGTCATCGTCGGAGATCAGGTCTTCCACGGACATATCATCGTCAAAGCCGATCTTTGTCCGTCTGTCGTCACCGTATTTCTCGGAGATCACAAGGATCTCTTTCTTGATCACACTTAATAATTTATTTTCATCTGCAAGGATTGCACGCAATTCCGCGATTTTTGTCTCCAGTTCTTTGTACTCGTTCTCGAGCTTCTCGCGTTCCAGACCTGTGAGAGCGCGCAGACGCATGTCCACGATCGCCTGTGCCTGCGGGTCTGTGAGTTCAAAGCGCTCCATGAGGACGCGTTTCGCCTCCGCGACATTTGCGGAGCCGCGAATGATCCTTATCACCTCATCGATATGATCTAAGGCCTTTAATAAGCCCTCTAAGATGTGGGCGCGTTCCTCGGCCTTATTTAAGTCGTACTTCGTTCTTCTCGTCACAACGTCCTTCTGGTGGTCCAGATAGTACTCTAACATCTGGAGAATATTGAGGACCTTTGGCTCATTGTTTACCAGTGCAAGCATGATCACACCGAAGGAATCCTGCAGCTGTGTATGCTTTAAGAGCTGGTTTAAGAGGACGTTCGCGTTCACATCTCTCCTGAGTTCGATGTTGATGCGGATTCCCTCACGGTTGGACTCATCGGTGATTCCGGTGATTCCGTCAATCTTTTTCGTCTTTACGAGCTCCGCGATCTTCTCGATGAGTCTCGCCTTGTTGACAAGGTACGGAAGCTCTGTGACGATGATATGGCTCTTTCCGTTCGGAGCTGTCTCGATGTTTGTCACCGCGCGGACTCTGATCTTCCCGCGGCCTGTGCGGTACGCTTCTTCGATTCCTCTCGTTCCCAGGATCTCAGCTCCAGTCGGGAAATCCGGTCCTTTGATGATCTGTAAGATCTCCTCCATGGAGGTCTGTCTTCCTTCTTCCACCTGGTTGTCGATGATCTTTACGACAGCCGCGATGACCTCGCGGAGGTTGTGGGGCGGGATATTTGTGGCCATGCCGACCGCGATACCGGTCCCGCCATTTACGAGAAGGTTCGGAAATCTGGACGGAAGTACCGTTGGTTCCTTCTCCGTCTCATCGAAGTTCGGGATAAAGTCAACGGTATCTTTATAGATGTCCGCTAACATCTCCACAGAGATCTTGCTGAGTCTCGCCTCGGTGTATCGCATGGCAGCGGCACCGTCGCCGTCGATGGATCCAAAGTTTCCGTGGCCGTCCACGAGCATGTAACGCATGGACCATCTCTGTGCCATATTTACTAAAGCACCGTAGATGGAGCTGTCTCCGTGCGGATGATATTTACCCATGGTATCGCCGACGATACGGGCACTCTTTCTGTGGGGCTTATCCGGACCGTTGTTCAGTTCCGCCATGGAGTAGAGGACACGTCTCTGTACCGGCTTTAATCCGTCACGGACATCCGGGAGCGCTCGGGATGCGATAACGCTCATGGCGTAGTCGATGTACGACTTCTCCATGGTCTTCTTTAAGTCTATCTCATGAATTTTGTCAAAAATATTCGGTTCCATTCTTTCCTCCAATGCAGCCTGCGCTGCGCCTTAAACCTGCGTAAACTGCGCCGCATGACCATCCAGTAAACTTACCGATTCCCGGATAGCCCTGCTGCCGCATTAAATGTCAAGAGTTCCGTACTTCGCGTTCTGTTCGATGAATTCACGGCGCGGCTCTACCTGATCTCCCATGAGTGTCGTAAAGGTGAGGTCGATCTCCGACGTCATCTCCTCATTCATGGTCACACGTAAAAGGACTCTGTGCTCCGGATCCATTGTTGTCTCCCAGAGCTGTTCCGCATCCATCTCACCAAGACCTTTGTAACGCTGGATCTTGTTGTTCTGGTCACGTCCGATCTCTTTTAAGATATTGTTTAGCTCCTCATCACTGTACGCATACCATACCCGCTTGTTCTTCTCGATCTTATAGAGCGGCGGCTGAGCCAGGTAAACATAGCCCTGTTTGATAAGCTCCGGCATAAACCGGTAGATGAATGTCAGAAGCAGTGTACTGATATGGGCACCGTCCACATCGGCATCGGTCATAATGATGATCTTGTGGTAGCGGAGCTTCGAGATATCGAAATCCTCGTGGATTCCCGTTCCGAAGGCCGTGATCATGGATTTGATCTCCGCGTTTCCGTAAATACGGTCGAGTCTCGCCTTCTCCACGTTTAAAATCTTTCCTCTAAGCGGCAAGATTGCCTGGGTGCTCTTATTTCTCGCGTCCTTCGCGGAACCGCCGGCGGAATCTCCCTCTACGATGTAGATCTCGCATTCCTCCGGGTGCTTGCTGGAGCAGTCCGCAAGCTTTCCAGGTAAGGATAAGCCGTCAAGGACCGTCTTTCTTCTTGTTAAGTCTCTTGCCTTTCTCGCAGCAGCGCGGGCACGCTGGGCAAGAACGGATTTCTCGATGATCGTCTTTGCTACGGACGGATTCTGCTCGAGGAAATAGGTGAGCTGCTCAGATACCACGCTGTCAACAGCACCTCTCGCCTCGCTGTTTCCAAGCTTCTGCTTTGTCTGACCCTCAAACTGTGGCTCCTCGATCTTGACGCTGATGATAGCAGTCAGTCCCTCACGGATGTCTTCACCGGTGAGGGCCGGCTCGCTGTCCTTAAGGAGCTTGTTCTTTCTTCCGTAGTCATTGAAGGTCTTTGTCAGGGCATTTCTGAAACCGGTGAGGTGGGTTCCTCCTTCCGGTGTGTTAATGTTGTTTACAAAGCTGTAAATATTTTCGGTGTAGGAATCGTTGTGCTGCATGGCAACCTCCACCAGCACGTTGTCCTTCTTGCCCTCGCAGTAGATGACCGTGTCATAGAGCGGCACATTGCTGCGGTTTAAGTAAGTGACGAACTCCTTGATTCCACCTTCGTAGTGGAATACCTTTTCCTTCTTGTCCTCGCGGTCATCCCTCAGAATGATCTTTAAGTTCTTTGTGAGGAACGCGGTCTCGCGGAGACGGATCTTTAAGGTATCATAGTCATAGACGGTCTCCTCAAAGATAGTCTTGTCCGGAAGGAATGTTACTTTTGTGCCATGTTTGTCTGTCGGGCAGTCACCCACGATCTTTAACGGGTACATGGTCTTTCCTCGCTCATAGCGCTGCTTGTAGACCTTTCCTCCGTGGTAAACCTCGACCTCCAGCCACTCGGATAAGGCATTTACAACAGAAGCTCCTACACCGTGCAGTCCGCCGGATACCTTGTATCCCCCACCGCCGAACTTACCGCCGGCATGAAGGATCGTAAAGACGACTTCGACTGCAGGAAGTCCCGCTTTTTTCTGGATATCGACCGGAATTCCCCGTCCGTCATCGACAACGGTGATGGAATTGTCGGAATTGATCTGTACATCGATGGTATCGCAGTATCCCGCAAGGGCCTCATCCACCGCGTTGTCTACGATCTCATATACCAGATGGTGAAGTCCCCTCGAAGACGTACTTCCAATGTACATTCCCGGTCTTTTTCTTACAGCCTCAAGTCCCTCCAGAATCTGGATTTGATCTGCATTATATTCTGCGCTCATGAAGTTCCTCCTTTAGTCTTCGCTCTCTACCGTTCCTTCAACAATCTTAAAAATCTTGTCCATCCGGAATTTGCTGTTTACAAACTCATCCAGTCCCGTACATGTGATCAAGGTCTGAATGTGGGTAATTTCTGAAAGTAAATGTTCCTGTCTCTTGCTGTCAAGTTCAGAAAGGACGTCATCCAGAAGAAGCACCGGATAATCCTTTACGATCTTTTTCACCAGCTCGATCTCCGCAAGTTTTAAAGAAAGAGCTGCCGTTCTCTGCTGTCCCTGGGACCCGAACCGCCTGATATCCGTTCCGTTTACGATGAAGTTCAGGTCATCGCGGTGGGGACCGGTCAGAGTCTGCCTCTGCCTGATCTCCTGAAACTGGTTCTTCGCAAGCTGCTCCCTGAAATTTTCCGGCGACACATTCGGCTCGTAGGCGATAGAGAGTGTTTCCTTTCCGCCCGAGAGCCCCGCGTGGATCTCCGCAATCAGGGGATTCAGCTCTTTTATAAACTCAGAACGCATAATTATAAGTTCTGTGCCGTACTTTAAGAGCTGCTCATTCCACATGGGGAGTGTCTCTTTTAAGGACGTGTTGTAGTCTATGTCCTTTAATAGTTTGTTTCGTTGTATAACCGTTTTGTTATACTGTGCCAGATTGTAGACATACAGCCTGTTTAGCTGGCAGAGTTCCAGGTCGACGAAACGTCTCCGCTCGGCGGGTCCGTTCTTGATAATGTTCAGATCTTCCGGTGAAAAGAAGATCACATTGACGATTCCGAAAAGTTCACTGGCTTTTTTGATCGGAACTCCGTTCACCGCGACCCCTTTTGCTTTATTTTTCTTCAGATGCATATCGATCCGGTAGGGAATTCCATCCCGCCGGACCATCATTTTGATGTGGGATTCGTCCGCGCCGAACCGGATAATTTCTTTATCTTTGCTGCCCCGATGCGATTTTGTTGTGCTGCACACATAGACTGCCTCCAGGATATTTGTCTTTCCCTGGGCATTATCTCCATAAAGAACGTTCGTCCCTTTATGAAAATCAATATGTAAATGACTGTAATTTCTGTAATCTGACAGCTCGATGGATTCTATAAACATGAAAAAATCCTTTAATTTTCTACCTTAAATGTCTTTCCGTCATAGGAAACCGTGTCTCCCGGGTAAAGTTTTTTGCCTCGCTGGGTCTCAACTTCCCCATTTACTTTTACAAGCCCGTCCTGAATTACAAACTTTGCGTCCACTCCGGAGCCGACCAGACCTGCAAGTTTCAATGCCTGTCCAAGCTTGATAAACTCATCTTTTAAGTGAATACTTTCCATTTTTCTCCTTTTTTATTCCAGATATATGAAAAAATCGACCCGAAACCCCGGATTTTACCGGAACTTCGGGGAAATTTCATCTGATTTTAAATCGCAGCGGCGTTAAAGTTTACCGGCAGGATCAGATAAATGTAGCTCTCATCCTCATCTTTGATGAAACACGGAGATTTCGCATTCATCATATAGAGGGTAACTTCCTCATCATCAATGATCCGCAGCGCATCACTTAAGAATTTCGGGTTGAATCCGATCATCAGATCCTGTCCTGTTTTATGGATCAGGATCTCCGCGTTCATGGTACCGAAGCTGGAATTTAATTTCAGGCTCATTTTTGAGTCTTCAATGTTCAGAATGATCGGTTTTTTGTCATTTTCGCGGATTAAAATGATAGCTCTCTCGATGCTGTCCAGGAAATCTTTCTTATTCAGAGACACTTTTGTGGCGTAATCGCTGGAAAGCATCTGGTCTACTTTGAAATATTCGCCCTCGATCAGGCGGGAAACTACGATCGTATCATCAAATTCGAAGAGAATATGGTTCGCTCCGAAGAAGATCTGGACCTCTTTTTCGTTGTCACCGGTGAGAATTTTACTGATTTCGTTCAGAGTTTTTCCCGGAACGATGACTTTTGTGCTTTCATATTCATCTTTTAATACAATTTTACGAATTGCCATACGATGTCCGTCGAGAGAAACGACTCGGAGTGTATCACCGTTTACCTCAAAAAGTTCGCCTGTCATCATCTTGTTGCTGTCGTTGACAGAGATGGAGAAGATCGTCTGGCGGATCACCTCTTTTAAGGAAAACTGGGAGAGTGTGATGTTTTTATTTCTCTCAATATACGGAAGATAGGAGAATTCCTCTCCATCTTTGCCCTGAATTTTGAATACAGAGTTCTCACAGGTGATCACAGTATTGAATTTTTCATCAGATTCGATGGTTACAAGGGAATCTGAATCGGATAATTTTCTTGCGATTTCAGAAAAAAGCTTTGCATCCAGTGCAATTTTACCTTTTTCAAGGATATCACCTTCAACTTTTGTCTCAATGCCGAGCTCCATATCGTTGGCAGTCAGCTTGATCTCATCAGTAGAAGCGTCGATCAGAATGCACTCTAAAATAGGCATCGTTGTTTTTGATGGAACTGCCTTGAGAACAATATTGATACCGTTTAAGAGAGCGGTTTTCTGGAATGTCAGTTTCATAGTTGTTGATAACTTCCTTTCTTAAGAAACGTTCACAAATAAAGAAATATATAAAAGATATTAGTCTTAACAGTAGTAGGGAGTGTGAATTTGTTTATAAGGGGGAAAACCCTAATGAAACCCTGAAAAAACCTCTGTGAAAACCATTGTGGGTAACTCTGCAAATCCAAAAGGACAACCCGGGAGTTTTCCACAGGCAAAAATCGGGAAAAATCATCCTCATTTTATCCACAAATTTTCAACGGGATTTCCACGAAAAAATCCACAAGCTTACTGTGGGTTGATTTTTTTCTTTAAAATATCGATCGTGTTCTTTAAATTCTCGTCGGTCTTTAATTCGCTGGCAATCTTTTTCGTTCCGTGAATGATCGTTGTATGATCGCGGCCGCCGAGAGCTTTTCCGATGTTCTGGAGAGACTCGCTCGTCATATCGCCGCAGAGATACATGACGATCTGGCGCGGGAATACGAGTTCTTTACTTCGTTTCTGGCCGATGAGATCAAGGGGTGTGATGCCGAAATGCTCAGAAACTACATTAATAATAAGCTGCGGAGTCACTTCGCGGGCAGCGTTCGGGGAGATCAGATCTTTTAATGCTTCCTCTGCAAGTTCAAGATTGATTTCCTTATTATTTAATTTGCTGGAAGCAACGATTTTTGTGAGGGCGCCTTCCAGTTCACGGATGTTGGATTTTACATTGGTAGCGATATATTTGATGATCTCGTTATCGATGTTGTATCCTTCAAGTTCTTCCTTTTTCCGGAGAATCGCCATCCGGGTTTCATAATCCGGCGGCTGGATATCTACGGTGAGTCCCCATTCGAAACGGGAACGGAGACGGTCTTCCAGAGTTTCAATTTCTCTTGGAGGACGGTCGGAGGAAATAATGATCTGCTTTTTTGCCTCGTAGAGGGCATTGAATGTATGGAAAAATTCCTCCTGGGTACTTTCTTTTCCGATAATAAACTGGATATCGTCGATCAGAAGCACGTCATTGTTTCTGTATTTTTCACGGAATTCCGTGGTGGAAACGTTGTTTTTGTTTCGGATTGCGTCGATCAGTTCGTTTGTAAATTTCTCGGATGTCACGTACAGAATCTTTGCGCTCGGGTTATTTTTCAGGATGAAGTGGGCGACGGAATGCATTAAGTGCGTCTTTCCGAGTCCCACGCCTCCATAAATAAATAACGGATTATAAATTTCGCCCGGGGATTCCGCAACTGCAAGGGATGCGGCATGGGCAAGGTTGTTGTTTTTTCCGACGACAAAGGTATCGAAGGTATAACGCGGATTTAAGTTCGCGTTTTGGAGAGCAAGCTGACTGACCGTATTGTTGGTTACATTGATCAGACGGTTCTCTTTTTCCGGTTCCTTCACGTCAGATTTTAACTTGAAATCGAGTTCGCACTGAAATCCTGTAATTTCTTCGATCGTAATTTTCAACAGGAATTCATATTTCTTTTTCACATAGCTGATAAACGCGGAATCAGGCACCAGGATCGTGAGGATATCTTTATCCACAGAATCCGGGATCAGCGGCAACAGCCATGTGCGGTAGGACACCTCTGAAATATCGTGTTCTTCCTTTATATTTAAGAGGATCTCGTCCCATTTCTCTTTGATTTCTTCCAGCATATTCATACTCCTAAACATGTGTATAACGATGTGCATAGTTGTGGAAAAGGCGGAAACCTGTCCACAAAAGCATATAAACCCACTCTGAATTTATTCTAGCGTAAAACGGAATAATTTTCAATGTCAAATGTGAAAATCCACAACTTTTCCAGTGACTTATCCACAACTTATCCACGATTTGGGGATAAGTTGATAATTATGAGTGGAAAACATGTGAATAGCCACATAACAAGATGTGCGCCAGGAGCGGACAGAAAAAAATACAATAAATTGTGTCCGCGGGAGAAAGACACCGAAATCAGAAGGGAAAGAAAGAACGATTTTAGAGGACTGGACGTTGGAGAGGGCGTATATGAGGGAAAAATGAAAAATCGAAAAAAATTAAGGCAGCAGGGGAGAAAAAAGGGTGAGATCGGGAGAAAGAAGGCGGCAACAGGAATTATATTGTAGGAAGTAAAATTGAAAAGTAAAAATAAATGGAAAATTTTAGAGAAAGAATTTGACGGCATCACGCTGACACGCTATAATGCAAGACGTGACTATATTGCATTGTATCTCGCAAGAGAGCAGTAGCAGGAGGAAAAAGAAAAATGAAAATTGAAAAGAAAGTTCTGGACATGTCCCTCGCCGGGATTTTCACCGCGATCATCATCGCCATGTCGGTCGTACCGTTTCTCGGTTACATTCCGTTAGGCTTTATGAACGCAACGATCATCCACGTCCCGGTCATCATCGGAGCGATCATCCTTGGACCGAAGTACGGCGCTTACTTAGGACTGGTATTTGGTGTGACCAGCCTTGTAAAAGCGACCATTGCCCCGGGAGTGACCTCCTTCGTATTCAGCCCGTTCGTTACGATCGGCGGATACAGCGGAAACATGTGGAGCGCCGTGATCGCCATCGTGCCGCGTGTATGCATCGGCATCGTTGCTTATTTTGTTTATAAGCTGATCATGAAAGCAGCTCACGGAATCAAAGGCAGCCAGACCGTTGCCCTCTGGGTGGCTGGTATCGCAGGAGCTATGACAAACACACTGCTTGTCATGAACGGAATTTATATCTTCTTCGGACAGAGCTACGCGGCTGCGTCCAACAAGGCAGTGGAGCACATCTACGATGTGATCCTGGGAATCATCCTGGGATTTGGTATCCCGGAGGCGATCGTCGCAGGTATCCTTACGACGGCCATCACGAAGGTTCTGTTTAAAATCATGAAAGATAACGGCTGATCGGAAAGAGCCGGTTATATATGAATACCTTTCAGAAGCGTGGTGTGGCAGCTTCCGGAAGAAGATCAGGTATAAAAAATGAGAGCAGCGGAAAATAATAACGCTGCAGCTTCTATAATATGATACCAGGGTCAAAAGGTCAGAAGTTCGACGCAAGCTTGCTTGCAGGAGAATTTTTGACCTTGGGACCCGCCAAAAACATGAGTAAGTAGCCATTTTTCATAGAAAAATGAGCGAATTACGAATGTTTTTGAGAATTGCGGGAGCACGCAGTGCAGAGCAATTCGGTATCAGAGGGGTCAAAAGCTTTTGACCCCAACATCATAATATAATGAAGAGATACTAAATATAGTGACATAAAATCAATACATACATTTTATGGGGGATAGCGAAACGCTGTTCCCCTTTTTTATTACTGAAAGACCGAAAAGTAACGTTCCATGCAAAAGCAGAATGTGGATATACAGCGAAAAAAAGGAAAAATCATATGGGAGAAATCCCCATGTTTTAAGGATTTTTTTGAAATTTAGTCTTGACGAAGGGCGGCAATTTTTATATAATCGATACGATGCTTCAATATGTCTTAGTTTATATGTACATGAGAAGGTACTTGAATTTAGAGTAAGAGGAGGTGCCGGGTTTATGAAGATGACATTTCAGCCGAAGAACACTCAGAGAAAAAGAGTTCATGGTTTCAGAGCGAGAATGGCAACAGCAGGCGGTAGAAAAGTTTTAGCTGCCAGAAGAGCAAAAGGTAGAGCTAGATTATCTGCTTAATGAACCAAGAGAGTATCCGGAAGTTTAGGAAAACTTTTGGATGCTCTTTTTTGTTATGCGGGATTTTTACGGCTTTATCGACTTAGTTTTGCAGAGGTATTGAATGAAAAGGTTCAATTCGTTAAAGAAAAATCAGGATTTCCAGACGGTTTACCGGGGAGGGAAGTCCTACGCAAACAAATATCTGGTCATGTACGTGATGGATTCGGGACGGGAGGACACGAGAATCGGAATTTCCGCCAGCAAAAAGGTCGGAAACAGCGTTGTAAGGCATCGGTTCGCGAGACTTGTCCGCGAAAGCTTCCGGTTAAATAAGGACATATTAGAAGAAGGAAAAGACATCATTGTTGTCGCACGTGCTGCGGCAAAAGACAAAAATTTCGACAAGATTGAGAGTGCTTTTCTGCACTTATGCGGGCTTCATAACATTTTAAAAGAATCGAAGTGAGTGGTTTATGAAATGGGTTCTGATTGGTCTGATTAAGATTTACAGGAAGTTTATCTCTCCCTGTATCGGCCCTCACTGTATTTATACGCCTACCTGCTCCCAGTACGCCATGGAAGCAATCAGAAAATACGGCGCTATAAAAGGTACTTATCTTGCGTGCAGGCGGATTTTGAGATGTCACCCGTTTGCAAAAGGCGGTTATGATCCAGTCCCGTAAAAAACCCAGGAGGTAAGATATGGTTTTGACGAAGGCTGGTTCCATTCTGGGACCGATCGCGACTGTCCTTGGCTATGTCATGGACATCCTCTTCAGATTTACGAGCAGCTTCGGCGTGTTCAACGTAGGTCTGTGCATCATTCTGTTTACGATCGTAATGAAAACACTGATGATACCGCTCACGATCAAACAGCAGAAAACCACAAAACTCATGTCTGTCATGAATCCGGAGATCCAGGCGATCCAGAAGAAGTATAAAGGAAAGTCGGATCAGGAGTCCATGCAGCGTCAGAACGTGGAGATTCAGGCTGTTTACGAGAAGTACGGCACAAGCATGACAGGCGGATGCCTTCCACTGCTGATCCAGATGCCGATCCTTCTTGCACTGTACCGTGTCATCTACAATATTCCGGCATACGTTCCGTCTGTCCGCGTTTATTTCGACAACGTTGTCACTCCGTTGATGGGACAGGCTGACTATGCTCAGAAGTTACAGGAAATCACAAATATCGCAACCGCCTGCGGCGGAAAATTAGACAAGTTTGATTTCACAAATGCAAACCGTCTTGTAGACATGCTCTATAAATTCTCCACATCCCAGTGGGGAGAGCTTCAGGCACTGTTCCCGGCAATCTCTGATGTGATCGGCCAGAATGCTGCTGTTGTCGAGAGAATGAACACGTTCCTCGGTTTAAATATGGCAGAGGCACCGGGCTGGGTACCGTCCTTCGCATGGATCATCCCGGTTCTTGCGGCAGTGTCCCAGTGGTTCAGCACAAAGCTCATGAGCGGAAATCAGCCGTCCACATCCGCAGATGCAGAGAATCCGATGGCCCAGTCCATGAAGACTATGACAACGACAATGCCGTTATTCTCCGCGTTCATCTGTATCACGATGCCGGCAGGTCTTGGCATCTACTGGATCGCGACCAGCGTTGTTACAATTATCCAGCAGCTCATCGTTAACGCGTACATGGATAAGGTAAACATCGACGATATGATCGCAAAGAACCTGGAAAAGGTAAATAAGAAACGTGCAAAACAGGGACTTCCGCCGGCTAAGGTAACTCAGAACGCTACCGCATCCTTAAAGGCGATCAAGGCTGAGGAGGAGAAGGAAAAAGCTGCTGAGGAAGTTAAGAAGGAAAAGATCGCGAAACAGATCGAGGAGTCCAGCAAGTACTACAACACCAACGCGAAACCGGGAAGTCTCGCTTCCAAGGCAGCGATGGTCCAGAAGTACAATGAGGCACATGACAAGCGAAAATAATAAGGGGGTTCTGTTATGGAAATGATTACAGTGACTGCGAAAACTGTGGAAGATGCAATCACACAGGCATCCCTGCAGCTCGGTGTGAGCAGTGATCGGATTCAGTATGAGGTCGTTGAAAAGGGAAGTGCCGGAGTTCTCGGCGGACTTTTTGGTTCCAAGCCGGCAGTGATCCGCGCGAAGAAGATCGAGACCGTTGACGATAAGGCCGTAGATTTCCTGAATTCCGTTTTCGATGCAATGGGCCTTGCTGTTGACGTGGAAGTGAAAATGAATGAAGAGGAAAAGGAGATGGATGTCAACCTGACCGGCGAGGAGATGGGACTTCTCATCGGCAAGAGAGGACAGACACTCGATTCCCTTCAGTATCTTGTAAGCCTTGTTGTAAATAAGGAATCTGAGGACTACTTAAGAGTCAAGCTGGATACCGAAAATTACAGAGAGAGAAGAAAAGAAACACTGGAGACTCTCGCAAAGAATATCGCTTACAAGGTAAAGCGGACAAGACGTCCGGTTTCCTTAGAGCCGATGAATCCGTATGAGAGACGGATCATCCACTCCGCACTCCAGAACGATAAATACGTATTCACAAAGAGCGAAGGTGAGGAGCCGTTCCGCCATGTTGTGATCGCGTTAAAGAAGGAAGAGCGCAGAGAGAGAAGACCGAGATACGAGAGACGCGAAAGAACCGCTGGTTCTGAGAATAGCTATCGCAGCAGCAGTCAGGAATAATAATTCACAGATCAGCCATGCGCCGCACTGTGCGGGAACGCATGGCTGATTTTGTCTGGAAACAAAGGTAACCAGGAAGGTGCTGAATAGTTCAAGATATCGTAGTAGAGGGGGTTGCCTATGGCAGCCCCTTTGTGCTATGATAGGGTGACTAATTGTGTGAATTTCCGTGAGTTTACAGGACTTGCGGAGCCAGAAAATAGAAGATCATTCAGCTTGATGTTTTAAGGCAGCAGGCATGAGTGACAGGATGGAGATTATGGAATATACAGATACGATTGCAGCGATCGCCACGGCGATGGGAAATTCAGGAATCGGAATCGTGAGGATCAGCGGTGAGAACGCGGTTGAAGTCGCGGAAAAGGTCTTTCGGGAACCTGGAAAGAAAAAGCTTTCTGAGGCGGAGAGCCATACGATCCATTACGGATACGTTTATGACGGGGATGAGGCTGTGGATGAGGTCCTTTTGATGCTTATGCGAGGACCACGGAGCTACACAGCGGAAGATACCGTGGAGATCGATTGTCACGGCGGAATGCTGGTCACGAGACGGATCCTGGAGACAGTCTTAAAGGCCGGGGCGAGACTGGCAGAGCCGGGTGAATTTACGAAACGGGCGTTCTTAAACGGCAGGATCGACCTCTCCCAGGCGGAGGCGGTCATCGACGTGATCAACGCGAAAAATGAATATGCGCTGCAGTCCTCTGTGAGCCAGCTTCGGGGGAGTGTATCGAAGGAGATCCATGAGATCCGGGAACAGATTATCTATGAGATTGCCTTTATCGAGTCGGCGCTTGACGATCCGGAGCATATTTCCTTGGACGGATACGGGGAGAAATTGCTTAAGGTTGTTCTTTCTGTGAAGAAGAAGCTTGAGAAGCTGATCCGTTCTTCCTCCAATGGACGGGTGGTTTCTGAGGGCGTAAAGACTGTTATTTTAGGAAAGCCGAATGCCGGAAAATCGTCCCTGATGAATGTTTTAGTTGGCGAGGATCGCGCCATTGTTACGGATGTGGCGGGAACGACGAGAGATATCCTTGAGGAACATATCTATCTTCAGGGAATCAGCCTGAATGTTGTGGACACTGCAGGAATCCGGGATACGGAGGACGTGGTGGAGAAGATCGGCGTCTCCCGGGCTATGGAAGAGGCGAAGAAGGCGGATCTCATCATCTACGTTGTAGATGGATCGAGGGAGCTGGATGAGAACGACTATCAGATCATGGACTTTATTAAGGAACGGAAGTCGGTGGTGCTCTTAAATAAGAGCGACCTGGAGCCGGTAGTATCCGCGGATGAGGTGGAGAAGCGGTCCGGGCATAAGGTGATCGGAATCTCCGCGAAGGAGGAGACGGGAATCGACCTCCTGGAAGAGGAGATAAAGTCCTTATTCTATGAAGGTGAGATCGACTTCAACGACCAGGTTATGATCACGAATGTGCGCCATGTGAAGGCTTTAAAGGACGCTTTCGAGAGCATGTCCATGGTGGAGAACAGTATAGAGAACGGCATGCCGGAGGATTTTTATTCGATCGATCTGATGGATGCCTATGAGAAGTTAGGTCTTATTGTCGGGGAGTCTGTGGAGGATGACCTGGTGAATGAGATCTTCAGCAAGTTCTGTATGGGTAAGTAAGATTATGGTGGAAAGAAATTGGCGGATCGGAACGTTTTTTATGGGAGATTCCGCTGGGAGTATAGAAGAGACAGTAGGGAATTGACAAGAAAAGAGGAAATAAAATGCCGGTAGTAGAGGAGACATATGATATTGTAGTTGTCGGCGCGGGCCATGCGGGATGCGAGGCGGCGCTTGCGGCAGCGAGACTTGGGTTTGAGACGATCATGTTTACGGTCAGCGTGGACAGCATTGCCCTGATGCCATGCAACCCGAACGTCGGAGGAAGTTCCAAGGGACATCTTGTCCGTGAGCTGGATGCCCTCGGCGGTGAGATGGGCAAAAATATTGATAAAACGTTTATCCAGTCGAAGATGTTGAATGAATCCAAGGGACCGGCGGTCCACTCCCTGCGTGCTCAGGCGGACAAGCAGGAGTACACGAGATCCATGCGCCGCGTCCTGGAGAACACGGATCATCTGACGATCCGACAGGCGGAGGTTGCTGAGATCCTCACGGAGGAAATCCCGGGCGAGTGCGGAACCTTTAAGAAGGAGCATGAGGGGCAGCAGGAGAGCAGTTATCCGGTGAAAAAGCGGATCGTGGGTGTAAAAACCTACTCCGGCGCGGTCTATAGGTGCCGTGCGGTGGTTCTTGCTACAGGTGTTTATCTCCGTGCAAGATGTATTTACGGCGATGTGAGCAACCCGACGGGACCGAATGGTCTGCAGGCGGCGAACCATCTGACAGATTCCTTAAAGGCGAACGGAATCGAAATGTACCGTTTTAAGACGGGAACACCGGCGAGAGCGGATAAGAGAAGTATCGATTTCTCCAAAATGGAAGAGCAGTTTGGAGATAAGCGGGTTGTTCCGTTCTCATTTTCTACGGATCCGGAGTCGATACAGAAGGAACAGATCTCCTGCTGGCTGACGTATACGAATGAGAAGACCCATGAGATCATCCGGAACAACCTGGAACGTTCCCCATTATTCTCCGGTGCCATCGAGGGAACCGGTCCGAGATACTGCCCGTCCATCGAGGATAAGGTCGTAAAATTCCCGGATAAGGAGCGCCATCAGGTGTTTGTGGAGCCGGAGGGACTCTACACGAATGAGATGTACCTCGGCGGAATGTCCAGCTCCCTGCCGGAGGATGTTCAGTATGCCATGTACCGGACGGTTCCGGGACTGGAAAATGTCAAAATTGTTCGAAATGCATATGCAATTGAGTATGATTGCATCAATCCGAGACAGTTAAAGGCGTCCCTGGAGTTTAAAAATATTGACGGACTGTTCTCCGGCGGCCAGTTTAACGGAAGCTCCGGATATGAGGAGGCAGCCGTTCAGGGCTTTATGGCCGGTGTGAACGCGGCGAGAAAGCTGCAGGAGAAGAGCGCGGTGGTTCTTGATCGTTCCCAGGCGTATATCGGGGTCCTTATCGATGATCTTGTGACAAAGGAAAATCATGAGCCGTACCGCATGATGACATCGAGAGCGGAGTACCGTCTGCTCCTGCGTCAGGACAATGCGGATCTCAGACTTCGCGGGATCGGACATGAGATCGGTCTTGTATCCGATGAACAGTACGAGTATGTACTTTGGAAAGAAAAGGCCATTGAGGCGGAGATCGCACGTCTCGAGAAGACGAATATCGGTGCGAACGAGAAGGTTCAGACGTTCCTGGAGGCTCATGGAAGTACGGCGTTAAAGTCCGGAAGTACACTGGCGGAGCTCATTAAGAGACCAGAATTAAATTATGGGATGCTGGCGGAGTTAGATGAAAAGAGGCCGGAGCTTCCGGCGGATGTGCGGGAGCAGGTTGACATAAATCTGAAATATGACGGATATATCCGCAGACAGAAGCAGCAGGTGGCACAGTTTAAAAAGCTTGAGGGAAGAAAAATCCCGGCGGATCTCGACTATACAACGGTAAACAGTTTAAGAAGAGAGGCTGTCCAGAAGCTGAATCTCTATAAGCCGGAGAATATCGGACAGGCATCGAGAATTTCCGGCGTTTCACCGGCAGATATCTCTGTCCTGATGGTGCATTTAGAGCAGATGGGAAGGAAATAATTTGATGACAGATGAATTTGTAAAATTATTGGATCAGGGCTGCGCGGATCTTGGAATCGAGCTTTCGGATCAGCAGAAAGAACAGTTTTTTAAATATTATGATATGCTGATCGAGAAGAATAAGGTGATGAACCTCACGGCGATCACAGAGCTTTCTGATGTGATCACGAAGCATTTTGTGGACAGCCTTCTGCTTGTTCTGGCTGCGCCGGAGCTTGGGTTAAAGCTTGACGGATCCGCAGAATACAGCTGTATCGATGTGGGCACGGGTGCAGGATTTCCGGGAATTCCGTTAAAGATTGCGTTTCCGGGACTGAAGGTCACACTGCTTGATTCTTTAAATAAGAGAGTGGGATTCTTAAATGAGGTGATAGAGGCACTGGGACTTACGGATGTTACGGCTGTCCATGGACGTGCCGAGGACTACGGACGCGATGCGAAATACCGGGAACAGTACGACATCTGCGTATCCAGGGCGGTGGCAAATATGTCTACCCTTTCCGAGTACTGTATCCCGTTTGTGAAAAAGGGTGGATATTTTATCCCGTATAAATCCGGAAAAGCTGACGAGGAGATTGCCCAGGCGAGATCTGCTGTGAAGCAGCTTGGCGGAGAGATGAAGGATATTATCGTAAAGGTTCTTCCGGAGACGGACGTGGAACGCACCTTTGTTCCGGTAAAGAAGATGGCGATCACAGCGAAGAAATATCCGAGAAAAGCGGGACTTCCGGGGAAGGAACCGTTAAAGTAAAAAAAGTAAAATTTAAAGAAAAATTGAGAACTTCATTATCTTTATAAATTAGGATAATGGGGTTCTTTTTTTTGCCATGAAGGAGATAAAAATGCCACGATGTTTCACGTGAAACATTTGCGATGGAACATCGGTAGATTGATAACAGAGCAGAAATAGATAAGCTGTTGGAAAGCAATTGAAATAAATCAGGCGTCGCTGCCAGAAGAGAAGCAACGGCGCCTTTTTGTAGTTAATAGGAATGTTTCACGTGAAACATTGAAATATGGTTGTGTGAAACTAATTGAAGAACATCTGCACGGTTGCGCTGACTTCCTCTGGGTTTTCGAGCTGAGGTAGATGCCGGGTGTTGACAATGGTGCTGGACTCGATTGCCGGGTTGCATTTAGTGTATTCTTTGATCGTCAGGTCGATGTCCGGTTCGGCTTCACCGCCGAGAATGTAGATGCTGTTGTCAATCTTTTCCAGAGTCTTTGTAATATTACATTTTGTGTAGTTACACTGGACGCTGGCGTAGACAGATTTCGGGGAGTCGCCAAGGTGGGCAGACTCGTGGTATTTGTCGATGTTATGCGGATTCACATCGTACGGGTTATAGAAGTAACTCTCGGAGAAGGTCTTGGAGATTATACTTCTCGCGGATGCAAAATTGTAGAGAAGTGTTCCGATGATCGGGAGATCAAGGATAAACTTATAACATTTTGCGGATTTTCCAGGAATATGACTGCAGGAGAGGAGAGAATCCGGGTTGATGAACATCATCTGCTCAAAGAGATCCGGATTGTATCCACAGGCCATTGTCACGACCGGAGCGGACGCACCGGTGGCGACAATATTTGTGCGGCGGCCGATCTCGGATTTTACGAAATCATTTAACAGCTGCACATAGAGAAAATTCGTGTAAGTAAGGTTTGGCTTTTCGGAACGGCCACAGCCTAAAAGGTCGATGGTGTAAACCGTGTAGTATTCTTTTAAAAGCGGAATCAGGGAATCCCACTCGCAGCTGCTGGACGCATGTGTCAGGTCGTGAACGAGAAGAAGCGGCTTTCCGGTTCCTGTTTTTGTATAGTAGATATTGCCGAGTCTCCAACGATAGCAACGTGGTTCCGGCTGGGTAAGAAGATTTCTTGCAACGGCAGACATTTTGATGTATTTATTGATCAGCGCAGTTCCGACAGCCGCGCCGGCAGACAGGAGAACGGCAGTGATGATTTTGTTTTTTGCTTTCATAAATTCACCTCGAAATTAGATGATAGGGTATAGAAATATAGTGGGAATACTGTGAGAGAAGAGAAGTAGTTTTATCACTTTTCTCTAAGGTAAACCCTGATTATATTATAATATAATTGATAGAGAGATACAACAGGCGAAAGTGTGAAATGTTTCTGAAGAATATGCGTTACCGTTTGCGAAAGGCGAATAGCGATAAATATAAATGTTTCACGTGAAACATTTGCGGGGAGCAAAACAGAACACATAGAAAGGAAAAAGAAAGGCCAGAAGAAAGACCAAAAGAAACGCCAGAAGAAAGACCAAAAGAAACGCTAAAGGAAGACCAAAAGAAGAACCAAAAGAAGGACCAAAAAGAAACGCCAAAAGAAAAGACCAAATAAAGGGAAAAGGGTATAGTGAAAAGATAACGATAAAAATCATAATGTTTCACGTGAAACATCAATGAACCACAAGAAGAAAAATCGAGAAGAGAGTATAGTGTTTCACGTGAAACACTTGCCACATGGAACTCGGAAAATATGGCTTATAGGATTTACAAAAATGTTTCACGTGAAACATTTTTAATTTTATAGGGTAAATCAATAGGAAAATAGGAAAAATTGTGTTATACTAAGTTTCGCTAATGTTTTGATAGTAAATAGTAGAAGAAAAATAGAGAAAAGCCCGTGAAAAAACCGGATTTTATGGTAAATCTGGGCTGAATCGAGAGAGATACACGATAAAAAGAGTAGAGCTGACCTGCGGAAAGGATAGAGGTATGGGACGTATTATTGCAATTACAAATCAAAAAGGCGGTGTCGGAAAGACGACGACAGCTATCAATTTGTCGGCCTGCCTGGCTGAAGCAGGGCAGAGAGTGTTGACGGTTGACTTTGATCCGCAGGGAAACACGACAAGCGGGCTTGGATTGGAAAAAGGAAATATTGACAATACTGTATACGAACTGCTGATGGGGGAGTGCACCGTGGAAGAGTGCGTTAATCCCAGCATCCAGGAGCGACTGGATGTGATGCCGTCGGATGTTGATCTGGCGGGAGCAGAGATCGAGCTTCTTGATATGGAAGAAAAGGAGAGCATCCTCAAGAAAAATCTGGAACTGCTGGATGGAAAATATGATTTTATCATCATCGACTGCCCACCGTCCCTGAACCTTCTTACGATCAATGCGCTGACCGCGGCAAATACGGTACTTGTCCCGATCCAATGTGAATATTACGCACTGGAAGGATTAAGCCAGGTGTTAAAAACAGTAAATCTTGTTCAGAAAAAGCTGAATCCGGCACTGGAAGTAGAGGGCGTTGTGTTTACGATGTATGATTCCAGAACTAATCTGTCCCTGGAAGTTGTAGAGAACGTAAAAGAGCATCTGAATGAAAATATTTACAAGACAATTATTCCGAGAAACGTCAGACTGGCAGAAGCACCGAGCTACGGGATGCCGATTAATCTCTATGACAGCCGGTCATCAGGGGCAGAGAGCTACAGACTTTTAGCAGCGGAAGTCATCAGCAGAGGAGAGGAATTATAATGGCGAAGCGTGGTTTAGGTAAAGGTTTAGGCGCGTTCTTCGGGGAAGAAGTTACAGCTACGAAAGAGAACGCTGCGGAAAAAGTAAGCAGAAGTGAGAGAAAAGAGCACCTGATGGCAAATCAGGGAACTGCTAAAAATACAGAAAAAAATGGAACCGGGGCAGAGAGTGACAGCGGAAAAGCAGCAAAGAAAGCAGGAAATACGGCTGTAAGCACTGACGCAGCTAAAAAGAATAATTCCCGGAATGCCGGTAATTCTGAGCCGGTTGTCGTAGAAAAAGTGGTTGAGAAGATCGTTGAGAAACCGGTTGAGAAGATCGTTGAGAAAATCGTTGAGAAACCGGTCGAGAAGATCGTTGAGAAAATCGTTGAGAAACCGGTCGAGAAGATCGTTGAGAAAATCGTTGAGAAACCGGTCGAGAAGATCGTTGAGAAAATCGTTGAGAAACCGGTCGAGAAGATCGTTGAGAAAATCGTTGAGAAACCGGTCGAGAAGATCGTTGAGAAAATCGTTGAGAAACCGGTCGAGAAGATCGTTGAGAAAATCGTTGAGAAACCGGTCGAGAAGATCGTTGAGAAAATCGTTGAGAAACCGGTCGAGAAGATCGTTGAGAAAATCGTTGAGAAACCGGTCGAGAAGATCGTTGAGAAAATCGTTGAGAAACCGGTCGAGAAGATCGTTGAGAAAATCGTTGAGAAACCGGTCGAGAAGATCGTTGAGAAAATCGTTGAGAAACCGGTCGAGAAGATCGTTGAGAAAATCGTTGAGAAACCGGTCGAGAAGATCGTTGAGAAAATCGTTGAGAAACCGGTCGAGAAGATCGTTGAGAAAATCGTTGAGAAACCGGTCGAGAAGATCGTTGAGAAAATCGTTGAGAAACCGGTCGAGAAGATCGTTGAGAAAATCGTTGAGAAACCGGTCGAGAAGATCGTTGAAAAAGTGGTAGAAAAACCCGTTGAAAAGATCGTAGAAAAACCGGTAGAGCAGACACTAAAGCTTAACCTGATCGAGCCGAACAGTGAGCAGCCGCGAAAGAATTTCGACGAAGAAAGTCTTCAGGAGCTGGCGGATTCTATCAAGCAGTATGGAATTTTACAGCCGTTGATCGTCCAGAAAAAGGGCAATCACTACGAGATCATCGCCGGTGAGCGCCGTTGGCGCGCCGCAAAGCTTGCGGGGATCACGGATGTCCCGGTGCTGATCCGCGAGTATGATAAGCAGCAGACGATGGAGATCGCGCTGATCGAGAACGTCCAGCGTGCGGATCTGAATCCGATCGAGGAAGCACAGGCGTTCCAGCAGCTGATCCAGGAGTTCCATCTCACACAGGAAGAGATTGCGAACCGCGTATCCAAGAACCGCGCAACGATCACAAACAGCATGCGTCTTCTGAAGCTTGATGTCCGTGTACAGGATATGCTGGCAGACGGAAAGATCTCCAGCGGACATGCGAGAGCGCTTCTTGGTCTTGAGGAAGGCGAACGCCAGTACCAGGTTGCGGTGAAGATCACCGAGGAAAAATTAAGCGTCCGCGACGTGGAAAAGCTCGTGAAGATGATGAACCGCCCGCCGAAGGAGAAGAAGCCGGAAAAAGGACCGGATATCGATCTGATCTACCGTCAGGTGGAGGACAAATTAAAGTCCATCATGGGCACGAAGGTTGTCATCAACCAGAAAGACAAAAATAAAGGAAGAATCGAGATCGAGTATTACTCCCAGGAAGAGTTAGAGCGCTTGATCGAGCTCATGGAATCCTTGAGGGCATAACCAATCAATAATCCAGCGTAACTATTCAGTATCTTCATAGTTACACGCAAAAATCCATTCCAGATCAGCTTCGCTGATGGGATTTTTGGAAAGAAAATGCTGAAAAAGCCGACTGTATTTAGGGTTTTCTGAAATTTAGCAAAAAGCAGAAAGCAGGCATTTGCCCAAGATGAAAGCTAAATGAAAAGGAAGCTGACGAACAGGAAAAAATTGAACGAAAAAGACTAAAATCACGAAACGCACAGACACATACGGAAGGACAGAAAATAAAATATGGAAAACAGTATGTTATACAATCTTCCCATCGATCCAATGGCACTGATCATCGGATTTTCAATCCTGTCATTGGTATTATTGATCGTGGTGATCATTTGTATTGTGAAGCTCAATAAACTATACCGCAGATACGATATCTTCATGCGCGGAAAAGACGCGGAGACACTGGAAGATACGATCATGGACATGATGGATGAGATGGAGGAGCTGCAGGCGAAAGACCGGGCCAGCAAGGATGCAATGAAACAGCTGTCCAAGCAGATCAAGTCCTCATTCCAGAAATTCGGATACGTCAAGTATAACGCGTTCAAGGGCATGGGCGGCAACTTAAGCTTTGTTATTGCAATGTTGGACAACAACAACAGTGGTTTCGTACTGGATGTTGTTCACAGCCGTGAGGGCTGCTACATTTACTTAAAAGAGGTAGAGGAAGGTGCGACAGAAGTTCTCCTCGGCGGAGAAGAGCAGGAAGCGCTGGAGCAGGCCCTGGGCTATGTAAAGCGCCCGACTATGGATGAGCGCCTTGCAATAAAGGAAAAGGCCGAAAACGGCAGGAAAAAAGAGTTAAAAGGCGGCTCCGGAGAGCAGGATATCGAGGTTCCGAGCAGCGAGCGTAAGAAGAGCGAGCGCATGAAAGAACTGAGAAAACGTCAGGCAGAGCGCCGCGAGGATGAAGAAGAACGTGTAAAGCAGTATGCGGATGCATACGATGTGGAAGAGATTGAGATCGAGACAGACAACATCGAGGATTTTGATGCGATGCCGGATGATTTCAACGGCGAGGATAAAGGAGATTATTGATCCATATGCATAAATTTTTACGTGCAGCTGGTTTCAGCATGTATACAAAGAAAAAGGATATCGAAAAGCTTCTGGATCTGCTGGAACGGCAGCCGTCGATAACGAAGTGCGTCCAGGTCGATGAGGAGAGCAACGTGTGCGAAATGCGCGCGGAAGTCGCCCCGGGACTTGGAATCTCGATCGTCGGAGAGCTGAACGAAGAGGGGAATTTCGAGCGGGAATACTACTTCCCGTACCTGGAGAGCAATGTCGTCGGCTCCACGGAGGAGTGCTCCGTCCAGAGACACACGGAGAAAGAGACCTACTCCGGCATGGTGGATGAGAATAGAGTTGGCATCACGCTGATCTTCTACATCCAGAATTTCCTGGATTTCCGGGAGAAAATGCTGGATAAAGAGCACCACTCCAGAATCGGATCGGTCTGCTTTTCTGGCATGTCCATCGGCGGAAAGGTCCTTCTTCCAATCAAGAAAAGCCAGAAACAGATCCAGAAGGCAAAAGTTTCCGCAAAAGAACGCAGCAGCCTGATCGAGGCCGCAAAAAACGGGGACGAGGACGCCATGGAGACCCTGACCATCGAGGATATTGACCTCTATTCCCAGATCTCCAGAAGAGCCATGAAGGAAGATCTCTACTCCATTATCGACTCCTGCTTCATGCCCTGCGGAGTGGAGTGCGACCAGTATTCCATTATCGGAGAAATCAAAGAAGTTGAGAAAATCCGAAATATTTATACAAAAGAAGAGATTTATCGCATGAAGATCGAGAGCCATGACCTGGAATTCATGGTCTGCATCAACAGCAGGGACCTCTTAGGAGAACCGCAGCCGGGCCGCCGTTTTAAAGGACAGATCTGGATGCAGGGTACCTTAAATCTGGTACCTTACAAGGCGGGACCGATGGATCAAAAGCGATAAAAAGTATAGACAACAAACAGAATCATGGGGGTATAATAAAAACAGATTATCTCATTCGAATCAGCTTAAATTTACCAAAAAAACAAAGACTGACATGCAGTTTCCTGCGATCTCGAAGATATAGAGACAGAGGAAAATGCTTTTTTATTAAACCGGAATCCATAGAACAGGGGAGGAACTGTAGTTTATATGGAAGATTACGATATTATGACCAGAGAAGAGGCCGAAAAGAAGATGGAAGTGCTCCGGCAGATCTTCCCGATCGTCCGCCTTGTGCGTGGGTATACGGTGATGGATCTGAATGGAAAAACGGGAGCGATGGAAGGCCTGGACAAGATGGAGACAGCCCCTCCCTGCGAATGTTTTGCTTTCTGGCAGAAGAATGAACCATGCAGAAACTGCATCAGCCAGAGAATGATGGAAGAGCATGGCCAAACATCAAAGCTGGAATTTCTCGGCAGAGAGATGTACCAGGTGACGGCGAGATACGTGGAGATCGACGGCGAGCCGTATGTGATGGAGATGCTGCAGAAGCAGGACAGCCAGAACTTTATCGATGAGGACGGATGCAAAAAGCTCATAGGAAGCCTGATGAAATATAACCATATGGTCTACATGGATGCCCTCACAGGAGTCTACAACCGCCGTTATTTTGAGGATGAGATAAAAAATAAGACCAACACAGCGGGAGTCGCTGTGATCGATATGGACTATCTGAAGGTCATTAACGATACATATGGACACCGGGCGGGTGACCATGCCATTGAGATGATGGTCAACGTGATCCGACAGAATATCCGGAAGACGGACAGCCTGATCCGGTACGGCGGAGACGAATTCCTCCTGATCCTGCCGGAAATCAGCAAGGACAGCTTCAACGAAAAATTAAAAATGATCCAGGAAAAGATCCACGATACCGCTATTGCGGATTACGGAAATCTCCGCCTTTCTGTCAGCATCGGAGGTGTGATCACCCGCGACGGCGAGAGTATCGAGGAGGCAGTTCTCAGGGCCGACCGCCTGATGTATTTCGCGAAAGACCAGAAAAACATGGTTATCACGGAGGAAAAGACCGAGTATCTGGACGAGACGATGCAGGAATATTTAAGGACACAGACCATCAAGCCGAAGATCCTCATCGTCGACGATTCCGATATGAACCGCGAGCTCCTGACAGAGATCCTGAAACAGGATTATGAGATCCTGGAGGCAGAAAACGGCGAAGCTGCCTTAAAGATGCTGGAGCAGTATGGAACAGGTATCGCCCTTGTGATGCTGGACCTTGTGATGCCGAAGATGGATGGATTCCAGGTCCTGACGGTGATGAATGAGAGACGCCTGCTGGAGGATATTCCGGTCATCATGATCTCCAGCGAGGACTCCGGGAAATATATCAGTGAAGCTTACGGATTCGGCGTCAGCGACTATATCAGGAGACCATTTGACGCGAGAGTCGTATACCAGCGCGTGTTAAATACGATCAAGCTGTACTCCAAACAGCGCCGCCAGCTCCGCCTTGTAACATCCCAGATCCGGGAAAAAGAGCGCAGCAACCGTATTATGATCGGTATTTTAAGCCAGATTGTTGAATTCCGAAACAGCGAGAGCGGACCACATGTCATTCACCTGAATATCGTATCGAGACTGCTTTTAGAGCAGCTGATCAAAAAGAAAAACAAATACCATCTTTCCTGGCAGGAGATCGGTCTGATCGCTACGGCGTCGGCGCTCCATGATATCGGAAAGATCAATATCGATGAGAAGATATTAAACAAACCTGGTAAATTAACAAAAGAGGAATTTGAGATCATGAAGACCCACACGACCATTGGTGCGACCATGATCGGAAAGATCGATCTGTACCACAGTGAGCGCCTTGTACAGCTTGCTTACGAGATCTGCAGATGGCACCATGAGCGCTGGGACGGAAAGGGTTATCCGGATGGCTTGAAGAGAGACGAGATCCCGATCTCCGCCCAAGTCGTATCCGTGGCGGACGTCTACGATGCCCTGGTCAGCGAGCGTGTCTACAAAAAAGCATATCCGCATGAGGTAGCGATCCAGATGATCTTAAACGGAGAATGCGGGAACTTCAACCCATTGATTTTAGAGTGTATGCTGGATATCCAGGATGAGATCCGCCGGAAGATCAGCGTTACGAGCACGGAGGACTTCGTAAGGGACGCGGATGCGCAGGAAAACATGGATATTGCCAACATGCAGTTAAATCCGCTGATGATGGAGTAAAAAAGTACCTGGCCGGATACTGAGAAGCAGATCCAGCCGGAGCAGGGCAGGTGGCAAGTGTGAAAAAAACAACTTTGTTAAAAAATTATCGGGTGGGGGGTATTCCAATGAATATAGCCCAGGAAATTTATGAATCTATCCAGGAATTATATCAGGAGATCATCAAAGTTGACCTGAAGACGGGAAAAGCGACAATCCTCCACAGCATCACGGATCCTTCAGACCGCGGAAAAGAATGTATCTGGGACAGCCAGTTAGAGAAATACATGAAAAATAAGATCCAACCGTCGGATCACGAGAGGATGAGAGACAACTTTTGCCTGCGGCATCTGAGAAATGAATGCGAAAAGGGCAAAGGTCTGTTCTCCAACAACTTTTCGACGATGAACGGGAAACTGCCGGATAACCATGTTACGGTGCTGGCGTTCGCGCCGGGAAACGACAGTCAGGAAAAGGTTTATATCCTGCTGCGCAAGGCCGGACAGGAATACTTTATGTGGTCCATCGCGAATCAGTATGTATCATCGACCTGCGATTATTTTATTTATCTGGACGCGAAGCATAACAGCTACCAGATGTTCAGCAGCCGGGCGGGAACCCCGCTTCCTCCGGTGATATGCAATGATTACGAAGGATCCAAGATCGAATACGTGAGGAAATATGTGGTGGAGGAAGATCAGGAGATGGTGATGCGTGAGATGCAGATATCCCGGATCCAGGAGGTCCTGGAACACAACGAGGTCCACAGCTTCACCTGCGGGATTATGGAGCACGGAGGCTACAAGAGAAAGCGCCTGGACTACCGCTATTACGATAAAGAATGCCAGATGATCCTGTTCTCCAGGACAGACGTGACGAACGTCTATCTCGAGGAGCAGAAGAAGAGCCAGAGGATGGAGGAGCTGCTCTTAAAAGCCCAGACAGACCCACTCACGAAGATCTGCAACTTCCAGGCGACCTTTGATGCCATCAGCGAGAAGCTGACGGATACGGATGACAATTACGCGTTTTGTTTCGTGGATCTCGACAATTTCAAACAGATCAACGATACCATGGGTCATCTGGCCGGGGATGAGGTCCTTCGCCAGGTGGCGGACGTTTTAAAGGACGTGGCGGGCCCGGAGAATCTCGTGGGCCGTGTCGGCGGGGACGAGTTTGTCGTATTTGTAAAGACGGAGCAGGACCGCGCCAGGGAGACCGCGGAAAAGATCCTCGCGGGGATCCAGAACATTACCGTAGAAGGAAGAAACAGTACAAGGATCTCCGGCAGTGTCGGGATCGCCATTGCGCCGCGGGACGGCAGAGACTATTACGCCCTCTTAAAACGGGCGGATGCCTGTCTCTACCAGGCAAAATCAGAAGGAAAAGATCGCTGGTACGGCGAGAAGGAAGGACAGGAGAATATATAAAGAAACGCCCCAGGGCAGCCGGGAAAGCTGCTCTGGGGCGTTTTTGCGGTGCGTTACAGATCATACCGCATCCGGAAGCGTTCCAGAAGCGTCAGATTCTTACGGCTGGACCGGATCATCGTCAGGAACCGGTATAGGAGCCGCAGCTCATATTCCTTCAGGACCTCACCACCGTAATAGTATTTCTCCATCAGCTCATTCACACGGGTGTAAAGTCCCGGCTCGTAATCCAGAAGGATCCTGGAGAGCCGCGCTTCCGTCTTGCCGCAGTTCCATCCGGGATGGATGGAGATCCCGAAGAAGAGAAGCGAATGGCGGATCGCCTGGAACATCATGCCGGCCCGGTCGCCCGGAGGCAGTTCCAGAATGCCTAAAAGCCGCCGCTCCGTGATCAGATGGCGGAATTCCAGGAGGACGATGCCGATTCCCTTGAAAAGGAGAACGACCAGCAGGATGCCCCACAGGATGTTTACGGCGGTCTTTAACTGGTCGATGACCTCGGAGTCCGGACGTTTTCCGGCGTGCAGGGAATCCGGGGCATCCACTTCCTCGCCGCTGTCCTCCAGAGCCGCTGTCCTCTGGATATCACCGGGAACCTGTGCCATCTGTAAGAGCGCGTAGGTATCATAGTAGAATCCGGGTGTCACATCCACCGGGATCCAGCCCATGCCGTCCATGTAGACCTCTACCCACGCGTGGGCATCGGAGGAGGTGAGCTGTACATCCCTGCCGCCCGCGGCCTCGATAGCGCGGCTGCTTAAAAAGTAACCTTCCGCGTAACGCGCCGGGATATCGCAAGGACATCAAGTCCCTCCGGCGCGGAAGACAGCCGCTGCAGAAAAGCGGCATAGCAGTTATTATCATGGGTCGGATCCCAGCCTGCGGAGGCAGAGACGGTAAGGCCGTCCGGGACAGGAACACGGTCCAACGGATAAAAGACATAACGCCCCGGTCCTGCCGGAGTAAACCAGTTCCCAAGCGGTTCGCCGCCTTCAGCCAGGGACCAGCCGGGGAAGATGGAATTCAGGGTATCGGGGCTGCCCCATTCATCCTTGTGATCAAGATAATACTGCTGCATCTGATTAAAAAAGCAGATGCCATCCCCGGCCTTTTCCTCAATTGTCTTCTTAAACAGGTTCCGGATCTGGTCTGCCAGGTGGTAGAGGTCGAATGGCTTATTTTCAAGCTCGATCTTACCGACCTCAATCCGGGACATATCGAGAACTTCGTTGATAACGGTCAGAAGGAACTCGGAAAGCTGCTCTGCCTTCACGATATAGTCCTCGGTGCTGTGCCCGTGAAGCTGGCGGTGCGCCAGGTTCAGCATACCGATAATTCCGTTTAACGGAGTACGGATCTCATGGGACATCTCTGAGAGGTAAGCGGATTTCGACTGGCTTACGTTCTCGGCGGCCTCGAGATCTGCCCGCATCTCATCAAGCTGTCTCTTTTCCTCCGTGATATCCCGGAAGTGGAACAGGTCCATCCCGTCTTTCCTTGTCACAGAAAGGCGGTAGCAGGCATCCATCCCGAGCGGTTCGATATCCATCAGGATCGGATGTTTTCCGTCCCACGCGTTATATTCTTTCCGAAGCCGCTTTGCCTGTTCCTCAGGAAGCTTCGGGGCAAGGCAGAGAACGTCGTTCTTAAAATGTTCCTTCGTAAGACCGAACTGCCGTTCAAAATCCTTTGTCACATAGAGTGGAAAAAGGTCCGAAGAGCGGAGAAGAAAACAGGGGTCATCCACGAGGTCAAACCCGTTAAGACTCCCCTTGTCGTCAGACTTGTTAAAATTTAACCTGCGCCAGGACAGACGCAGATGAAGAAAAACGATCAGCAGGCACGCCGCGACCAGCAATTCTGCAAAAAAACAGAAATATCAATACCTTGTGTTCCCCCAGCCACGCGAGCTGAAACGCAATCTTTTCCATATTCTATCCCCAATGTAAATTTGTAGCCGGTTACTTCCGATCCGCCGTCATTGCCTACTGCGGATCGAGCTTTTCAATCGCCTGGATCGTGCGGTCATATTCCTCATGGACGCGTGCGAAAAGTGATTTGCTCTCATCGTCCAGAGTATTGTTTCCGCGGAGCTTTTCGGTCAGATCGGAGCTGGCATCAAATAAAGCAGTAAATCCGAGGTTCAGGCAGATCCCCTTCAAAGTGTGGGATGCGCGGAACGCCTCCGCGCCGTCACCGCTCTCAATCGCGGCCTGCAGCTGCCCAAAACTCGGATCATTTAAAAATTTCAACGCGAACTTCCTGACAAGACTCTCCGAAACGAGTCTCCCGGTAACTCCCTCATAATCGCCGCACATCATTTGGTAGCATTCTCTTAATGTCATATGTATGGTCCCCTTTTGCAAGTGTGTTGTTTCATATATTTATATATAGATGGTTTTATTATAACTTTCAAAGGATAAAACTTCAACCGGATAATGGGGGGATCAGGGTTGTTTCATGAAGACCATGTGCCAACGATTCCTGCTTTCAGCAGTCTCGATCATGCTACATACACCGCTGAAGTGCATTGGTATACTTGCTTACTCTGAAAAAAAGCGCAAATTATCCCTATCTCCTTTACAGTACCTTTTTTCAGAGGTATTCTTTATACATAGTCAATACAGACCGGCTATGCCTTTAAACACATACTGTTCCCGCAAATCTGCATTGTCACAAAAACAGTCCATCATCTCTGTCATTATATTTGTGATACCTGTCTCGTGCATTGCCAGGCGCAGGATGTTATATGCATATTTTCTGATGAGCGCCAGATTATTTCGGGATTTTTTGGCAGGTGAGCGATCTTCCCTGAATGTGTCGTCCAACACATGATGGAGCCGGTTCTCTATTGACCAGTGCATTCTTTTTATGCTGCCCAGTTCCTCTGCGGTAAGAATAAGGTCTGATATCAGTGCGGTACACGGAATATCCTTTCCGGCCCCTTCTTCCGCAGACGGTGCCGGGACTCTTTTGGAGCCTTTTTTCATAAATGCTTCCCTGGATGGAGTAACATCGTTTCCCTGGCTGTCCTTCTCAACCGGTACCCTTACCTGCCTGATCCGTCCAATACTCTGAACGTGCGCCCATTCTTTTTGGCTTTTGGTCAGGTTTGAGGCATCTTTACATATTTGACAAGTCCTATACTCATTTCTGTTCCGATTCTTTTCCTTCTGACTGATCTCCTCATATTTCTCAAGATACTCCCGCATTACAGGTTCTGGAATTTCGCCTTTTTTCTTTTTAGCAGCTTCCGCTTCCAGTTTGTCCATGAACGTATGGATCTCCTCATAAGCCTCTGGTTGGTTTTTCTTTACGGTAAGCACAAAATGTCCTTCCTGTTCATGGATCTGTTCCATGATTGCGGTCTGCGTTCCAATCGCATCAATCGTTATGATACTTCCACTGATATCCAGAAGATTCAATAATTCAGGAATCATCGCAATCGCATTCGTCTTTGAATCTACAGGAAGCTGTGCAGGCAGCAATCCCCGGACAGTTTCCACTACATTCAAAATCATTGGAGTTGCCGCACATTTTGTCTTTTCCGTTGCGCCGCAGAGTGCTTTCCCGTCAATCGCAAGATGGGTATTCTTCGAGTCCACGATCTCTCCAATCCATTCCATAAAAGCACACAAGGCTAATTCTTCATCAATTCCGCTCAGCATCCGACTAATCGTGGAAGGCGAGGCGATCCCGTATTTCAATTCCATATGTTTCCGCAGCCATTCCAGGTTGTTCTTGCACCAGTTAAGACTCCTGCGGATCGTTGTCCTGCCACAAAGAAATCCGATTGTGACACATACCAGCATTTCTGCCAGATCGTGTCTTTTCTCTCTGTCGCATCGATAATCCGGGATCTGCCTGAAATAATGAATCAGTTTTTCTGTCAGAAATGGTTTTTCAGCACATTTCCAGAGCCACCTGTATTTTCTCCAGAAGTTCCTGCTGTTCCTCATTCACTTTTGAAATGATTTCCGTTTTATCCAGACATACTAAATAGATGGTCTCTAACTTGCGCAGTTCTTCCAGACCCACGCCCCATTTTTTATATATTCTGCGGGACAGGGACGATATTTGAGCTGCAAACTGATAACGAAAATCTGATTCGTTTTTCATCGTTCGTTTTTTCTGGATATAAGAAGTTGGAGATTGCCTTAAAAGAATAATGGAGAGCACATCTTCCCAATCATCCCCTAAAGTTTTTTTCCAGTCATCCGGGCACAATTCCCAGACAGCTTTTGAAAACCCGTATTCCCATACTTCTGCATCTGTTAAAGATACCTTCCTTTTGTTGCTTTGTATTACCCCCTCCGGAGTAATAATGCCGATATAAGTATCGACTGGCTGCGGATATTTTTTTCCTTTTACACGCCGGGATGTTCTTTTATAAAGATAATAAGAATCCCCCTTTTTTTTCACGGTAGTCCCTTTTACGCGATGTTTTTGAACCCATTCCGGATATTTTTTCTCAGTTACTGGCATAATGCCCTCCCTTCCATATAGGTATGGCATACCTATACTATATAGACATTATACCTCTACTTGAACAAAAAGTCGAGGGTTATACACGCTTATGTATAGCATGTATAACCCTCGATGAAATCTGACCTTTTTAGACTTTTAAAATATCTTCATGAAACAACCCTGTGGGGGGATTTCCAAGAATATCCGGCAAAAGATTACTATACACGGTTCCTGAATTGAAACATCAGCCAAAACTCACAAATCACAGATCAGAGGAACACGGAGGCGAAAAAACATTGGTCCGCATACCGGAACGTGACGACCCCGTGATAATGTTCCGCGATCGAGCGGACCGAGGCGGTTCCGGTTCCAAACCCGTCATGCTTCGTCGAGAGAAAACGTCCGTTTTCCTCCACCGGGGCGGAGGAGCAGGAATTATCGACCGTCAGGGCAAGGTGGCTGTTCTCCTCCTTCGCGCGGAGCCGGATAAACGGGTTGCTGCCGGTATATTCCCGGCAGGCATCTAGGGCATTTTCGAGAAGATTCCCGAGGACCGAGCAGAACTCTGCCTCATTCATGGAAAGCTTCTGCGGGACTGCCATGCTGACGGAAATATCGACACCGGATTTCCTCGCCTCATCGACATAATAGTTGACCATCGTATTTACCGCGTAATTCTCGCACCAGGTACAGAACGTATCCGGCGGGAGCATCTGACGGTACTGTGCAATGTACGCCTTCAGCTCCTCCGTCTTCCCGCTGTTTAAATAGTGGTCGATTACATTCAGGTGCTGGCGGAGATCATGTCTCGCCTGTCGGACGCTCTCGATGTGACGGCTTAACTGCTGGTACTGTGCCTTCTGCATTGCAAGAAGCGTCTCCTGGTGGGCGGTCCGCTCCTTTATGGAAAGGGGGTGTGGCGATATGGAAAAACAGATGAGTATGAAGAAAAGCAGACGATTACCTGGAATGATATTTCTTCTTGCATTGCTGATGACGATCATGATTCCGTTTGCGGCATTTGCGGAAGAGTTCAGCTGTACTGTAAACCTTCCGGTGAAGGTACAGATAGATGGAAAGAACCCGCCGTCACTGGACTATAAGTTCAAGATCGAGGCGGAAAACAATGCGCCGCTTCCGGAGGTGACTGAGGTCACCGTGAATGCTGCAGAAACCGGAACAGTGGAATTCGGCCCGATCACTTACAAGCGCCCGGGCAACTACATCTACCGCATTACGCAGATTACGGATAATCGGTTGAATCTCACTTATGACAGCCGTACCTATGCTGTGACGGTTCAGATTTTAAGAAGCGAGGACAATACGCTTCATGCGGAGATCGTTGCCAGCACAGGAAGCGCAGACGGCAGCAAGGCCAGCGAGATCGTATTTGCGAACAAATATAGCAGACCGAGCTCCGGCGGAAGCGGCAGTGATGACAATTATGATCCGAGTCCTAGACCACCGCGTAAACCAGACGGTAACTCTAACGGCTCTCCGACACCGGTCAACGCGCCGAGCGCTGTTTCACCGGCTGAGAACACAAAGATTACTCCGCCAAACCCGGAATTCCCGGAGGCAAGTTCTGTAGCTGACGCACAGAACACAAGAAAACTCTCTGCCGGAAACCCGGCAACCGGTGACACCACGCACAGAGTCCTCTGGACCATGTTGAGCGTTGGTTCCGGTGTTCTTCTCCTCGCATTGATCCTGTGGAAACGCAGATCGGACGGGGCGGAAGAGAAGTAAATTTCAGATCAGAACAGATGGCTTCCACCGTGCGGGAGAGATCCTGCAGGGTGGGAGCTTTTTTGTGGATGTTTTTTCATGTCAGATATTGACAAAAATGGCGACATATGGTGAAATGATAGCCAGTTGCGACTTACGATGACTCATCAAGAGTGTTGTTTTGCTATACAAAAACAACACTCTTTTATTTTTACCCGAGGTCTCAGGAAACCTCTTGAACTGCCTCTTAAAATTACAAACCGAAAATTAAAAAGAATCCTTGAAGAGGATTGTAAAAAATTCATAAACCGGCAAAGCAGTCGAAAGGCTGTGACGCAAAGCTATAGGGCCTGTAAAATGGCAGCCAGTTGCACTTTGAAGAGTATTGTAAAATGCGCTTTAGGTGCCTTTACAATACTCTTCTTGTTTGGATTTTTTTCATGAATCAATGAGGAGTTTTTTTTATGAAAAAAGGTATCGTTTTAAAGCTTGCAATGTTTGTTGCAGCTTTTGCAATCAGCACATTTGCTCCGTCTATGACCGCAGCA
This sequence comes from Clostridium sp. AF28-12, assembly GCF_003435225.1. Classification (NCBI taxonomy): domain Bacteria; kingdom Bacillati; phylum Bacillota; class Clostridia; order Eubacteriales; family Clostridiaceae; genus Clostridium; species Clostridium sp. AF28-12. The sequence continues at coordinate 71,072 of NZ_QWGJ01000014.1, read as the reverse complement.
GCAGCTTCCTATGATGATGAGTTCGTAGCTCTGATCAACCAGAAGCGTGCAGCAAATGGTCTTCAGCCGGTTTCTTTAAATAGCACTCTTGACAATGCAGCAGAGACAAGAGCAGAAGAGCTCACAGAGAAGTTTTCCTACCAGCGTCCGGATGGCCGCCGCGAATTCACAGTTCTCGATGACAACAATATCGCAGATGATTTTGTTGGTGAGTGCTACAGCGCAGGCCAGGCAACACCGAAGGAAGCTCTTGATAACATGATGCAGTATGACTTCTTCGAGAAGAAGGTCATGAGCGAAGACGCTAAGACAGTTGGCGTTGGTCACTACAACGGTGGTGAGTATGGCGATTACTGGGACGTTCTTTTTACAGCCCCGGCAGCAACAGATAGAGCAGAATTCGCACAGGAAGTACTTGATCTCGTAAACGTACAGCGTGCCAACAACGGCCTTAGCCCAGTCGTTCTTGGTGATGAGAAATTAAACGCAGCTGCTCAGCAGCGTGCCGTTGAGATCGCAACCGTTACTTCCCATACACGTCCAGATGGAACAAGCTGCTTTACAGTCCTCGATGACTTCAATGTAACGGATGAAGCTACAGGCGAGAACGCAGCATGGGGACAGGTAACTCCGGAAGAGGTCGTTAACGACTGGATGAATTCCGAAGGACACCGCGCAAACATTTTAAATCCAGACGCTCACAAGATGGGCTTTGGATACTACAGCGACAACAGCTCCGAGTGGGGCCGCCAGTGGATTCAGATCTTCACAGAGTAATCTGTTTTAGATAAAAAAATTTCTTCTTCATACATTTATATTTAAATTTTCTGCCAGCACCAGAAAAAACTCTTACCGCACGATCCCAGCAAATCGTGCGGTAATTTTTTACCCCTCCTTGACTTTCCAACGTCTGTTTGGTAAGATATATATCGTAGTTTTTCAAAGACTACATGTCCCAATAGCTCAGTTGGATAGAGCACATGCCGTCTAAGAAGTAACCATAGTTAAAGCCGTGGAACTTAAAAAGGTGGTAACAAAGAGTCCGATTTGAACAATGGCATATAGAAATGTCGAAATAAGAAATCAGATGATTCATCACGAAAGTGATTGAGTTCATAAAGTTGGTTGCCGTGACCGAAAAGGCTGAAAAAGCCCGAAAATACGGCATTTGTTCCCATAGTTAAATGGATATAACAAGCGCCTCCTAAGGTTATGCTCTACCGGCCGCCTTACGATGAAAAGTGATCGTTACCAATTTTAATTGAATAGATGTCTCTGTAGCTCAGCAGGATAGAGCGTTCGCCTCCTAAGCGAAAGGCCGTGGGTTCGAATCCCGCCAGGGACGCCAGCAAACACGCCGAAAACCTTTGATTTATCAGGGTTTTCGGCTTTTCTTATTTCTGCGGCTTTTGTGGCTTTTTTGCAAAAAACCTTGGTTTGCTAACATTTGCTAACGAGATTTGGCCTTTTGCTAAGAAAGGCGGTAAGTCAGAGGTTCGATTTTTACCAAAGGAACTTGCAAACATTTGTTAGCAGGAATTAGAGGAAGTTGCAAACAAAATCGCGAATTTGCTAACATCGCTCAAAAATGTTTTCAGAACCTTGCTAACAAAAAAAGTGTTTGGTCACTGTGCAAAGTGGTTCAAACGAAGAAAACCTCTCACAAAGTGAGAGGCGTTCTTCTGAGGGAGGGACTTTATAAAGCTTTTGCCAGCTGCTTGAGCAGTGCGGCAGTTTCGGGATTTTTAAGCAGTTCCAGTATCTTCGCTGCATCACTTTCATCACTTTCAGTGACGGCAGTATCCGCAGTTTTAGGCTCTGTATCTTCAACAGGATCAGGAGTCTTGGATGAGTAAAATGCTTCCTCCAATCGCTGAGCGTTTATGCAGCGATCCTCGTCGATGATGTGAGAGTAGACATCTGCAACCATTTTTACCTGAGCATGACCGGAGTCGCCCTGGACGGATTTCATATCGCCGCCATTGAGTTTCAGCTTGTAGGTGATGCTGGAGTGGCGGAGAGAATGGAATACAACATGAGGCAGTCCGTTTTCTTTGATAAGTTTATTGAAAGCACGGTTAATCACCTGGCTTTCCATCGGACGGCCATTGCTGGAGCAAAAGACCAGGTTATTGTCGATGTATTCGTCTCCAAACAGATCCATCAGCTCGTCGATTTCTTTTTTTCTCTCTACCAGCATATAGGCAACTGTTTTCGGCAGGTACACACGGCGAATACTGGTTTTGGTTTTAGGCTCTTTCAGGACCAGAGCAGTATGGGTACTGGCTATGCAAGGTGGAAACTTCTTAATAACACCTTTGTCGCTCAAATCGTCCAATGCACCTCGTGTAACCCGTTGCAGCTCTTTGTTGACGAATATATAAGCTGAACCATTTTCTATGCTCTGTGGTGCAATATCAATGCAGTCCCAGGTAAGGCCCAGCATTTCGCCAATGCGTAAAGAGCAGGAGAACGCCAGATTTAAGGCAAGGGAGAGGATAGGATCATCACAGACTTCCATAGCCTTGCTCAGAGTTTCGGCAGTCCATATATCCCGTTCTTTATGTTCTTCTTTGGGAAGTGTCGCATTCAGAACAGGGTTACGGCTGATTAGTTCCCAACGCACCGCCTGATTAAAGGCACTGCGAAGTAGCTTGTGAATTTCTCTTACTGTATGCGGGGTCAGATATTCGCTTGTGGGTTTGCGGTTGTTGACGCTTACCGTTTTCACAGAGAGCAGATCGCGGTAATACTTATCCATCATCCTTGGAGTGATGTCGGATAGTAACATATCTCCGATAATAGGAGTTATGTAGTTTCTCGCCAGACCACGGCGGCTTTCATATGTTGACATTGCCCAGGTATTTACACCATAGATGGACATATATTCATCGAGCAGATCGTTCAGGGTCTTTGCTGTAGGAATAAAGAAGGTTCCAGAGTCCTGCTCATACTCAATTTGCTTTTTTCGTTTTTTTGCTTCTGCATTTGTGCTGAAGGTTTCCCAACGCTGTCTGCGTTTTCCGTTTTCATCTGTGTAATCATACACCACAGAATATTTGCTTTTACGCTTCACGATAGATGCCATTTTCATTGCTCCTTTCTGAGATTTTCACATAATGAGTTTGCTTTTGATACCAGGATTCAAAACTGCTGGTAATGATACGAATTCTTCGATCAATCAAGGTCGTCTCAAAATAGCCCCTTTTAACAAGGTCATAAGCTGTGCCAGATTTCAGCCCCAAAAGATCCGCCATTTCCGGTACTGACATCGTAGTATGCCGCCATTTCTCTCCGGGCGGTGTACCATCCACTTTTTTATAGTGGAACTGGCCGGCATACCAATCTTCAAAGCTATCCAGCATAACTCTCATTCGTCCGGCCACTTGAATTGTTTTGAAATAGTTCTTTTTAACCAACCAGTAGGATTCTACTTTACCAAGCCCAAGCATTTTGCCCATCTCTGGTACAGACATACTGGTCTTTACTCTTTGTTTCTGCATGGCTTTTGCCTCCTCTATAAAGTTTTTCTTGCTATGGCCTCATTGTAAGAGAAAGCAGAAAAAAAGTTAAGGATGTCGATTTGGAGATTGGCATCCTTGACAAATCATTCATCTGTGTGATCCAGCCAGTCATCAAAGCTCTTTTTGGAAATGCGGATATGACCGCCGACTCTGACGCTGTGGAATACACCTTGTTTTACCAGATTATATGCTGTGGGACGACTGATACCCAGAATGTCCTGAATCTCATCGACCGTATAGGTTCTTTTGTCATAGCTGACAGGATTTTGTTCATTAAAGCGGTTCAATTCCGCAATTCTTGCTTCAAACATAAAAACGCCTCCTTTATCCGGTAAGTGGCCTTACGGAGCCTCCATTTCCTCCGGAATATGAATATCTAAACTAACTTGCAGAGCATCATCAATCGCTCTCATTTCTTCGCGAGATACGCGCCCAATGTACGATAAAACACGCCTTTTATCAATCGTTTTAATTTGCTCCAGCAGAACAACAGATTTCAGTCCAAGCTCTGGAACGCTCTCCAGTGCATAGTGTGTGGGCAGCTCCTTTTTCTTAATCCATTTACTGGTGAGTGGAGCTACGATCAAAGTGGGGCAGAAAAAATTCCCCACATTGTTTTGAAGAACCAGGACAGGACGGGTGCCGCCTTGCTCTGATCCAAAATAAGGGTTCAAATTGGCATAATATAAATCCCCACGCTTATAAATCCAATCTTCTTTCATGTTCATCCTCCTATGTTTTGAGATTTGATTATGTAAGAAGGAGGCTCTGCAAATTACAGAGTCTCCTTCAATTTAGCGCCTGTTTTATCCCTTACTTGTCCACGACACCCCAGGGATTTGGGTAATCATTAAGCCGCAGGTGGCTGGCCTGCTTCTCAGGAGTTTCACCTCCACTTCGTTTGGTCTTACCCATGGCCTGCGACGGTTATTATCACGCTCGGACTATGGCTGTAAGAGAGCTTTCCTCCTTGTTATGCCATGACCGGATGCCATCCGATGTATTCCAGCCTGATATATTTCTGATAAACCGAAAACTCATCTATACAGCAAAAATGGGTTGGCCTGTTATGCGAGTGGCAGCTCTCAGAAAATATACCGCTGATGTAGCGGCTATTACGCCCAAAGAGGATCAAACTTAATGATTCGTATATGAGGTTGTCAAGGTGCAAGTAAAAGGATTTCCCTTTCACTTGCTACTGCCACTTTTTTTAGAAATCTATAACCAACTTTTTTATTTTTTCTTCAATTTTTTTCAGACGCTTATGAGCTGCGGGCTGACTAATGCCATATCTTTTGGCTAATTGCAGTGTACTTGGCTTTTCCATGCCGTAATAATCCAAGATAAAAGAGCGTTCTTTTTGACTCAGCTGCTGCAAAGCACGGTGCAGATCGGCCATAAGAAGATTACAAATTGCTTGTTCCGCAGTATCAACAGATTCATCCACAAACAAATCTGTATCCTGATAACCTTCCTCTGTGCCGTCACGATCTCCCACATGAGAAGCCGGGAATATAGAGCGACTTTTCTCATGTTCCTGGAGATAGCGGCTGTGGCGGTCCTCCTGTTGGTATTTTTCAAAATCTTTGCGAGAACATTCCATGATAATGCGGTCATCTTCATCACGGAACATTTTGACTGTTTCAACAAAAAAGCGCCCAGTAAAGCAACCATTGCGGCGTGCCTTACTGAACGCTGAAAAACTGATTTCCTCCCATTCCTGTGGGCTGTTATTTTTCCAAATGAATACTCTCGTCATATCCTTTCCTCCGTTCAAATTCTTGGTAGTCAGCGAATTTGAACGGTGTCATGGATATTTTGCTATGTACGCCTCCCAGCGCATACCGGCCTCCTAATACCGGGCAAAGAAAAAGGCCGGAAGTGTTTTCACCTCCAGCCATGTTCCTGCCGCCATATTGCAGCAGGAATGAAAAAAGCCCGGTTAATGCCGGGCCTTATGTAGAAAAGTATTCAATTTAGTGCATTCCTGCCACTATACCAAGTATAGCAGGTCGGAAGTCGGAAGGGAGTAGGGATTAGGTCGGGGATTTGTCGGGATTTAGTCGGGGCAGCTCCTCCAGGACTTCTGGAATAGAATATCCAAACAAGCAAACAGAAAATAAATAGATGGCTTCTCGTTTTCGGTCATAAAAGACACTGCGCTCTATATTTAGTTCTTCCAGCAATTCTTTCTCTGTACTGTTGAACCGATAGATAAATTGCTTAGTCAAAATTTCATAGTAAAGTTCTCCTCGATCCGGATACCGTTTCAGACGAAGGAGTGCACGGTCAATAATATTGACCAGCATTTGATTTTGAACAAGGCAGCAAACTTTTTCTTCAAAGGCTTGCAGTTCAATATCTGGTGCAAAATTTTCAAGATAGCAGAGGCCAGACTCTATATCTTGTTCTCCCATAATCCAAGCAGTTTCTTGCAATTCTTCTGCCCGTTCACTCAGAACCCAGACTACATCACGGTAAATCTTTAGAATCAGCTTACTTCTATGAAACGCAGCGTTGCTATTAAGCCCCAAAGCTGTTAGCCTGCTGTTACATTTTTGGATTGTTGTACTTTCTTTTCTCATGGAACATCCCTCCTTGTTCGCGATATTGCGAACATATTAGGTACAAAATAGCATAGCAGAGGAGAGTGAGAGAGGGCAGTGCCTCCCTCTATTCCCCCCTTGGTTATATCAGGTTCCTGGATTTTAGACGAATCTGCATTGCTTGCTTGGAAACCTCAAAAATATTTGCCATTTCAGCAATGAGCTGTTCATCTGTCCGGCCTATTTTAAGCCGGTAAAAACATTTTTTGATCTGCGGTAAAGGCATCAGCAGAGCAGAGGCCAGAGTATCCGCCTGACGCTCAATTATGCCATGACTTTCGTCGGAAGAAACATTTCCGTTATAAGCAGCAACATCTCCAGTACCAGAGTACAACTTTTTATGTAGTACCCAATGAGCCAGCTCATGGGCACAGGTAAAACGGAGCCGCCCTAATTTTGACGGATCACAAAGCCGTTCATCAATTAAGATTGTACCGGCTCTTACTGCAATCATTCGATACTGTCTCTGTATCTGGTCATATAAAACAACGGCACCGTCATCGAAAATTGTTTCCCCTAATATCTTGGGGTTTTTTCTTAGTGTATGAAACTCCAGGATTAGATCAAACTTTGTCTCGATAATGGTTTCGATTGGCACAGGACATGGTTGCCCGGATAGCAGAGAGGGATCATATTCCATCAGGATTTTTCGCCCTACCGCCTCGATTGCTTCTGTACGGATTTGTGGAATTGACAAAGCTATCCCCCCTATCGTTTACGCTCCTTTAGCATTTTCATAAATGTCTGCCATTCTTCATCGGTAGCGTCTACTTCTTTTGCCACACGCAAGGCCGCCCGAACAATATCTTTTTCCATGATATAGTCTGGCAAATCAGCAGATACTGTATTGCGTGATTTTGCGGCCAGATCCAAAAGCAACTCATGTTCTGATTTATCCAAATTCAGAAAGGCAGAGATGCGTTCCATAAAATCTCCAGTGGGAGCAGGACGGCGGCTTTGTTCAATGTCACACAGATAGCCATAAGCAATATTCAAATGCTTGGCTGTATCGCGTAAATTGAATTTATGTGCCTTGCGTTTCTCGGCTATAAATGATCCAAAAGTTATATTGCCCACAGCATTCACCTCTCATTTGTTCGACGAACTGCGAACATCTTGCTTATATTGTATATCGAACATCCGTTCACTTCAAGGACAAAAATTCCATTTGAAAAGAGGTGTTAAAAATCAATAACACCTCTTTTGCACTATATAAATTCCTGAGCGATTTGCTGGATTTCCGTAATGCACTCTTTGGGAGAGAGAATTTTTATTTTCCCTTTGAATTTGAATATCCAGCCATAAAAAGTTCCACTGGGGTTTACTTCAATTCTTGCTGTGAAGTGTGCGTCATCATATTTCTCAACAGGTACATCTTCTCCATAATGATCTATGATTACACGCATCAGTTCGTTTTCACATACCAGGGTTACTTCTTTCGATGACTCTGAGGTAAACATATCCACCATTTTGTTTGTATAGGAGGCTACATCAAATCCCTCTATCGGTATAAAGCAAGTTTCAAGGGTTTCTACGCCTGTTAGCCGATCTACACGGAAGTGAGCAATCTTCTGATGCTTCAGAGAAAATCCAATCAAATAGTAATGGTCATTTTTCCATTCAAGCGCATAGGGATTTACGACATAATAATATCCATCATGCTTCAAGATTTTCTTTTTTTCCTGAGTATATTCATAGTATTGGAACCGAATTTGCTGATGGTTTCCAATCGCTGTTTGGATATTATCAATGATATAGTAAACCTTTTCATTATGCGGTTTGACACGGCTGGATAAAGCAGCAAATTTTTGAAGCTGCTCTGCCTGATGTGTGCTGGTCAGACGGCATAATTTCTGTACCAGTTCCTCGGATTTCTTGGCAGAAATGATCTTCGAGGATGCTACTGCGTCTGTCAACATTTTCAGTTCTGGATACTCAAACAGGCGGCTTCCCATAAAATATTGGTTTTGGGTACTCTTGACCACCACAATATCAATCCCTGCATCGATCAGCGCATTGGTATCTGCGTAAACAGTCTGCCGCACTGCCTGAATTCCTTTTCCATTCAGATGGGAAATGATTTCAGATACTGTGGCGGGATGGTTTTCATCGGTCCGCGCATAGAGAAACCGGAGTAATTCCAGTATCCGCATATTTGTTGAATTCTGCATACTTCACCTCCTCGATTCTTAAAATGGCCTATTTTGTGTGGTGTCCAGTCCCAAAGACCAGAAGCAGGGCGACAGCACAGAGAAGTAGGCCAGTCCAATTTCGATCCATAATCAGCTTGATTACCGCCACAAGCAGCAGTCCGCCCACCAGGAGCACAACACCGTTCATTCAGCGTCCTCCCGAGGCATAGTTCCCCATGTTGATGTCCAGCACCCCTCTGGGCGGCTGGATCAGGGCGTCCTCATACTGACACTTCCACTGAATCTCTCGGCACATCTGGCCATCCGCCACGCCGTCTATGGTTTCACCATCCTGAATGGGGTTATCATGCTCCAGAATATAGGACGCCACATTGTAGGCATGGTTTACTACCCAATTTGGGTCCATGTCGTGGAAGTGGTACTGGAGGTCGGGCAGGAACAGGGTGCTCATGCCCACCGTGTCGATGAGCATATCCTCAGTGCCCTCAATGTTAAAGAAGCGGACATTGACCCCAAAGCGGATGAACCGGTCCGGACCCTCAATCTGATGGGAGCGTACATCCTCTGCCAGAAACAGCTTGCCGCAGTTCTGGAAATAGAATGCCTCACAGGTGGGGTACAGCTCCGCCAGAGCCTCCAGAAAGTCGGCATCCAGGTTGGCACGCTCCAGCGCCGGAAGCGCCGCTGCCAGCATATCGGTGGCCACGACCTGATACCGGCACTCTCGGAAGATCCGCTCCCGGTCCTCCTGGCAGTCCCACATCTGGCTCATCAAAAAGGCATCGAAGCCTTTGCCCTTGAACTTGTCGCATTTCATCACCATCAGCTGCACCGGGCATTTTCCGTCCTTGAACTCTGCAATATGCTCCTGTGCGGCAAAACCGGCCATTTTCTTATCATAACAGAAGCACTCTGTTGATCCGATGTACTTCTCCATTATGGCAGTCATTTTTTCTTTATCCGGCATTTCTACCGGTTCTTTGAACAGCATCTGAATGAGATAGGGGCCTCCGGGCTGGGAGCCTTTTTTGTCATCCAGGTTTTGCTGGAACACTTTATTGCTCATACTTATTCCTCACTTTTCCTGATAGCATCTTCGATCTGTCTGCTGACGGTGTCCATATAAAGATACACCCCATCTCGATCACAGTGGTACAGGTTGGAATAGCTGGTACTCTCATTGGGGGAGATGGGGTTTGGTTCCACCACCTCGGTAGCTTCCAGCAGGCCGACACCCAGTTCCGCCGCGGCAGTGAGGGCCTTTTTCAGCACTGCAAACTGTCCATCGCGCCAAAGCCCCTCCAGATCCTCCAGCACCTTTGGCATCTGCTCCAGATCCCGGAGAAGCTGCACGACCTGCTTTGGAGACAGGTACACACCGGAGCAGTAATTTTCGATGATCTGATTTTCTGCCGGATTGGGAAAGGCGGTTGGTGCCACCTGTGCCCACGGCGTGAAATACCGGGCATATTCCGGCTTCTCCTCCAACAGGAAGGAAAAGCCGCTTCCCCGGGTGTAATAGTAATCGCGGAAAAATCCCTGGACCACCGCAATGTAAAAGCCGTGGCTTTTGTCAAACAGCTCGTTAGATTCCGTTTCAGCCCCAACGCGCAAGGTATTCAGATATTTTTCGGTATAGAAATCCTCCATTCCATGCTGCGCGGCAAGGGACAGCACTTTTTCCTCCTGTCCCTGCTGTATCCAGGTTAAGGGAGTAAAATACCATTCCCGCATTTCCTCTGGTGAAATCGGGTGAAAACTCACATCGTATCCCACAAAAATCCTCCTTTCAATCCCACCAGAAGTACCAAACAGTGGACTGTCGCAGCACATCGGCCAGAGCGCCCACGGTGGCGTCCTCCGGCCCCTGGTCAATCACATCGGGGCAGAAGCCGTACAGCTCCACCGCCACATCTATGGCCTCTTTCTCGGAAACAGGAGCCGGGAGCAGGAACTCCAACTCGTCGTGGCTCATGGCAGCAGGCACCGCCCCATGCTGTTCAAACCAGTATTTCGCAACTGCCATTAACTCCGGCGTGTCAGGACACTCATTCCAGCCACCAAAGGGCAGGTAGGCGAATATCTCCCAAGGATTCTTCACGGGGATTTTAGCCAGAATGAGAGGATAGGTCATATTATTATCGGAATTCCAGTAGCTTGAAAAACGACGGTTATCATATCCGCCCTCCATCTCGCCCAGGATCTCCTCATCCCAGTCCATATCGTCATCCTCGGCTTCTTCCTTGCGCTGCCCAATCATTTCCTCCAGGACTGCCTTACTGTTCTCGACAGGGGCGGAGAGCATTTTCTTCCGGTATTCGGCAACTTTGTCCGGGTCGAAAGCAAAGTCGTCCTCGCCATCGCTGTCCGGGTTAGAATTCATAATCAGGCATTCCCACAGGATTTCGTCATCCGCCTTAATCAGAACCGGCACAAAGCCCTCTTTGACACTTTCCCGTTTGGCATAGTTATATGCCGACATGATGGGGTCATCATCCGTCATTGAGGGGAAATAGGTACATTCACAGTCCAGATATTCCATCATGGCTTCCGCAAGGTCTGAAGGCTCCAGAGTGGCCTCATCGAAACTCTGTCCCTGCCAGTTGGCGAACCGCTTTTCCATGACTTTTGCCATAGCCTGATAATAGTTTTCATCAAATGGGATGAACAGATAGGCTTCATCCTGGAACTTATCGGAATAATATTGCTCTGAACCGAAATACTCCAAAGCATAGTTATCAATGTCGCTGGGGAAGTACGGGCTATCCGCCTCGCCATAGTAATATCCAGCAAAGGCTGCGCCCTCCTTGTTGAACAGCGCCCCAAAGAGCTGTCCTTTCAGCTGGTCCCGGATAAAGCCACGCAGATCGGCGCGGCTCAGATCTGCCATAAACGGCTGCACCTGCTCCCAGTACCGCTCCATAAATTCCGCGCTCATCAGATCATGCTCTATGCACCAGCGCAGATAGATTGCCATGTGGTTGTAGGCATTGATCTCATTCACCGGCAAGCCCTTTTCCTGAATGGATTCCAGGTGCCATGCGGCATCGTCCATATCGCCGGTGAACTCCTCCTCTGCAAGCGTTCCTCTGGTGATGGCATTCTGGCGGGTGGGATTGACCACAAAACTGATGCCTGCCATCTTTTCAAGCAGGGCGTCCGCATCATGCTCCATCTTATACTCCATCTCATTATGATAGAGCGGGATCACCTGATAGAAGTTGACCTCCTCGCCGCTCGGCAAAGTGCAGACTTCGCCGCCTTCCTCCACGCCCTGGGGACCGGTCAGAATAGCGGCGGTGAGCTTCGTGTCCTCTGCAAACGGCGATTGCTTGTCCATTGTGTGGCCAAAGCCCAGCCAGGTATCGTTGGAAATGGGCAGGCGAGCCAACACTTTCAAGAGACCAATAGGCCAGTACCACCGCTCATCCTTCAGGGATTCCTCATCCAGTTTCCAATCCGGTGGCAGAGCGATGGCCAGCTCTGCTCGCTCCAGCTTGTATTCCGCCAGTTCCTCCGGCACATTCATCCGATGAGCACCCATGCCCATCGTTACCAGTGTGTAATAGTCCCGCTCATCAGAGGGTGGAACAACGCAGATGTCCACATGGATGTCAGGAGAAACCAGCTCATGGAACACATTCTCAAACTCACCAAAGGTGTTTTTGATGTGCTGCTCTATCGCAGACATCTCATCCTCCGAATAAACCTCTGGCTCACTGTTTTTTCTTGAGGACCAGAAGGCATCCGCCTTCGTACCGTCCGGGTTCAGGAAAATCTGAAAATACTGATCGTCTCCCGGCTGTTGATAGACAAGACCAATGCGGCGGGTCTGGTCCACAAACACACCTGTTAGAATGCCCTCTGGTTCTCCTTCAGGGGTGTGGGTCAGCCATTCACCGCTGTCCAGCCGTTCCTTGAGCTGCCGCAGCCAGTCGGTTCCCATCTTGGAGAGTCCAGCTTCATTCATACGGAAGGACAGCTCCACAAGATGTTCCTGCACTGGATATTGGAATTCACAGCAGGGGGAGTTTTTCTCATAGCTATACCGCTCTGGGTGGAACAGCTCATAAAATTCGGCAAGTCCTGCTTCGTCCACCCGAATGCAGGCTATGGCGCATTGTTTATCATCCGCATTCCCGTCCAGTCCCCGCTGGAGCGTTTGGTCAGCATCGGGATTGATCCAATGATATTCCATCTGTTCCAGGGTGGCTCCGGCTTTGATCTCTTTTTTTAAGGTCAGGAACTCATAATCTCCCGGTTCCAGTTTTAATCCTTGCTTGACGGCATCCAGCGCACCGGATTTATCGCCAAAATGCGCCCGCAGCTTGCCCAGATGGAGCCAGATCCAGGGGTAGTCCGGCTCCTCCAGAGCGCCCCGCTCCGCATATTCCAGTGCTTCTTCCAGCCTGCCGCAATACATCAACGCCACAGAATACCGGTAGTACCAGGTAGCGCAGCCCGTGGCGTTTTTCTCCGAATCCTTCATCCATTCCGCAGCGCGGTAGTAGTGGATGTAATCGTCCAGATTAAGGCAGGCAAAGGCATACCAGAGGGCAATCTGCAAATCCTGGTGAGCCTGTTTTTCGCTGAATCGTCCTTCTTCTACGCCACTTTTGATAAAATCCTCCAGCCAGCCGAGCATTTTCTCAAAGTAACCGGTGGTTCCTTCATCAAAGGATTCCAGTGTTTCAATATCCTCCGCCGAGAGCAGGGAGCCAGTTTCCTCATGAATATCAGGCTCCGGTTCTTTCTCGTCCAGCAGTGGCACACCACCCACATCCCGCCGGAATGCGTGGAAGTGAGCATAGGGCAAGTCGCTTCCCTCAAAGAATGCCTGTGCTGCTGTTAGTACAGCGGGCAGATCCCAGGCGATAAAATCCAGATACCCACAATACAGACCAGTGGCCCCACCCAGGAAGGTCACGGCTTCCTCTCCTGCATCCCGCAGGATGGCATCCCGCAGGTTATCCCGGAAATCCAGAATGACTTTCACTCGTTCCTCACCGGTAAAACCGGACAGCGGGTACAGGAGGAATCCAGCGGCAATGCCATCCTTGTGGTACTCATCCACCATATCACTGCGGGCAGTCAGGTAGTCGTTGATGAGCACCAGCAGGCGGCAGCTTCCAGTATAGACATCCAGCCGCCAGTCAGCCTCTGGGTCCTCCACCGGTTTCAGTTCATAGGCAAGGTAGCTGTTTTCCAGGTAGTCGCTGCCATCCCGCCAGAGAGAAAGTCCCATGCTTTGCAGCAACTCCGGCAGTTCAGAAAGCAGCTTGGCCGGTTCGTCTTTCGGCTGAGCATAAACATCAAACCCAGCAACAAAGGCGATAGCGGAAACTTCTCCGATGGTTTGATCTACCAGCATAGAGAGTGCCCACCAGACCTTGTCTGTGTCCTCTTTCAAGATCGGCGTCAGCTTTTCACAGTAAAGGACCAGACTTACCTGATGATCCTCTGTTTCCTCTGCCCACATCTGCACATCATCAGCCCGAACTTCGATCTCTCCAGCCCGCAGCTCGAACCCCTCACAGGGCTGGCGGCCTACCCAGATATTCCAATGCTCAAGCACCGATTCTGGGGCCTGCTTCTGGAAGTACACCAACGGGAACAGGCGGGAGCGAAGGCCCTCTGGACTGAGGATCAATTCATACTTTTCGCCATTGAAGCCCAGCTCAAAAGAAGTATCACGCAGGGCCGTTTTGAGCGCGTTCCCGCATTTTTCAACCAGTTCTTCGCCGCGCTGGTGCGTTTCGTCAGTTTCTATGATTTGACGCAGTTCTACCTCAATCTGAGAAAAGGCTGCCCATGCTTCCTGCGTCCTTTCACGGAAGTTCTTTTCAAAGCGGGGCAGGGACAAACGACGGCGGCAATCGTCTATGTACTCCTGGGTATCTTTGTCTCCGGGGCGGGCTTTCAGGGCCTTTTCAAAGTAACGCAGGGCGGGACCTTCCTCATCCAGAAAATAATAAGCGGAAGCGATCCGATAATTCCAGCAGTGATCTTCGGCAAAATGCTCCTCATGGGGAGCCAAAAGTTCCAGCGCCTTTTCAAAAGGCTCCCGTTCTCCTATATGTGCAACGGCAATATATGCCTTGGCCAGCTCACTGTCCAGTTCCGGGGTGCGCTCCTCGGCAGGAATCGCTTCCAGGGTGTCGATTACCTTCTGCGCTTCATCCTGTTCAAACCATTGCTGGCATTGTTTCAATAAATCCATATCATAATCTCCTTTTCCATCTTCGGTAGGGATAGGTTTCACTAATAAGCAGAGCTTGTAATTTCAAAGCTAAAATTCATATCTGCATTTATGGTGACTTCTTCATTTGTGGCTGGTTGTATCACAAACTCAAATGTAGGTTCATAGTCCCCATCCTGCAAGGTTTCTCCACCCAAAATCTCGATATGATACCAGCCATTTGCAAGCTCAATCATCGGCTTCTTATGCACTCTATAGTAAGAAATCAGATCTTTCACCTTTTCAGGCGTAAACTGTTCCAATATTGGCCATGTAAAAAGCATCAGCATATTATGATCTACTTTGAGGGAATAGCCACTTTTTCTAAGCTGCAATCGGTTTCTTTCTTTGCACAGCTCCGGTCTATCACCAGAGAGATTGAACAATATGGTATAGGGATAGTTTTCAATACCGGCCATTGGGATTACAATTCCTTCGTCAAATACCCTGTCGCCGCTTTCGTTTGTGGTAAACTCCATCGCTAAATCATCTGAAAGATGATTTGCCTGCTTCCAGTCCTCCAGCAACAAAATGTCACCAAGGAGAAAATAATTAACAAGATCGTTTAATACTTCCGTAAACCTATATATCATCCATTATGCCTCCCTTACAATCCTGTCCGCTGCCAGCCGTTCAGCCGCTCCTGCACCGCGTCAATCATCCAACCCTCGCCCACGCGCTTCATGAGAAAGCGGCGGTCAAAGCTGGTATTTTTCTCTCTGGTGTAGATGTAGAGCTTGTTCTTGGTGATCTGCTCCGCGTCAAGGAATTCTTCCCCGTTGTAGGTGCCCTGGGCGCTGTATGAGAGGGCCAGAGGCCGATAGCCCAGACGGGGCTTTTCGCTCACATACTTCTCCCAGATCGCCAGCAGGCGGGGCACAGCCTCGGCATCTTCAAACCCAACCTGCTCCATGTACTGCTCCCATTCTGTCATTTCGGCAAAGAAAGCGGACAACACACTGCGGCATTCCGACGCTGCCTGCTCATCCAGCTGGACGGGCTTTTTGGCCTTTTCCCGCTGGAGCTGGGAGAAGTGTTCCATCTGCTCCTTGGTAAATTGCACATGGGCCACTGGCTTGATGTAGTTGTTGCCGGCGACAGCCAGCAGTCCATCATAAGTAACAGCAGTGTGGTCGATCCAGATATGAGAGAGCTTGGGGATGGAGGCTGCCTGGAGCAGACCGGCATCATCCAGCCCAGTGTGGTCAAGGGTCAGCAGGTCCAGCTTACAGCCTTGCAGGGCGGACAGGCCGCTGCCGTCGATCCCGGCGTTCCCGGTCAGCAGCAGGATGCGCAGCTTGGGCATGGCGGAAAAAACGGGGAAACAGGCGTCGGTGAGGGTGCCGTTTTCCACGCCGAAGTTGACCATGCTTTTATGCCCGGCAAAGGGGGCCAGCAGTTCATCCGTCACCGGATACCCTTTCACATGGAAGCCCACCAGGGTGTAACCGGCCAACCGCTCCATGATCTCTGCGGTCAGCTTCGGAATATCAAATTTCTTTTCTCCATCTAAAGTTAGGACACCGTTTTCCCAATCCGCTGTTCGTGTCCGTTTTGGCCATTCCATAGTTTACCTCCTTACTCTTGCGCTCTATCTATTACCATTCTCCACCCGGATGTCTGCACCCGGATAACAGGACGGAAAAAGTCATAGTTATTGTGAATCTTGTTATCTTCCCGAACCTCCGGTTTACAGTGAGGGGAACAGGGTAAATATCCAAGCAAAGGACCCATGCCACCGCAGACATTGCAGCCACCGTCACCGCCGCAGGTGGTCAATGTTTTCCCGTCTACCAACTCTCGCTTATAGGGGTCGTAGGCAATAGACAGGCCAAATAAGTTAGCCTGCTCCATGTCGTATGGCTTGCCCTGATCTTCCTCGCTTTCAAAGTGGTGCAGATGCATGGAGTAATCCAGTCCATCTCCCCAGGGGAACAGGGTGCGGCATCCGCCTCCGCACAGATAGGCCCACTCATCCGGCGTGGGAAGGCTGGCTGCCAGCTCCCACAACAGGGACAGCTGAAACTCTGGGTAGGTCATTGGATGGCACAGCCACGCTCGCCAGTCATCGCCATTGCGTTCAAAGCGAACAGTTTCATGTATCTCAAAACTCTGGCTGTTCTGACCCGCCCACCTCTGCAAGTTCTCCAGCCACTCAGGGTGGGCGGTGATGCGAGGGTCGTTCATAGGTACGCTTTCCCAGCCGATCTCCTCCAGTTTTCTGCCTACGAACATGGGGCCGATGGTCACCTGGCGTACTGGGGTCATGCCCTGCCGGAGAAATTCCTCCACAGAGCCCTCATATTCGATTTCCGCAAAAATATCCGCCAGTTCCTCTTGGTTGGCCTTGTCCATCCCTTGGACAAAGCTCTCCCAGCCAAGAATCACGGTATCACCTGGGATAAAGACAAACTCCCGGCCATCTTTTTCAAACAGGCCGGTGGTGCAGCTTTGTCCCCAGCGGGAAAAGGCGTATAGTTCTTTGAATGTCAAATTATAACGAGTCGCCAGCGTCTGCATCAGCCAGAGCTTATCTGACAGTTTTAATGTATCAAATTGTGGGCGAAATAAATTCTCGTTCATAACAAGACCTCTTTCAATTTGCTCCGGCAGACTGTGATTCCTTTTCCACAAGGCGAACCGCCTCCGTCAACAGCTTGGGAAGCTGATTTGTTTCTGTCGTTTCATACTGCTGGACTGGATTCGCCCAATCGAAGTTATGAATGACAGAAATGATGTATCTGTCCTGATACCAGCCCATATCCAGCAGAAAGCAGTTCGGATATTCCACTTGCAGCATATCTTCTTTTCGCGTGGCATCCAGAAAAATGACCTTTCCAGTGTCAAAATCTATCTTTGACCAGACTTGCACGGCAAAATTCCTCCTCACGATTCTCCGAAATGCTCCAGGTACAACTTCCGCACGGAATAGGGACCAACAAGGGTCGTTTCCTTTCGGCCATCCCAAGAATACACATGAATTTCGCCTTCATCCCCAATGTACCGCTGTTCCTCAAAGGGTGCGGGAAAGGGGAAGCTTTCTACGATGCTCCAATCAATCTTGGGCTTCAGCCCATCAAACTCCTCGCGCTTGAGCCTTTTGAAATTGAACACCAAGGCCGCTCCAATTCCATCGAAAAGCAAATCTGCGTATTCTCTGGGGGTAATATTCTCGCTCACATTGGCAGCTTTGATGTCCACATTCAGAACCTTGTCACCGCAGTTTGTCCATATTTTATTGGGAGAGAACCAGGTAGTCCGATCTTTGCCGCCTGCAAAGTCCTCGCGGAAATAGCTTCTGTTGGCGCTGTCCATCTCGACACCTTCCCGAAGCGGCCCATTGTACGGGGAAAGCGGATAATATCGGTGTTTTGCTGGGTCAAACTGGCCAAACGCAATGTCTAACAGATACTCATGCTTCTCACTACGCATAAGCTTGTGTGGCTTCACAATGTTTTCTTCGATGAAACTCCAAATGTACTCATCCACATGAATAGATACACGAGGGCGACTGAATAATGTGATTTTGTAGTGATCCTCTCTGTCCATTCTCTCCGTATTGAACCAAATACGATGAATTTTAACCATAGTTATCCCCTCGCATGATTTCTGCCAACGACACTTCTGTTTTCGCCTAAAAAAGCAGTTCACCGAAAAACAGCCTGAGAGTCACGGCAGATAATGTTTCAAGCTGTGGCTTGCTGAGAGGAGTGTAGTGAAGGACAATTTCTCCATACAACTCCGTGTTGATGTGGTGTTCTTCCAGATACCGCAGAACCTTTCGGTTGTTCCGCACGATATTTAGACGAAACCTGGTATTATCAAGGGCATATTCAAAACAGTCCGGGTCAATCAATTGACCATTGGCTGGATCATTCATTTCCAAGCGGAGTGCTTCCGCGCCGGTCTTGCGGGAGAGTGTAAAGTAACCATCCTCCAGTTCAAAGAACAGGCAGGACAGTCCTTCATCATTGTCCAGCTCCCAAGTCATTCTTTTTGCAAATAATTCCATACTTTCACCTCACAGCAAGTCTACCTTGATACCGCACCGTTCCAGAACGGGCAGCACCTGTTCCGGCTTGGAGGACATGAGGGTAATATGTTTGAGATTGGGGAACTGGCGCAGTTCCGCCTCCGTAATGGTATTAAGATCAAAGGCTCCATCCTCGCCATCCCAGAACGGACAGAGCTGGGTATAAATCTCGCTGCCGCCATCCATCTCGATTTCTGTGACCTCCGGGGCCAACCGCTCCGGGACAGGGTATTTCTCCAGCCACTTCCGAATCTCTGGGATGGGTTCATACCCTTCCGCGTCAATGTCGATCTTGCGTCGGCTATACTCTCTGGCAAACTCATGGGCATCCAGTTTAGGAGCCAGTAAGCCTTTCTCGTACATCAGGACTTCCATGACCGCCAGCTTGAAGTTGAAGCTGGTAAAGGTGAGCACTGGTTCAGTCGGCTTGGATAACTTGTATTTCTGCGCTTTCGCTGCCTTTTGCTCTGGCTCTTTCCAGCTGATCTGCACCATGGCGGAGAGGGCCTCCAGCTTTGCTTTCTGCGCTGACTGCTCCTCTGAAACAGGACCCGGCAAGCGGGTATAAACGGTAAAGCCGCCTAATTTGAGGGTATGGGCAAATCCGGCGAAATCCTTCCAACTGGCCTCCCGGTAGTCCTTGGACCCGATCCAAACCGTTCCGTCAAATGTCTGCCGAACCGCATACTCTCCCTGTGCCGCTACCCGGACACCAAGGGTTTTGATGGTCTGCTCATCTTCATCTAACCAGCCCTGGAGTCCAAGCTCGTCCCACAAAGCAAGTGCCTGGGTATAGGGACTCTCTCGGCCTGTAATGGGGCTTTTCCGTGTTCCATTTTGCAGGACAATGCGGGCAGGCCCCAATTTTTCCGCCAGCTGCGACAGGGTAAACGGCGGCGTAAATACCGCCCCCAGGATGGTCAGGCTGTCTTTTTTGAGAATGATTTTTTGCTCTGTGGCCTTGGGCGGTAGGAAGATGGGCAAATTCGGGTACACTTCTTTGTACTCTCGCCATTCCAGCTTTTTGGGCTTGTTTGCCGTCCGCAGGAAGCCCCAGAAGTCGATGGGATAACGAAATACCGGCCCAACCCTATCCCGCCGGGTGACGATGACCACCGTGCCATCGGTGAGTATTCCAATGTGCTGCATGTTCTCCCCGCCGAACATTCCCGGACGGATACGCAGCACTTCACGGGTGTTCCTATTGATGAGCTGGGCAAAGTCATCGGAGAGGATCTCGCCGTTTCCCTGCACCAGCAGCCAGTCCCCGGTAAACCAGCGAAGTTTCAGCCACTCGCCCATTCCAGGCAGGGGGGCAATTCGGCACCGCCCGGTGTCCATGTCCAGTTCCAGCAGGCATTCTTCCATCCGCCCCTTGCCACTGACTGCATGGATCATGGTAATGCGGCCTGTGCCGGGAACGGGAACGGCCTCGGAGAGATGGTCGTATCCATCCAGAGAGAAGGTGTGTTTTGTTACCTTGCCATTTTCCCAGCGGTAAATCTGCCCCTTGTACCACTCGTTGGAAAAGTAGACCCGGCCCAACCCGTCTGTCACGATGCCACAATGGTATTTGGTGCTCCATCCATCTTCCGGCAGAGTCCAGTTTTTCACATCCTGACAGGTGCCCCGGTCGGTGAGTTCAATCCGTGTGGCGTTGGTGGGATCGCCCACCCAGAGGGAATGGTCAGCCCAGCACAGGGTCCGGGGCGGACCGTCATATCCAATGGGGGACGGCTCGAACCAGTTGAGGGTAGCCGGATTCTTGCTCAGTAATGCCCGGCCAATCGTCCCGCTGCCAGCGGCCCTCGATGCAGCATATAGTTCATGTTCCGGGGAATAGGTAAGGCATCCAAGGTGCGGCAAGCTGTGGGAGCGGATTACTTGCGGCGGACGGTGGCGCAGATCGGCCACACAGCCGTTTTTCCACTCCTCTGCGTTTTGGTTTTTCCATTCTCCCGCCGCAAAATCACCCGCCAGAGAATTGAAGAAATAATCGTACTCATCCTGAAGTATGTATTCCTCGCAGGGCATTAGCTTTCCAGGGTCCTGCTCCTTGGCATGGTCGCCCCATTTTCGTCCTTGCTGTTTCATCAGGTGACAATATTGCCCCTGCTTTTTGCAGTAGCGTTCCCATTCGCTGCGTTCTTCCTCTGGGATCAAGGCAAACAGATACTCGTCCTCATCATCCAGGTTATACAGCGCCCAGCCGAAGGCAGACAGCTCCTGCCCCAATGCCGCCGCCCCTTTTTCATGGGATAGCTTCATATACTGAACGCCAACGGCATCAAAGCGTTCATCCAGCAGCGCCGGGACCTGCGCGCCCCATTTTTCTCGCAGTTCCGCCAGAGTGTCCTGTACGGCTCCGTCAAATTTCAGAATGTCCAGCGCATCGGATATGATTTGTGCCCAGTCTGGCATGAAAGTACCCCCTTTTTAGTGACTCAAAGTTTGCTGCTCAGCCGCTTGACTGGCGCAGACATTACATCTGGAAAATGCTTACACAGAATCTTTGTGAATAAGGTCATTGCAAGAAACGGTTTGAGATTACCTGCTGCAATCTCAAAATATTGAGAATAGCCCCAATCCAACTCATCTTCTCCGCACCAAAAGTTGAGAAGTTCTGCCCCCAGATCCATCCGCTGACTGGATAGGGATTTCCATGGAATCTGTGACCGCAGATACTCCTGAACCTCTCTGAGCTGTTCTGTGGCAATGTGCTGATGGGCATAATCCTGCACATTCTTGAAATAGGTATCCAATTCTATGTAGCTGGGAAAGAGGCTGCTGCAATCAATCTTGGAAAATATCTCCGCCATACAGAGAATGCGCCGCCGGTGAAAATCCTCCATTTCCCGCTCCAAAGCCTCGGCCTGAATCATTTCGTGTTTCTCTCTACAGGCATAGGCTTTATTTTCTGGTACCTGGAACGCTTCATCTACTTTCTTGGCTATGGTAAACATCTGGATTTCATCGGTATTCTTGCGCTTCCGCAGATCATCCCAACTGCCTCGTTCCAATTTATCCTCTTTTGAATAACAAACAGAGCATATCGCCTGTGCCGGATCAATTTCTCTCGTCAAACAGTAAGGACAAAGAATTTTCGCATTCTCACACAATCTGGTTGCCTCCTTTCCGTTGTGTTACAGCGACAGCCATGTACTCAAAGCACTTATTTCCTCCCGTAGCAGCGGGGACTTGCCAGCGGCGGCAAAGGCTTTTTGGACACCGCCATAGCGCCGCTCGGAGCGGTCTACCAGCTGGAGTGCGGCTGCCTCCAAATCGGGAATCGCCATCACAGCATCTGCCAGCGCCTGAGCGGAGAGTTTATCCGCAATCAGAGAGGCGGCAAAGTAGCGCAAATGGCTGAGAGATAGGGCGGACAAATCGCTGAGTTTATGCAGTTCATAGAGTTTCAGGGCATAAAGGGAAGGAAGCCCATCCAGAGCCGGTAGTTCCTGTACAGCTGGAAGTGCCTGGAGATAGAGTTTCTGAAGCCGGGTCGCTGGAGTCAGGAAAGGGGCAATATCTTCCGTTTTCCGCATTTCCTCCAAATGGAGATAGGTAATGCTGGTGAGAAGTGGGGTGATGTCGCCATTCTTTTCCCCACGCAGGTGGAGAACACGCAGGCCGGGGAGAGAAACATTGTCCCAGGAAACAGGGGCCGACAGCCATAGGGACAGTGTATGAAGCTGCTTTAGCCCGGAGAGAACTTCTACACCCTCACACTTTTCCATTAGGGTCAGTTCCTCCAGATTGGGATAATCCCGCAGGAGGGACAGATTCACCTTCCGCTCTCCCGTCACAGACAGACACCGTACCGCATCTGGTTTTAGTCCATTCAGATCAATCTTTTCTCCGCCACGCCAGAAAACTGCGGTGCAGTATGCCTGTTCCATTTTGCTTCTCTCCTTATTCCTCAAACTCGCCCTCAATCATTCCATTAAGATATTTTCCGGGATCAGCAATAAATTCCTCCCATTTGGCTAACGGATGAAACTCCTTATGCTCAATGTCCAGATACCAGAGTTTCTTATCTCTGGGACTCCACAGCAGCAAATAGTCGCTGTAATTGTCCATTTTCGCCATAAGGGAGAGCAACTTTTTCCGTTTCCAGGTCATCTCCTGTACATCCATGTAGGGGTACAGTTCCGCCCATTTCACCAGTTCCCGCTCTGGAAATTCCAGACGCAAGGGGCCGGTCTTTAAGTATTCCACCAGCTTGGCAGGCAGCTTGTAAGGCATGAGTTGACGCGCCTTTTCCTGTTTGTTATGCCATTCCTCCGGCTCCAGAGCTTTTAAGTAGGCGGCCATTTCCTGATTTTTGTTCTGTACTGCCACGGTGTAGGGCCGGTCACCGTATTTATCCGGGATGGTGATGTCTGCACCCTGTTCCACAAGCCAGCGCACCATAGAAAAATCGTTGTGCCGTGCAGCTTCAGTGACAGGAGTCGAAGCGTAGGGAAACACCATATCTGGCTTGTGATAGTTGATGTCCGCCCCGTTTTGAATCAGATACTCCACCAGCAGCTGATTTCCATGGCTCGCCATACTGCGCAGGGCTTCACCGCCGTATTGTTTCAAATCCATGCCCATCCTTTTCAAAATGGGGAGTACATTAGGCTCATCCCGATCCATCAAGTGGAGAAACAGCCTGCATATATCCCTTTGTGTTGCGGGGATTCTGACTCCCACATCTACCAAAAAGGAAAACAGGGTCAGGTCTTGACTGCGCAGGGAACCACAAAGCAATTCTTCCGGGTTATGGGTCAAATCTGCTCCGCATTCGATCAGGAGCTGTACCATGTCCATCCGATTTTCCAGTACAGCCAATTCCAGCGGAGAGGCTTCGTCATCCCGCGGCCAATCTCCAATCATTACCTGATAGCATTGTGGCTCATTGGGAGAATGCCCTGCGTGAAGCAGGGAACGAATCACCTCTATGTCACCACTTTTGATGGCAGCCATCATGGGAGGTACATTTGAATAGCTTACTTCACTCATCCGGGTCCTCCTTATAGTCTATTGAAAAATTTTCTGATATTGTTCTCTCAGCTCCTCCGGAGCTGCTTCCACCACTTTCTGACCACCCTTGGCGCTGGCTTTGCCCCAGATCACATAGCAGACCGTTTCCCATGCGTATTGCAGTACTTCCTCCGGGCTGGCTTCTGTTTCCTCGTCGGGTTCCTCGTCCTCGTCATCATCGTCATCCTCGTCGGAGGAAAAACCGCTTGGAACGATCTCGGACAGATGGATTTTTGCCTCCAGCAGAGCGTCCAGGCTTTCTGCGTTTGCCATCCACGCGGCATAGTCCTTGGAATACTTCATGTTCTGCATGGACAGCACCCCACGGACAAATACAGGGACGGTATCAGCGGTAAATCTGAACTGTTTCACATACTCCCGGAGGAATTTTTCCTGTAAGTGGGAGTGCTCATCATCGCAGAGATCGAGATAATCCCATACCAGTTGCCACCATTCTTGCCCCAGCATTCCCAGGGCGAACACGGCAAAACTTCCGGGGAGCGCGCACTGCTCATCGCTGAGATTGGTGTACTGCTCATATTGCCGCATGGCAAGCCGGGCGTACCGTTCCATCAGGGGGTGGAGGCCAGGGTACTGCACGGCACAGGCAAAGAGCTGGTTTACTCCCTTTTTGGGCAGTCCTGTGATGGGAAGATAGCTCTTTTCCGGCCCTTTGAACTCCACCGCATAGCTGCGGGGAAAGTCCTCCTGCTCCAGAATCTCACACAGGTAGTCCAGCACTTCGTGGCAGCATTCCTCTGTGTTGTCCCTGGCAGTAATACGGATCACAGCAAAGGCATCGTTGGCCGATGCGGTGAAGTGATCTGTTTTCCGCTTTTGCAGGTTTAGGGGCAACCTGCCGGTTCCATGGTCCCGGAGTTTTTTTACCATATCGGGACGGACTTTCTCCACCAATCCAAAGAGGTAATTGGTGTCCAGATACTGAAAGTCCATACCATATACCTTATAGCTCACCGCCACATAGCAGGCAAAGCGCAGCAGTGGCTCCGGGACCTGCTCTGCACGAATACCTGGTTTCAGGGAATACTCCCGATCCCAGAAGCGATCATCTTCATCGCCTGTTGCAACAAAATACTTCTCTTGTAGTTCCCGTTTCAGCATATCAAGTAGATGGTGGTCAATTTCACCCCAGCGGCTCTGGCGGCGCAGGTTTTCGCTGAAGGCGATGGCCTTTTCCGCATCCAGGGTCTCGGCCCGCTGTATTTCGGTCCATGCCCTAAGCAGTTGCCATACCTCAAAGGGTGCACCTTGACTGCTGACCACTACCGGCGGCCAGTGGGAATCATCAAGCCGCGTGATTTTCCCGTCAATGGCATCCTGGATGCACTGGTCAAAGAGCGGTTGCAGTTCTTCCTGCACCTCTGGCTTCATCCAGTAACAGCGCCCGTCCGCACTATTTCGTTTTGGTAAATTCATATCAGGCCACCTCTTTCCGAACAATAAAAAATGCCCCACGCCGCACTGTCATAAAGACAGGCTGACGCAGGACATGAAGAAGCCGCGTTGAAGGAGCCGCATCCACCAGCAGATGTAGTTTCTTCAACAACCAAAATATTTTTTTCGTATCTTAAAGCAGCAAATTGCTGTTCAATATATTTGTTCATAGCGGCACCATTTGTTCTGAGCATAGTTTTATATTTTATTATATTATATCACAGCACTCCTTCAATGAAAATATTTTGTTGGAAATGCCAATGAAAAATTTTTGTGAATTTGTTAAGTCGTAGGGGTTGTTATTTCCATAGTATCTGGATGGATCAGAGTGATTGCTTTTCCATTCCGTAAGGCATAATTGACTGTCTGTGCTGTGCCGGAGCGCAGCTTTTTCTGATTATCAAACACACCGATAAGGTACTCTGCATGATCGACCATATAATAATTTCTTTTTTTATAACTGGAAACATCCGCAGAATGTGAAATAACAATAGAATCGTTTGCGTTTTGGATCAGCTTTTTCAATCTATGTTTACTCTGATCCGGCCATTTAGAGTCATAGCCGATGAAGGGAACTACAACGATAATTTTAATATCCTCGTATCCCGTTTGTGCTCTCAATGTCAGCAGCTGTTCTCCAGCCCACATATCCACACCAAGAGCACCGCCGACAAAAAAAGTACAGACAAATTTCTCGTCATGGAGTATCCGAAACTGCTCCAGGAGACATTCTTTTAGTTTTTGGCATAGGGGATCTTCCTCATTATATCCAAAGCAAAATCTTGTTGGTCGGTGGCCGGTAATGGCGCAGGCATACTGATTCATATAAATCACCCTTGATAACTGCCGTGATTACGCATATAAAGCAAAAATAACGCAAATAATAATGCGTATAAAGGTTATATTACAAAATTATAACACAATACATACGAAGTATCAAGAATTGCTTTCTGCTATGCTAAAAGAGCAGAGAGGTGAGCGTATGGACGAAGAATTTATCCGCAATCGAATCACAGAATTACGATTGAAAAAAGGCGTTTCAGAATATCAGATGAGCATGGAGTTAGGGCAGAACAGAAGCTATATTCAGGCGATTTCTTCCGGGCGTTCTATGCCGTCTATGAAGCAGTTTCTCAACATCTGTGAGTATTTTGAAATCACGCCGCTTCAATTTTTTGATGCACAGGAGAATAACCCTCAGCTTATCAAGAAGGCTTTGGACGGAATGAGAAAGATGTCAGATGACGATCTGATTATGCTGATTGGTTTTATAAGTCGCTTAAACACAGAAAGCTAACGATAGGAGGCAGTAAGCGTCCCGTCGTTAGTTTTTTTATTTTATGCGTAGCATATTGTGGCAAGCAATGCTTGTGGCTATCCATTTCGCCACAAGCTGCTTGTTGAGGGCAGCGCCCCCAAGCCCCTTTGAACACAGAATTTCATTCTGTGGCTGCGCGTTCTGCGAACGCTTTTGACCAGGACCAGCTTACCGCTGGCCGTGGTCTTTTTCTTTTTCAACATCCTGTTCTACCTCCATTTTCAGCACTCGGTCTACATTAGCCTTTGCCGTTAAAAGCTCCCGCATTTCTTCACGGGAACGCCGGTACTCGGCATAGGTCTTTTTCTTTTCTTCCAGCAATTTCGCGTACTCCGTCTGCAACTCTTTGACCTTGGGCAGCTTCTTGACGCCCATCTCATCAAAGGCATTCTTAGCAGCCTGGTGGAGCAGAATTTCTTCCTCATGTTCCTCCCGGAATTTCTTAGAGTAGCCGGCCTTGCGGTAGTCCACATAGACCTCACGGGTCTTGGCATAATTTACGATGTGAGTACGCAAAACAGCGATCTCTGCCATACGCTTTTCAGCCTCCTTAATTTGCGCCGAAAGCTCATTGTGATGTGCCGTGGCGGCCGCAGCCTTTTCTTCCAAAACCGCATACTCCAGCAGGTTATGCTCTGATAGGTAGTTCATGGTCTGCGCCATTTGCTTCAGATTGAAAACTTTAGCCCATCGCGCATAGCCAGCACCTTTTCCTGCCTGCAATTTTGCCTGAATGTCCACCAGCAGATTGACCTTCGGCGGCTCTGCCTGTGCGACCACTTTCTTTCGTGGGGTATGTGCTTTCTTCCCGGAGAGAACCGCCTGCAAATCATCTAATCCATATCCTTCGCCCAGGCTGTCCATACGGGCGGCTTTCTCCCAACCGGGGAGCTTCAAGCGATATGATTTCCCGCGTTTTGATACTTCACAGCCGGACTCTTGCAGCAGCTTCAGCAACGCCTCAAAGTCAGTAGGACTTTGTGATAATGCGTTGTCAATCGCTACACGCAGCAGCTCTCGGTGAGAGGGCTTTGCCTGATCGCCCAGCCACTTGTTATAGCTCTTTCCGTGAGGTTTCGGATTCTCCACAATGGACAGTCCGTTTTCGACGCAGATGGTGTCACTTAACTGTCGGACTGCCTTGGTGCTGCCCCAAAAGTTTCGGAATTTCCGGTCATATTCTAAGCTGACCGATGACCAGATAATGTGATTGTGAATGTGCGACTTGTCTATGTGAGTGCAGACCACAAAGGCATGATTACCCTTGGTAAAGCGCTTGGCAAATTCTACGCCCAGCCGGTTGGCTTCTTCCGGAGTGATCTCACCGGGGCAGAAAGACTGGCGCACATGATAGGCAATCACATCGTCCGCACCTCGCACTCGTCCGGTCGCGGCAAGGTACTGTCGCTTTGCCAGAAGGAACTCTGCATCCGCAGTCCGACTGTCACACGCATAGCCGGTAATGAGCCTGCCGTTATCTGTTTTTTGGGGATTGGCCACATAGTCGATGATGTCACTGATCGCCCGACTTTCTGTGCGGCCCTTGCCGACATGAAGCGGCATGATTCTCGTGGTTGCCATAGGTCAGACCTCCTTCCCGAAAAGAAAACGGCCTGCCATAGCAGACCGCTTTCACTATTCTATAAAACTTTCTTCATCGAAAAAATTGAACTCATCATCTTCTAAGTGTCTTGGTGGAAATCTCATTTCATATTGCTCTTGCGCCAATGCACGGACATCAGGCCGCCTATCCTTTAGTCGATTTTTCAGCCAGGACAACTGCTCTTTCGATAGCCTCCATGGAAGATTCAAAAGACGATTCAGTGTCATCAGTTCAGCCTGCTTTTCTGCTGGTAGCGAAGCACAGGATTTACAAATGTGGGATGCATGACCTTTGCCTGAAAATTTTTCGTTGGCTTTGTATTCACCACAAACTTTACAATAGTGTCCATGCTTTTTCATAAGCTGATGCCCTTCTCGCAAAGAACATATAACCTGCGAATTGCTTTCATAATCACATCCCATTCCAAATCAGAAGCATAAGAAAACTTTTTACGGTATGCCTCCCAAAGTTTTTGCATAACCGAATCATTTTCCACTTCGTCAAAAACTTCTTCAGCCTGGTTAAGATACTTCTCCGATCCCCGTTTATGAGCAGTTGCCAGAAGCGCATCATGTAAAATTTTCGGGTTCAGCGTGGTTCCATGCAGCTGTTCTAAAATGTAAATATCGTAGAAATCTCTCATGCGGGTATTGGTTGTGGTTCTGGTAATAATGGTTTCCAGTTTTTCTGCCAGCACAGTTTCTAAATTATAAGCCCAAATATCAATGGAGCGATCTTCCAGCATAAGTTTGAATGAATACCGAACCTCTCTTGGAGTGATTGCATCTCCCGTAGAAATATCAATTTTCAAAGGGGTCACTACACCATCGAATGTTGTACTCATGCTGACACGAATCCCCGGATACTCTGCTTCATCCATAATCTCCGAAATACTTTTCAGCTGAAATTTAACACCATCATCAATCGGAACAGTTACGATTGATGAAATTAGATTCTCAATATCCTCCACATTAACATTAGCTCCTTTTATGGTTGCATCCAAATCCATCGTAGAGCGGGCATCCAATCCAACCATAGCCGCTACCAACATACCACCCTTTAAGATAAACTTATCACGATACTCAGAAAGAGAAATACGCTCCAAAAAACGCTCCATCATGTAGTTCCTCATTAAAATCTGAGCATCTGCGGATTTTTCTCTGGAAAGGTTTCGTATTAAATCTTTAAGCTGCCTTGCTGTTTTTATCATAAAAGTACCTCCAAATACTGTCGTAAAATTTTTTCCACCTTGAACATCCCGGCATATTGCATTAAAGCTCGCAGGTTCTTATCTTTTCTACGGGCATACGCTTTCAGTGCTCCCTGAAAGGTCTGAATTTCAATTCTGCTACGGCTTCTGAGCAAATCACAGATCGTTCGCTCCATATCATAAACCGGCACAGTATGCCCGAACGGAGTTTTCGCTGTTGTAAGTCCTACATCATGTAAGTCTGCTTTAATCGTAAAAACTTGAATGCCTTCTGCTTTCATTTTGCTTGGATTGCATCCAGTTTTGACCGTAACTGTATATTCTATTGGTTCACGGTCTGTCAGATCGTGAAAAAATAAAGCTGTTTCATGTGAAAATACTGCTTGTTCAAATCGCAAATGAAGCAGATACATGGCATCCACCCAGGAATCTTTGGACAGATAAATCCCATGTGCAACTCTATCCAAATCTCGTGAACGCACATAATCATAAAATACCGGCTTTGAAATTCCAGAGGATACGACCTGTGATGTTCGCAGCATTCCTTCTTGTGCTGTTAGCATCTGATCCAGCTGTTCAAATTGTCCCATCATGTCACTTCCTTTCGTACTAATATTATATTCAATATTAGTTCAAAAGTAAAGTTGTGGATATATAGTTTCTCTTTCCAAATTTAACAGACGGTGTTTGGCATTTTGTGGCTTTGCGTATTTTTTATCCATAAACCCAATCCTGAATGGCAAATTTCAAACTCTGCACCTTACCCATCAGCCAGATTGCAGCCAACGGCAGCCCCATAGGGCTAATCAAAAATGCCATAACCAGCAAAATCACACCATTCTGCGGGGAATAGGTAATAAGCACAGCCACGCCAAGCAGAGCAATTACAGTGCTGAGCAGACCAAGCACCAGACCGGATATGTAGATCAGTCCCGTGCAGAGCCAGACAAAAAGCGTCAGCACCAAAATGACCGGTGCAGTTATAATCATCAAAAGCCCTTTCAAAATCTTCATGTCATTTCCTCCTTGCAGCGTTCTTGGTATCTTTTCTAATCATATTATCCGGCATGGGCAGGCAAAAGACAAGGATACCGATAAAAAGAAAAAGCGGAGAGAGGAGCAGCGAAGTAATGCCGTTCCTCCCTCCGCAAATGGAGTATCTATCCCTGTTATAAAAGTTTGGAAAGCTGAGTAAGGATTTCCTCTACGCCCTCCCATAACTGTTCCTGCCGCTGGGATATATCCTCCAAGTCAGCATCATAAACCCGCCCAGTCTCATGCACTTTACGGGTCAGCTGGTTTAAGTTGTTGCTGCTTCGGCGCATCAGGGAAACAAGCTCCTTCAGCTCCGGCAGCTCCAGCTTGACTACATACCCATCCAGCGCCATTTTTCTTAGATAGGCTTCACGGTTGGAGGTTCCAAACTGAGACATTTTTTGCTCAATCACAGCAAGCTCCTCCGCTGAAACTCTAAAGTTTAATTGCATATCCCGCTTACGCTTTGCCATAGTTATCGCTCCGGCTCCCGTTTCTTCGGGGCGGCAGGCTTATGGGCAGGCAGCTCCTGTTTGAGCTTATCCCGTACTGAGGGGCGGGACGGTTGCAGTTTTTCTCCCTGAGTACGGCTACGCTGCTGTTCTTCTCGCACCAGATCAATAAAGCCATCCAGCACAGCAGGGTGGCTGTTCAGGACATAACCACAACGGACGGTTTCGGGGTTCTCGTTGGGAATGGTCTTAGCCCATTCCTTATTGCGTCGGGAGTAGCGCCCATCCCAGTCCTGAAGCTGAACGGTGTTAGCCAGAACCATAGCCACACGCTCCATGCCATAGGTCTCGATCACACCCTTTGCCGCATCGTGACTGAGATACATTCCGTCGAAGTGTTCCCGCACCGCCGCTTCAATGGACTCCTTGCATTGGAGATTTGCATTGTTGGAAGCCCGGTACTGCTCCAGCTCCCCATGTTCTCTCGCATAGGCGGCAGAGTGGGGATAGACCGGTGTTGTTCGCAGTTCCTCTTTAGCTCTGCACACATCGTCGGCACGGTTCTCAATACTGTCCCGGATCACATCCATATAGCCGGTCTCCAGCTTTTCAAAATAACGGTACACATCTTCCAGCGGCGAAGGAGATTCCAAAAGCGCCTTGGCCTGGGCGTCGGTCAGCTCCAGTTCCTCCATCGCCATCACGATGTCCTCACGGATGGTGTACTCATAAGTGTGGTGCAGGATTTCTTCCGGGGGCTGGCTTTTCAGCCAGTCCCTGTATTTGTCCTGCTCAGCGGCCATCTTTTCATAAAGAGCTGTATTCAGATCGTTGGTATTCATGTTATCGCACCTCCTCATGTTGTTTTGGTTTCTTGTCAGTACTGCGGGGTGGCACCGGGCGTTTCAGATGATCCAGCACCGAAGGCCGTGTACTTTTGGCAACAGCGGATTCGGTGTGTGCCTGTCCCTTTCCGTCGATGTTGAGCAGGGTATCCAGCTCCACCAGACGGGCGTTTTTGCCTCTCAGTTCTTCTTCATAAAGGAATGGCTTTCCAACTTCCTCCTTTGCGGCAGCCTGCTGCTGATAGAGGTTATCCAGCTGGGCCTTTGCCGCCTCCAGACGCTGGGGCATCTGGGCGAGGGCATTGTCGATACGGGTAAGATTTCCGCGAGGGTCTGTACCAAGGGTTGCCCGGTGGGTCATCTGGCCTTTCAACAGGAGCGTATATTCCTGTTTCCAAGCGGAGAATTCCACGGACATGGCATAGCCCCGGTAGCTGCCGATCTGTACCGGATCGGAGGTTTTGACCTCCTTGCAGGCATCCAAAAGGGCAGCACCGGCGTTCTCCTTATCGGTCAGCAGATCTCCACGGATCTCCATACCGGCAAAGCCGTCCTCCGGGTGCGGGTGAGCTGCCAAAACCTCCAGATCAGATTCAAAGCCCTTGATAAAGCCCTTGTGCTTTTCAATCTCCTCCGGGAAGTATTTGAGCAGCTGGTCCTCCAGACGATACTGCTTGCTCTGGTGGTCGGCTTTCATCAGCTTCAGGCGGGATACTTCCACATCCAAATCCATACGCTCTTTGATACGGGGGTCTCCGGCGCACAGAGCCTTGATCTCGGCAAAACTGAGGGCGGTTTCATCCACATCATCGCAGGAGCGCACCGGCGATTTAGAAGTCATGATCTGGCTGATGAATTTCTGCTTATTCTCGACCGTCTGCCAGAGATATGCGTCAAAGGTTCCTTCGGTCACATAGCGGTACACATGGACAAGGGGATTCTGGTTGCCTTGGCGCTCGATACGGCCCTTTCTCTGGGCAAGGTCTCCCGGTCTCCACGGACAGTCCAGGTCATGAAGTGCCACCAGACGGTCCTGCACATTGGTGCCTGCGCCCATCTTGGCGGTGCTGCCCATAAGCACACGCACCTGACCGGTACGGACTTTAGAGAACAGCTCCTTTTTCCGCACTTCGGTGTTAGCTTCATGGATAAAAGCGATCTGGTCGGCAGGCATCCCCTGGGCAATGAGCTTCTGACGAATATCGTCATACACCGTAAAGGCCGGTTCCTGCTCCGGCAGAGGTACAGCGCCTTCCAGTGCGTGAAGCAGTGGATTATCCAGCGTTTTCGCCGCCTTGCTTGCAGGAGCTTTTGCCTGCGGGGTAGAAATATCACAGAACACCAGCTGGGTCAGCTTGTCAGCTTCGCCATCCCGCCAGATCTGCATGATGTTCTCCACACACTGATTGACCTTTGTGCCAGGTTCATCCGGCAGCATCTGGTTGACGATCCTCTGGTCCAGCCCCAGCTTGCGGCCATCCGAGGTAATTTTGAGCATATTGTCCTGGGACGGATCAACGGTTCCGCTGTGTACCAGCGATGCGCGCTCCGAAAGGGCCTTGACCATTTCCTGCTGATGTTCGGTGGGCTGCGCCACAACATTGTGGTATTCCACCTCCGGGGTAGGCAGATTCAGTTGGTCGGCGGTCTTGATGTCCGCCACTTCTTTGAACAGGTTCATCAGCTCAGGCAAGTTAAAGAACTTGCTGAATCTTGTTCTTGCCCGGTAGCCGGTTCCCTCCGGTGCCAGCTCCAATGCTGTGACGGTCTCCCCAAATCGGGAAGCCCAGCAGTCGAAGTGGGTCATGTTCAGCTCTTGCAGGCGTTCATATTGAAGATAACGCTGCATGGTGTAAAGCTCGGTCATGGAGTTGCTGACCGGTGTGCCGGTGGCAAAGATCACGCCACGGTTTCCAGTGATCTCATCCATATAGCGGCACTTGGCAAACATATCGGAGGATTTCTGCGCGTCCGATGTGGAAAGACCAGCCACATTCCGCATTTTTGTGTATAAAAACAGGTTCTTGTAGTTGTGGGCCTCGTCTACGAACAACCGGTCTACACCCAGCTGCTCAAAAGTTACCACATCGTCTTTTCGCCCCTCGGCTTGCAGCTTTTCCAGTCTGGCTTCCAGCGACTTTCTGGTACGCTCCAGCTGCTTGACGGTAAAACGCTCACCGCCGCTGGCCTGCACCTCTGCGATACCCTCGGTGATCTCGTCGATCTGCTCATAGAGAAGCCTTTCCTGACGCTCCCGGCTGATGGGGATACGCTCAAACTGACTGTGTCCCATGATGATGGCGTCGTAGTCACCGGTCGCAATACGGGCGCAGAACTTCTTGCGGTTATGGGTCTCAAAGTCCTTTTTGGTTGTGACTAAGATGTTGGCAGAAGGATAGAGGCGCAGAAACTCCGATGCCCACTGCTCAGTCAGGTGGTTGGGAACCACAAAGAGAGATTTCTGGCACAAGCCCAGGCGTTTGGCTTCCATCGCAGCGGCCACCATCTCAAAGGTTTTGCCCGCGCCTACTTCATGTGCCAGCAGGGTATTTCCGCCATACAGCACATGGGCGATAGCGCTTTTTTGGTGTTCCCGCAGGGTAATGGCCGGGTTCATGCCGCCAAAAGTGATATGGCTGCCATCATACTCGCGGGGACGGGTAGAGTTCATTTCTTCGTTATACTGGCGCACCAAAGTCTGGCGGCGCTCCGGGTCTCTCCAGATCCAGTCCCTAAAGGCTTCCCGGATAGCCTGCTGTTTTTGGGCAGCCAGAGTGGTCTCCTTGGCATTCAGCACGCGGCGCTCTTTTCCGTCTGCGTCCTCTATGGTGTCATAGATACGGACATCCCGCAGGTTCAGGCTATCCTCCAAAATCTTGTAGGCATTGGCACGGCTGGTTCCGTAGGTGGTGTAGGCTGCCACATCGTTGTAGGATACAGAAGATTTCCCCTTGATCTGCCATTCAGCAGTAAAGGAGGAATAGTTGACCTCAATGCTGCGCTGGAGATAAACCGGGGTGTTGAAGGTCTCGTACATAAACTGCTGGATGTACTCCTTGTCAATCCAGGTAGCGCCCAGACGCACCTCGATCTCCGACGCATTCAGGTCTTTGGGCTGGGCGGCGGTAAGGGCTTCCACATTGACTGCATAAACCGGGTCCTGCTGTGCCGCCCTCTGTGCCTGACGCAGTTTGCGGCGTACATTGCCGGAAAGGTATTCATCAGCAGTCACATAATGGGGCGATCCGTCCTGTTCCAGCTGTCCCGGTACACGGAAGATCACACCTTGCAGTTCTCCCTCCAGTTCTTCTTTTGTTTTTCCGCTAAGCTGGCTCATATAGCCCATATCTACGCAGGCTTTTTCCGAGATGGACACCGCCAGTGCTTCGCTTGCCGTATCCACAGCAGCCACTGCCTGATGGGGCTTGATGGTCCGTTTGGTGAACATATCCGCCTTGCGCTCCAGCTTTCCGTCCTCGTCAATAACTTCCAGCGCACAGAGCAGGTAATAGGAAGAATCGTCTGCATAGGCCAGGCGGTTTGCACGGTCATTGATGAGACCGTATTTGGCAGAAAAGCTGTCATAGAGCCGGTTCAGTTCCGCCTGTTTTTGGGTAATGGTGCTGTCTGGAACCGCTGCATCCATCTGAAGGTCGATCAGTTCCTGCACACAATCACGCAGTCCCACAAGACCTTTCACGCGGGCTTCGGCGGTGGCGTTGAGGTCAGGGCGCACCATGCGGCTGTTTTCCCGGTAGTACACCTGTCCGTCTACAATGGCATAGGAATAGTTCTTCACATTGGGGTCGGCAGAAATGGAGGTGTCAATAGCTTCGCCTTCGCCCAGCTCCGGCAGCTCTGCCTCCTGATAAGTGCCATGAATGTACTTCACAGCATCATGCAGCTGGTCGGAAAGCTCCAGTCCCTCGATAGGGTTCACGGTGTAATCCATACCATGAGCAGTGCTTACCGGCTCCTGTCTGCCCAGCACCATTTCCGGGTGGTCGATAAAATACCGGTTGATGGCAAACCCATCCTGCGTCGTCGCGGACTGCGCCTGCTCGTTTCCGCCTTGCGGCGAAAAGCTCGCTTGCTCCGTCGCTCCTCCTTCTCCCACAAAGTCTTGCGACTTTGCGGGAACCCTGATAATGCCGGTCTGCGTCCACTCTGGTGCAATGTCCAGCGGACGGTCCCGCTTTTGGAGAAAGATAATGTCCGATACAACCTCGGCACCGGCATTCTTTTTGAACGCGTCATTAGGCAGACGGATCGCTCCCAGCAGCTCGGCACGCTGGGCAAGATAGCGGCGCACGGTGGAATCCTTGGCATCCATGGTATAGCGGGAGGTCACAAAAGCTACCACACCGCCGGGACGCACCTGATCCAGTGCTTTGGCGAAAAAGTAATTATGAATGTTGAAATTCAGCTTGTTGTAGGCTTTGTCATTGACCTGATACTGACCAAAAGGCACATTGCCGATGGCAAGGTCAAAGAAGTCCCGCCTGTCAGTGGTCTCAAAGCCGCCTACTGTGATGTCCGCCTTGGGATAGAGCTGCTTTGCGATACGCCCGGAAACCGGGTCAAGCTCCACACCGTACAAACGGCTGTTTCGCATTTCCTCCGGCAGCATACCGAAGAAATTGCCCACACCCATAGATGGCTCCAAAATATTTCCGGTCTCAAAGCCCATGCGCCCCACCGCTTCATAGATTGCCTGGATAACCGTAGGGCTGGTGTAATGGGCATTGAGGGTGGAGCTTCTGGCGGCGGCATATTCCTCCGGGGTCAGCAGCTCTTTCAGCTGGGCATACTCGGAAACCCATGCCGGTTTTTCCGGGTCAAAGGCATCTGAAAGACCGCCCCAGCCCACATAACGGGAAAGAATCTCCTGTTGTTCGGGGCTTGCCTGCTGTCCGGCAACTTCCAGCTCTTTCAGCAAACGAATGGCATTGATATTTGCCTGGAACTTGGCTTTTGGACCGCCTTCACCCAAATGCTCATCAGTGATACGGAAGTTCTGTGCATTGCGGCGCAGGTTAGCCTTGTATTCCTCATAGGAGGCTTCCTCGGCAGCTTTGGCATTGGGGAAGGTCTGCCACTGGCCGTTGACCTGAATGGAAACCGGGTGTTCATCCAGCACTTCCTCAAAGGTTTTCTCCGGCTCTGTTGCAGGGGCTGGCGGCTCTGGCTCCTCGATATGCAGCCGTTCCACCACCACATCATAAGGCAGATGGTTCTTATCGCCCGGATAGACGGCCACGGTCTCGGAATGAAAGGCTGGGGGTTCGGCAGACGGTTGGGGCTGTTCTTGTCCAAAGCCATCCAGCTGACGGGTATACATCCCGCGCAACAAAGGCGCAACCTCATCCCAGCGGAAATACAGCATAGCCAGACGCTTTTCCTCTGCATCCATGACTTCCAGCTCCATGCCCTGTGCCGTGGTACGGTAATCGGCAATATCGCCGGTCTCCAGATTCAGTGTCTCGATCTCACCGGAATAGGCTCTGCTCAACCAGTAGGCGATCTCGCTGTTGCTCCTGCCGGATTGCAGCAGCGTGGAAAGCTGCTGTTTATCCGCTTCATCCATGAGTCCATGGACCAATACATCCCGCAAGTCCTGATCTGCCTTGTCCGGGTCAGTAGGAAGAAACTCGGTATAGTAAGCATTGCGGCGGTCTGCCCGAAGCAGCTGCTCGAACTGTTCTTTGCGCTCTGTCCGGTAGATGGGATATACCATCCCGGTGGGCAGAAGCTGTACGGTGTCCTCCCGCAGCTCAGTGATCTGATAGGCGTCATCCTCGATATACACGGTATCGCCCACGGCATAGACCGGAGCGGCAGGGTCATAGGAGGTTCTTTGCGGAGTTGGGCTGCGAACTGCATCATATTCCTCATCGGAAATGGAAACCTCGGAAGTCTGTTCTGTCTCGGCAGCTGCGATCTGCTCGGCATCCGACATCACCTGCTGGATAAACGGATCATTGTCCAGTTTTTCCGGATCTGCCACCTGTCCGTTGACGATCCCTCTTTCCTCCAGGGCTTCCCGGATGGCGATAGGGTCGATATTGTCAAAACGATCCTGTTCTTCTTCGGTATAGAATCGGTCCTCCTGAATAAGCTGGGCAAGCCTGCGCTGTACCTTCGGCCAGGGCAGCTGTGTTTCCTCCGGGCTTCCGGCACGGACAACGAACGGGCTGTTGCCGCCACCGTATTCCTGAGCCAGCCATGCAGCGGTATCCTTCTCTCTTGCATGGTCTTTCATATAGCGGACGACAGCGTGTTTACTCTCGATATTGCCGTTCCAAACACAGAGAGCTTTGTCAATATCCTCCTGAGAAAGAGGGCGCAGACGCTCATGGAGCTTTGGATAGGTTTCGTCGATCACTTCCCGGTGCAAACGCTGGCGGAACTCCGGCACATCCGAATAGAGTCGGATCAGCTCCATATCCTTAGAGCCAAGAATCGCACGGCGCACAGCGGCATTGCCCTCGATGACAGCATTTTCACGGTCAGAATGCCCGCAGGCATTGCGGTATGCGGCATCCTCGGAAATAGCGGCAGTCACCACAGGCTTATACTGCTCAAACTGCTCCCGAAGGATAGGCTTTGGCGTTTCTTTCTCCACCTCCGGCTGCTGTGTTTGAATGGCATCTTCTTCGGCCAGTTCCTTTTCAGACTGGATCTTGTCATACTGCGCCTGTTCCTGTTCGGTAAGATAGCGGTCTTTCTGGACAAGTGAGGTAATGCGCTTGGCAACCTTTTCCCAGTTCAAGTGAACATCCGGGCAGTCCTGCTTTTTATAGTGCAGTCCTTTCCCATCGTGATCTTCGCCGCTGTGTGTTGCGCCGGACAGGGCATGAGAGCGTCCGCCAATGCCATACTCGTCTTTAAGGAATCTCACTTTTTCCTTATCCGTATGGTTTTCCATGAAGAACGCATAGATACGGCCTTTTCCTCCGGCAAAACTGCTGCCGCCGGTCATGGCGGCGTCGATCTCATCCTCGGTAATGAAATGCTGGACGGTTGGCACTTGGGAAAGGTCCGAAGAAAAGGTCCTGCGGGGCAGGTCAAGGTCCTTCAGGTTCTCCCAGATTTCCCTTGGCCTATGGTAATGAAAGCGCAACAGGTCACGGTCCTGCTGATAGTCAGTCCAGAAGGCAGCGTATTCTTCCTTTAGGGTTTGGCGGAAAGCCGGGTCACTCAGCTGCTCGGCAAGCCATGCAGTTTCTTCCGGGAACCCGGTTCTCTGAATACCGGACAGACAGGACAGATACCCGGAATCTCTGGCTTTATCGCTGAAATCGTGGTACAGATGCCAAAGTTTTTCTGCAAGGAGGGAGCGTTCATAGCCTGCCGCTTCTGCAAGCTCCACATTGGAGGCAAACTGGCCACTTTCCAAAAGTTCCCCGATGCGCTCTGCGGCACTCTCCCAGGAAATGACCTGGGCAGACCTGTCATAACGGACAGACTTCCCGTGGGAAAGATGGATACCATCCTCGGCATACCATGCGCTCACGCTGCCAAGGCCATTGCCGCCGTGGTACAGCGTTTTCAGTATCTCGGCAATCTCAGCGGTGGTTTTCAGCTTTTCAAATGCTGCAACCACACGCTCTCTCTGGCGGTCTGTATTGCCGCCCAAACGCAGCACATGGTCAATATCATTTTGGGCAAAAGAAAAAGCAGAGGATGTATGCGCTACATTCTCTGCTTCATCTATGGATTGGATCTGCTCCGCTTCGGAGAGGAACAGGTTTAGGGTCAGCTGTTGATAAGCTCCGCCATCAGGATCTCCTCTGCCTGGGCTTTGCAGGTGTTCATCAGGCCCACCCACTTCATGGGATCGCTGGCTTTCAGTTCCTCGGTGGCTCCCGCTTCCTTCGCCAGCTGGGGCATCATCTGTTCCAGTCTGCTCTGGGCGGTCTCGTCGATCTCGATGAGGTGCGGGTATAGCTTCTCGCTCAGCAACATCTGGTTGTAGAGGATGGGACGGTGTTCCTTCAGGTAGGTTTTCCTCATCCTGCCGTACTTGCCCAGGGGTTTCTCCGGCTGCTGGCTCAGCTTCAGGTCGGGAATCTGATAGTCTCCGTTCTGGATGTAGGTCATGGGATTGTTCATCTTGCTTGCTCCTTTCTTGGTTGGCTTCGCGCTCTGCATTTCGGACGGTAACGCCGATCTGCCGCAGCACCTGCTGGTTGATCTGGCTGACCGCTGTTCCCAGCGCCCCGATGGTGGACGGGGTGTTGAAATCAAAGATCGCCATGAAATCTTCGTGGTCGAAGTAGCGTTCCGGCTCCAGTCCACAGCGGGACATCAAAGCGTAAGTGATGCTGACGGTGGCGGCTGCCTTGAACTGCACTCCGATGTTATACTCATCATATTCCTCCAAAAAGGAGCCGTCAACGATATAGAAGAAGTCCTGCTGATGCTCCGTCCAATATTCCTCGGCCAGTTTTCCAGCTACCTCCGTGAGCTGTCCGGCAAGATCATCACCGGAAACATCATAGGTGCGCTCCAGCATGGCCTGCACGGAATCCAGATGGCGCTCCTCCAACTGCCACAGCCAGGGAGTGCGGGAATGTTCACGGGTTCCGGTGTCGGAAATGTCAAAGACATAACGCAGGCGAGGTCTGTCCCCGGAATCATCCACCAGAGCGATTCCCTTGGAACCGCGCCTTACATAACGGCCCATCTTTTCATTCCACAAATCGTACTCCGCACAGGCGGTGGCGTCCGGTCGCTGGGCATAGATCATCAGCTGCTCATGGAATGGGTACTTGTAAAGGCGGGAAGCAGTGGTGAGAAACCCTGCCCATTCCTGCCAGCTCCCCGTGAGCTGTGTTGCCACCTTGTCCGCCATCTGTGCATATAGTTCAGCTTTGGTTGGCATAGTGTTCTGTCCTCCTTTCAGTTTTGGGGTAAAAAGGCGGGGTGGCAGATCGCCACCCCATCCCTGCGGTTATGTTGTTTACTGGTCAAAATCCGGGTACAGCTCCAGTTCGGCAAACTCGGCATCACTCATGGCCTGGAGCTTGCCCAGTGCGCTGTCTGTCAACTCCCGCAGCTCGGTTTCCTCCGGCGAAAGCTCGCCGCGCATCTCACGCAAACTGTCAATCAGCCCGGTGCGGCTGCCGGTATTGTAAATGCACATCAGGTTCATTTCCTCAAAAGTAAAGTTTCCCATATCAAATCTCCCTTTCTGCGCTCTTTTTGGGTGCTGTCTTTTTGTGTTCTGCCTTGGGCTGGCTTTTCAGCTGCTCCATGACGGACTTTTTCTTTTCCCGTTCCTCCCGATGGGCAGCGGCAGCCAGATCCATCAGGGAAATGGGCTGACCGCTTCGGGCCTGCTGTTCCAGCTCTGCCACCGTAGGTTCTTTTGCGCCATTGTTGATGATACCGTCGATCATGCCGTAATCGTCCTCCAGCATCATTTCCGCATTTTTCAGCGGGTTTTCTGGCAGGAATCCGGGGATCTGGGTAAAACCAACACTGTCACAGTAATGACAGGATACCTTACCGTCCTGTCTGATCGCAACGATGTCGCTGACGCTCATGGAGGGACTGTGAAAGTCCACGGGCTTTTCCAGATTGAATTGCTGATAGAGTTTTTCCAGCTGCTCCGGCACAGTGCCAGACTCCCTCAGAGGAGCTGTGTAAATGAGGTCATAATTGCTGCGGTCTATGGAAATGTCGTGGGACTTTAACCAATCCAGATTCATAAAGCGCACATTCTGCGGATCGTCACTACTTACCTGATAGATGGCAAAGCAATCTCTGTTCTGAGAGAGAAATGCCTGTTCGCGTTTCTGCTGATGTTCCTGACGCTCCATGACCTTTTCGTGGAACTGAGGGCTTTTCTCCCATTCCTCATGGTCCACACCGAAAAGACCGCCATGATCCATGATTTCCTGCGGATCAAACACCATGCTCTCCGTATTGTCCTCATGCAGCACATAGACGGTCAAACCGGTGGCATCCAGTTCCAGCGCCCGTTCTCTGGTAACAGGGAACATCCCATCATAGGAGTAGCCATATTCCTGCATATCCGGTGTGGATACCTGCTCATCCGGCATGGGGTATTCATCCAGTGCCTGCTCCTGCGCTTCCGGCAGCTGGGCAGAAGCAGTCATCTGACTGGTCTCTGCCTGCATTTGCTGATAGGCCGCTTCCTGCAAGGTCTCAATCATGGACATAGGAGCGTGTCTGAGCGAAGTGCTGTCCAGATCGTTATCATCACAAATCTGGAGAACTGCCTTCATGCAGGAAAGCTCCGGCATATCCAGCTGACCACCATCCAGCTCTTTCATGGACGCAGCATCGTAAAGGGTGTAGTCCCATCCGCTGTCACAGGGCTGGATATGAAGATAGGTAGTATCGTCGATCAGAAACAAAGCCTCCTGCTGGTTGGCATCCGCCCCCAGTACCTCCATTTCGGGCATGGCCGCAGCCAGTTCCTTTACCGCTTTCTGTACCAACGGATTGTCACGGTAATAGTCGATTGCCTGAATGGTGTCCAGCTCAATGGTATGCCCGGTCAAAATCGGAAACGGTCCTTCATAGTCGCTTCCATCTTTCAGCTCAAAACCAATGCCCTTGATCCCGTTCATTCGCTCTACCGGAATCTCCTGATAAATGCGAATTGCTTCCGCCAAAGACAGGTT
Source organism: Clostridium sp. AF28-12 (assembly GCF_003435225.1). Classification (NCBI taxonomy): domain Bacteria; kingdom Bacillati; phylum Bacillota; class Clostridia; order Eubacteriales; family Clostridiaceae; genus Clostridium; species Clostridium sp. AF28-12. Next base: position 28,917 of record NZ_QWGJ01000014.1, on the reverse strand, counting down.
ATCGTGGTATTCTCCGAGGTTTGGAAACTCCATGCACTCTGCTACATAGTAGGTTAGATTGCCGGTCGGCTGCTCTATCGGGGCGGTTTCCGGCTCTACCTTTGCATGAGGGTCAATTCCACGCTCTTTGCAGATTTCCTTATAGTGGCGCTCAATGTCAGAAATCAAAGTGCCGGAGGTCTTGTTGATGGTCTCCAAACTGGCTCTCAGCTCTTTCAGTTCCTTGCCCTGACTCCAGCTTGCAATATAGCCGAAGCTGTTTTCTCCGGTCTCAATGCCAAAATATTTGCAGACCGCATAGGAGATGCTTTCAGCCTCTACTTCTTCCGTGTGACGGTCTTTCTTCTGTTCCTGCAAAAACTGGGCGAGAGTAGAAAAGCCGCCAACAAAATTCAGCCCTTCTTCCTCGGTCAGCATCAGGCGTCCATCTTCCGCCAGCTCCAGCGGCTCTGTCAGCAGAACGGAGCCTGCATGGTTTACAACCACTCGTTCTTCTACACAGACTGGCTCTCCGGGGTCGTAATCAGAACCGCGCAGGTCATAGCAATAAACGCCCTCCGGTAGATTATCACGGGCAATCCGTCCGTTGGAGAACAGGCCGGGTTTATCAAACAGCTCGATCTCCTGATACTTCTCGTCATTGGCAATCTGAATCTTTTTCTGATTGTGGAGCTTACTGTGGGCAATTTCATGGACCGTGGCCGAAACCGTCTGCACCTCGCTCATGCCCTGACGAACGGCGATTTTCTGATGATCGGCAGAAAAATAGCCGTCCGTATCGGCGGCCATTGCTTCAAAAGTGATCGGCACCGGCGCACTGCGGCGCAGGGCCTCCATGAATGCCTCATAATTGGGCACATTGCCGGAAAGGGAGGAGGCAAGCTCCGGCAAAGGTTTCCCATCGGTCTGGCTCACATCAAAGACCTTGACCGGGCGAAACATGGGGATCTCGATTTCTTTTTCCTCTGTGATGATCTTTCCGTCTTTATCCAAAATCGGAGCCTTGGTATCCGGGTCCAGTTTCTGCTCCTCGATTTTCTTCTTGTACGGTGTGGGGGCGATGATGGTAATGCCATGCTCACCCTTTTTTACATGACGCTCAAACTGGTCTTTCCACTTATTGTATCCGGCTACCAAAGTGGCGTCCGGCTTCTGCATATAGATGAGCATGGTGTTGTTTACCGAATAGCGGTGGAAGCGGGACATGACGGACAGATAGCGCATATACTTTTCACTCTCAAAGAGTTCTTTGATCCCCTGCTCGATGCCATCTGTGATTTCCCTTAGCCGCTCTCGGTTGGTGGGTTTGTTCTCAGCCATGATTTTCAATCTCCTTTCCAAGTGTGTGATTTCTGCTGTGTGTTCTGCAATCCATGCCTTTTGTTCTTCTTCACTTTCATAAAGAAAAAGGTCCAACAGGTACTCTACATAGGTTTTTTTCTGGATTGCTTCCACAAAACGGGGGTGCGGTTCTTCCTCCGGTGTCCGGGGAGAATTGTCGGCCTCCCATTTTTTCAGCAGATAGTAGTAATCGGACAGTACGCGATAACACCGCTGCCGGTCCTCCCGAAATTTCTGTGCCTCGTTTTTCTGCCGGACATACCTCCTGCGGGGAGGGGCCTGACTGTCATAGATCAGGCCAAAGTCCTGTGCCAGTTTCTCCGCCGCTTCTTTTGAGGAGAGGTCAAAGAGCTTTGCGATAAAGTCGATCACATCCCCATCTTCACCGCAGCCAAAGCAGTGGAATCGCTGGTCTACCTTCATGCTGGGGTTCTTATCATCGTGAAAAGGACAGCAGGCCATGCCATTTCGCCTGACTTTTATCCCATAAAACTCTGCCGCTTCTCTGGTGCTGACCGACTGCTTGACTGCTTCAAATACATTCTCTGCCATGTGCCTTTAACTGCCGGACTTTTTCACAGGGGGCTGGTATCCGGCGGCTTTCGCACGCTCACTGGCAGCTTTGCGGCGTTCTGCGCTGTATGGCTCCCTGACTGATACACACCGCTTGGGGACGGTAAAGTTATGGGCGTCCTTTCGGGTGATCTGGTCGGGGTGCTTTTTTGCCAGCAGTTCCAGTTTCTCCATCAGGCGGGGATCGTGGGTGTAGACCTCAGCCATTGGTTCTGCCTGGTTATAGAGGAGAATGGTTTCCCGTTCCACTAAAGAGAGCTTCATCGGCTGCCTCCTTTCCGCTGGTCAAATTCCAGCTTGAAATTGGCATACTGTCCATCGTCCTCCAAAACCACAGTGGCATCGTAGGTCTTGCCGGTTTTCTCCGAATATAACCCCGTCACACGGACACGGCCATCGTTCAGCAGCGCAGACACCACAGCCTTGGTCGGCTGTTTTTTCTTGGCAGCCCACCATTTGTTGTTTTTCCAGATTGCAAATTTGCAATCTTTGTTCTGACAGAAGAAGCCTTTTTGCAATTCTGCAACTTCACCGCCGCAGCGGGGGCATTTGCCCACCACCTCACGGGGCGGAGTGAACAGGTACTCGGTTCCCTTGATGACCTGATAAGTTCCCACCAGATCTTTCAGCATGGTGCTGATCCCGTCCAAAAACTCCTCCGGGGCAAGCTGCCCGCGCTCGATCTCGCCCAGGCGGTACTCCCACTCGGCAGTCAGAAGCGGAGATTGCAGCTGTTCCGGCAGAACGGTGATAAGGGAGACTGCATCGTGGGAAGGGAGAAGCTGCACCGTTTTCCTGCTCTTTTTTCGTTCCAGAAAACCGGCAGATACCAGCTTTTCCAAAATACCAGCACGGGTGGCCGGTGTCCCCAGACCTTTTCGTTCGGCATCCTCCGGCATATCTTCTTTTCCGGCAGTCTCCATCGCGGACAATAGGGTGTCCTCCGTAAAGTGCTGGGGCGGACTGCTTTTGCCTTCTTTGACGATTGCCGCAGAAACCGAAAGGGTCTGTCCTTCGGTCAGCTCCGGCAGGGCTTTCTCTGCGCCCTCTTTTTTTGGCTCCGCATCCTTCATTTTGGCACGGTAAGCGTCCTCCAGTGCTTTCCATCCGGGGTGCTTCACTGTTTTTCCTTTGGCGGTAAACTCCCCACCGGCACAGTCGGCAATCACAACGGTTTCCGAATAGATATGGGGCTGGGCTACGGCGCACAGCAGACGCAGGGCTACCAGCTCCAGCACCGCTTTTTCTCCCGCAGGAAGGGCAGAAAGGTCTGCGTCCTTGAGATTTCTGGTAGGGATTACGGCGTGGTGGTCGGTTACTTTCTTATCGTTGATGACCGCATGGGAGTCACAGGTAATGGCGATTCCTTTGCGAAAAGGCATAGCATTGGCAACCAGATTGACCAGCACCGGCAGGCTGTCTGCCATATCACCGGTCAGATAGCGGCTGTCAGTACGGGGATAGGTACAGAGCTTCTTTTCATATAGGCTTTGCAGATAGTCCAAGGTCTGCTGGGCTGTAAATCCAAGCAGGCGGTTGGCATCTCTTTGCAGAGTAGTCAGGTCATAGAGGGCAGGCGGCTTTTCGGACTTTTCCTTGCACTCCACCTTTTTGATTGTGGCAGCTGCACCCTGACAGGCTTCTTTCAGCTGCTCGGCAGCAGCCTTATCCGCCATGCGCTCCCCGGATACGGTAAGACCGGGCAGCTCCAGCGCCACGGTATAAAAGGGAACCGGCTTAAAGGTGTCGATCTCAGCTTCTCGCTGGACAATGAGTGCCAGCGTTGGGGACATAACGCGCCCGATGTTGAGTGTGCGGTGATACAGCACGGAAAAAAGCCTTGTGGCATTGATCCCCACCAGCCAGTCCGCCTTGGCACGGCAGAGGGCAGCATCACGAAGTCCATCATAGTCCGCACCGGGGCGCAGGTTTGCAAAGCCCTCCCTTATGGCGGAGTCCTCCATCGAAGAAATCCAGAGCCTTTTCATCGGCTTTTGACAGCCTGCCAGCTCATAGACACTGCGGAAAATCAGCTCGCCCTCGCGTCCGGCATCTGTAGGATAGTTCTCGGAGGTGACTTTTCTGACATTGTTACTCGATGGCATCCAATGGGCCGATAAAGCGATAGAAAATCTGGATTTTCTGGACGTATTCGCCATCGACCTTTTCCGCTTTGGATACCAGAATCTTGTCAATCAGCTGATGCAGAATCTTATAGTTCAGTTCGGTGATGCCAGCGTACTTGCTGACTTCATCAATAAAATCCTGAATCTTGTCCAGCTGATCGTGTTCAGCACGGCCTTCCCGCTCGTACTGCTCAATCTTCTCGGTCAGTTCAGCCTGTTCTTTGTCGTAGCGATCTGCAAGCATTTGAAAACGTTTCTCCGGGAGAAGTCCCTTTGATACGTCCTCATAAAGTTTTGCATACAGGTCTTCGATTTCTGCGATTCGTGCTTTACACTGCTTCAAATCCCGTTTGTGCTGCGCCCGGTCAGAGGACACCCGGAGATGCATCTGATTTGCAATCTTCTTTACAAGGGCTTCCCGATTGCTCACAGCGGCCTTTGCGTGTGCCTGAATGTCCGCAAAGACAGCTTCATGCAGAACACGGGCTTCCAAATTATGAGAGTCACAGGCTTTCGCACCATATTTCCGATAAGTGCTGCAACAATAAAAGGTCTGATCCAGAACACTGTTACGTTTGCGCCTGTGCTCGACCTTGACTAACATCGTTCTGCCGCAGTCTGCACAGCGGACGATGCCCTTGAAGATATTGTCGTAGTCGGTCTTATCACACATAAAACAACCGGAACGGCTGTAAAGGATTCGCTGCACGTTTTCCCAGCGGTCTTGTGGGATGATTGCTTCATGTGTATTCGGAACGATAGCGCGTTCTTCAAACGGAATATAACGGCGCTTTTTGGATTTCATGGACACGGTGGGCTTGGCTTCGTAGATGATGTGTCCGGCGTAGACTGGGCTGTGCAGAACCTGACTGATATAGGCACTGTCCCAATCAAACATCTTTTCATCATCAATAAAGCGGCCAAACATCTCTTTCTTGTAGTAACACGGCTTCAAGACTTTTTCATCGTGGAGCCGCTTGGCGATGCGGTGAAGCCCCAGCCCTTCCTCTGCCATTGAATAGATATACTCAACAACGGGGGCGGTGTTCGGGTCGATTACAAGGTGATTGTGGTCGGCAGGGTCTTTCTGGTAGCCAAACGGTGCGCCGCTGGAGATATATTTTCCGCTTTTCTTGCGTGTCCGAAGGGCACTCTTGATTTTTCGGGAAGTGTCTTTGGCGTACATTTCATTGATGATGTTTCTGAACGGAGCAATATCCATCTGGGATTGCTCGTTGGAATCATAACCATCGTTGATTGCAATATAGCGGACACCGTGTTCCGGAAAAAAGATTTCCATATACGTTCCGGTTTCGATGTGGTTGCGTCCAAGTCGGGACTGGTCTTTGGTAATGACTGTTGCCACCTTTCCTTCCCGGATATCATCCAGAAGTTCCTGAAAGGCAGGGCGGTCAGAGTTCGTACCGCTGTAACCATCATCAACGTAGAACTGGCAATTCCCGAAACCGTTGCGTGTGGCATACTCCATAAGCATCGCCTTTTGAGTGCGGATGCTCAGGCTTTCGCTGTTTGAACCGTCATCTTTTGACAGTCGGCAGTATAAAGCAGTTACTTTTTTGTCCTTTTCCATGTGTACCTCCATAATGGAAAAGAGACCTCATCAATCACATTGTAGCGGATGCTGCGTGATGATGCAAGCCCTTTTCCGCAGTAAAACGTCCAATTAGCCAGCGGCGAGATACGATTCGGCAGTTTTACGAATTTCTTCTTCCGCAAGCCGCTGAAAAAGCGTATTCATCGGCACATTGCCGATATAATGGCGTTCCACGATCAGGCGCACAGACTTCGGACTTCTCGGCGCACGTTTGCGTGTAGTGGGCTTCTTCTCAGATTTTTCTTTGTTCAAGGGCAGACCTCCTCATTCATGTGGTGCAAATACGGAAAGGAATGGATGGATTCTATTCGTTTTTCTCTTTTTGTTTTATTACGTTGGTTAGGTGAAAGTTTTCTTTGATACAGTCTTAAAGGCTGCTATACTGCATAGGAAAAATCTCTTTTGCAGATGCCATTAAGAATCTGCATCGCAGAATCGTGATTTTGGCGGTTCTTGAATCGTGAAAAACGCAGAACTATTCAACATTTGGAATTTTCACAAAGATGTGATTGGGCGAAGAAAACCGCGTTCGTCTGCGCTCAATCAATCCCGCAGCGTCCAATTCCTTAAGCGCACTGGAAACACTGACAGTGCTGCGCCCTAGCTGCTCAGCCAAAGAGCAAATCGTAAAAATGACAAACACGAAACCACGTTCATCTATCCAGAGATTTTTCTGCGAGAGCGTGGCACGGTCGAGCAGCAGCACATAAGTCATTTTTGCAGTCTGGCTCAGGTCAAGTTCCAAAAGGAAGCGTGGGTATGGGAGAAACGGCGGCAGCAGAGTTTGCGTGGTAAGATATTCTGAAATGTTGATCACCTCCAGCTGAAGCAGAAATCAGGAACAAAGAGTATGTAACGAGAATTGGTGGGTTCCAATTCTCCAGTCGCAGAAAAGCACGAAACAAGTGCTCAACTGCGTTAATAAGTTAAGGTCTCCCATATTGGTCCTCGACTTCCCTAGGAGTGGGGAATCGTCCGGCGGCGGGCTTGCACCGCACCATTGGCATTTCAGCCACCCCGTCTTCGTTATGACCGGGCTGCGAGTTACAGAAGTACCTTTTGTGAAGTACCGGACGATTGAACTATTCACTTGTCAAGGAACATATGGAAGATTTCTGGACTTTGACGGACGAAAAACATCCTTCTACTTGGTAGCCGATGAAAAAGGCCATTTCGTAGCATTGCAAGCAATTTTGTAAACAAAACGTCATAATAGTCCGAGAATGGTCTTGAAAAAGATGCCCTACACTTGGTAGGCATCGAGAACGCCTGTTTCGTAGCATTGGTGAGAAACTTGTAATTGAATTGTAATTCTTGAGACCAAATCTCCGCTTTTGAAAAAATCCTCTCACTTGGTAGGCATCGAGAAAGACCTTTAGACACCCATAATTTTGAGAATTAACAAAAAAGTCACATTTGGATTGTTTTACAATGTAAAAAATCTATGTATTCCTGCCACAGACTGCAATGGCACATCAGTGGCAGAAATATAATTTAGAGCGATTCTTCGCGGTTCATGGGGGTAATCGCTTTGTGTTTTGATTTTTCTTGCTGAAGCTGCTCCAACTGTTTCAGCACAGATTCTTTCTCTGGGGTCTTACCGCCCGGTGCAGAAAGCTGCTGCTTATTCAGCACCATGTCGATATACTTGCGGATATTTTTTAGTGCGGAGATATCCGGCTGCAAGGTTTCCAGTTGGCTGCGCAGCTCGGCGCTGCCCGATTGCAGCGCCGAAAATTCGGCATCCAATGCCGAAAAATCCACAGTTGTGCTGCCGTTCAGCTTCATCATAGTTCGGACAGCTTTATTGAAAGCGTCCAGTTCTTCCTTGTGCTGGCTGGCATAGGCATCTTTCGTCAGCTTGAAGTTCTTTTTTAGAAAGGTATCGTGGATGGGTTTCAGCTTTGCATGGATGGCAGCAGCATCCTTGATCTGGGCGATTGCCCGCATACGGTTTTCGTTCCGCTTCAACTGCCTGCGGAGAGGGGCGGCGGTCTGGTTTAAACTTTCAATGGCTTGGTTCAAGTCCTCGACAGTGTTCAGGGAATGGGCTTTCAGGTAGTCCACCGCCTGTTTAACTTCCTCAAAGTCCCGGACGGTGCATTTCAATTTTGCCTTGCCAGACCAATCGCTGCGTTGCTCATTGCGGAGGTTGAAGTAGTCCACCAGCAGATCGGACAGCGTGGGTTCCTTTGCTTGTTCCAGTGCATCCAAAAGAATCTGCTTCTTTTCGGTCAGGTCTGCGATCCAGCGTTGCAGCCCACGGATGGTGCTGCGGATGGACTGCATCAGGCTGTTGGCAGTGCGAATATCCCGATTGAGATTTCCGAGAAAGGTTTCGATTCCTCGCTTCTCCATCTGGTGAGCAGCGGGGCCGAGATGGACGGTCGGTATCTGCTGGATGCCCTGCCGCTCAAAGGAGCGCAGGTCAACACGTTCCGGTCTGCCAGCAGCTTCCAGATAGCGGTTGGTGATGGTCTCCCAGCCATGCCGCCAGACCTCGGCGTACTTCTGGTCGTTCCAGTCCACGGTGCTTTCCTTGTGGCATTTCCAGTTGCCGGAAGGGAGCCGGATGCGCTCGCCGTTCTCGTCAAGGTCGTATACCTTTCGGGCTTTCGGGAGCCACTTGCCGTGTTCGTCCATTGCTCGGAGCGTCAGCAGAACGTGGGCGTGTGGGTTGCCATCTCCCTTGTCGTGGATGGCAAAATCGGCTATCATGCCTTTGGAAACGAACTGCTCATTGCAAAATTCTTTGAGCATGGGAAGATACTGCTCTTTCGGAACTTCCACTGGGAGCGCCAGCACGATGCGGCGGGCAAGCTGCGAGTTCCATTGATTCTCCACGGCTTCCACGGCGTTCCAGAGGGTCGCCCGGTCTGCAAATCCGGGCGGCGCATGGGACGGCAGCATAATCTCGGCGTGGACAAGCTCTTTCTTTTTGTTGTAGAATTTTGTTTTCTGGTCGTACTCGCTGAACAGCCGTTCGCCGCTCTGGTAAGCGGCCCCGGCAACAGCGGACTGCCCTTGGCTGCGCTTGACGATGGTGATTTTGAAATGCGGACACGGCATAGGCATCACCCCCAAACAAAAAGACCGCCCAGCAAGATAACTCTTGTTGAACGGTCTGGAATCGTATTCGGTTGTACTCGCCGCCTTGGAACGGAGTGCTGTACGCTTCGGTCTTAGGCGGGAGCTGCAAAAGGATAGCTGCAACGCAGCGCAAGGAAAATGCAGTTTTCCTTGGGATGGAATCGGGCTGGCGCACAAACGCCAGCTTCGATTTCATCGAGCCGTCTGCAAGACCGCAATTTCACCGGAACGGTGTATAATTGCGCCCTTTATTCTAAAGGGTTTTGGACGTTGCTTCGTTCGTGAACGTCATGCACCATCTTTGCAAGCGCCAGCACGACTTCAGGTTGACGGAATGAGATCTTCAAAAGCTCCATCACCTGATCGTCGGTCAGTTCTCCCGGACAGACCAGAAAGCTTTCCAGCATTCCGGCACGAGTACAAAGACGGTGCACACGCTCTCTCCGGTTCAGCTCTGACATCCTGCGTTCAAGGATCTTTTCCCGGTGCTGGCAAGAGCGCAGCTTCTGCTCCGCTTTGGCTTTCTCGCTGCGGAGATAGGCAAGGTTGGTTTTCGGTTGGGTCATGGCATCACGCTCCTTTACAAAATAAAGAGCCAAACAATCAGTATAAAGGCTGATCATTTGGCTGTGGAAACATATTTAATTTTCGCAGTTCAGGCGGACTTGGACGGTAAACACACCGTCTTTCTTTTTCGTATAGAAGTCACCATGATTCTCCTGAACGATACGATTTATGTTCTTTAGTCCGTGACCGTGATACTCTCCGATGCGGATGCTACGGACGGTATCGCTGTATGGATTCTCAAGCCGATAAAAGAGACTGCGATACTGCTTGCGCAGTTGTAGATGAATGATTCTCTGTTCCGCTGGCAAGTCGCAACAGGCTTCAATGGCGTTGTCAAATGTGTTTCCGATAATGATGCTCAAAGACAACGATGAGATCGTCAGAACTTCAGGAATCGTCACATCCAGTTTGACCTTGATGTTATTCTTCTCTGCGATTCGCAGGTAATAATTTAAAAGAGCATCCACAACAGGGTTTCCGACAGCAGAAACATTTGTGGAACGCTCAAAAATATCCGTGGCAGCTTGTGCAATCTTGTGAAGTTCTTCGGTATCGCCGTGTTCTGCAACCGCCTGCATCGCCAGAATATATTTCTTCACATCATGCCGCAGGGAACGGACTTCTTCCTGACGTTCTTTGAGCTGCTGGTAGTATTCCATTTGAAGATTGTACTGCTGCTCGTTGAACTTGACTTTGAATTTTTCCAGTTCATTTTCCCGGAGAGCTTCCACATAGAACACAATCAGGATGTTTATAAGGAGAAGCACAGCCATAAGGCCGACCATATAATCCGGGAAATACTCATCCGCAGCATGATACTGTGCTACATAACAAACCGCGATGCTTGCGACTTGGATTGCAATGATTGGCAACAGCCATAGGATGCGCAGAGCATTTCCTTTTCGGCTGAAAAAATGTGAGACCAGGACTACGAGCAGAATTTGTATCAGGTTTGAAAAAACGACATAAATCAACCGTGCTGCCCCAGCTTGCATCAGAATGTCGGTGTCCGGGATGCGCAGTCCAATCAGGAGCATTGCAAACACTTCCACCAAAGCAGCCAGTGTAAAGAAAGCTCCACTTGCGAAAACCGCCTGCCATGGCCGCACTTCGTAGAATAGCAACGCAAGGAGGAATCCGCCAACCAAAAGATAGACTGTGCGCTGCGTCACCCAATTCGGAAATAAGCTCAAAGCACACTGCCCAGCGATAAAAAGTGCAACATACACATAGAACCATCTTGAAATGGGTTCCTTTTGAGGAAACAGCCGACCGATGAAAAGCAGCAACAGGGCGATGTTGGCAAAACTCCCTGCAAACTCAACGAAATAATAAAGCATCATCTTCCCAAATAAGCGTTGAAATTTTGATTGAACTCCTGACGCTTCCTCCTGCTGATCGGCAGCTGATGTCCGCTGGAAAGAAAAACAGCGGTTCCAGTAGCGTAAACAATGTGTTCCATATTGACAAGATAACTTTTGTGTGGCGACACGAAGCATCGTTTGGGAAGCTGCTCCAAGGCTTCAGGAATGCTCATTCTCAATGTAAGGTCTTGCTCCTTGCAGTGGATCAGAACTTTATGTCCGTGGCTTTCCAGAAAGTAAATGTCCGATGTTTCCAAGGACATGGTGACACCATCGTATTCAATCGTGAAATGTTTGGAGTTCAGTTCCTGAAGGACGGCATCCATCGCCGCAGCGAACAGCGTCTGATCCAAGGGCTTAACAAGATAACGGAATGCAATACCATATCCCTGCACAGCATATTCGTGCCGCTTCGTGACAAATACCACCAAGGGATGCTTCTCCATTTGAATCAGAGATTGTGCCAGCTGAAAGCCGTTGGATGGCATCTCAATGTCGAGCAGCAGCAAATCAAAGGATTTCTTCTGCATCTGCAATTCGCTCAGAAGTTCATTCCCATCCATGTAAGTTTCAATGTCAAAGCAACCTTGCACATCGTACTGCTGAACGCTTTGAACAATGCCATCAAGGTCTGACTTCTCATCATCGCAGACTGCAACATGGTACTTCAGCATTTCGACAACCTCCACAAAATAATGTCCTGCTACTATTATAGACTGTGCAAAGGCTCCTTACAAGTAGCCTGACCTACCACTTTTGTCACCAGAACGACCAGTTTTGCCAAACCTCTTGATTTTGTTGAAATTTATGATACAGTGAAGCAAAAATCAGAAGATAAGGTGGCGCAACTGCAATGTGGGAACGCACGCTGTCTCAGAAATTAGTCCGTCTTTTCTGCGAACAAAAAGTGGTAGACGAATCAAAAGCGGATGCGTATGTCTATGGGTACGAGTTGCTCATATCATCTGTTGTGAGCATTCTGCTTGTCATCCTCATCTCAATTATATGTGGTGATGTTCGGTACTCGCTTTCATTCTTGATCGGCTTTATCCCTCAGAGAATCTACATTGGTGGCTATCATGCAACGTCGCACACCAGATGCTATCTGGCATTTACCGGACTGGCACTTATCTGCATTTTGCTGAGTAAAGTAATTGCAGCAAATAACCTTTTTCGTATTATAACAACAGTAGCTCTTTTGGGTATCTCTATCTTTTTCTCTCCGATAGAAGCAACGAATAAGCCTTTGGGCAAAAAGAAGCGGTTAAGCTATAAGATGATCGTATCTGTTCTTTCGTCAATAGATTTCCTACTTGCCATTTTCAATGTGCTTCCATACACACGTCATGTGGTTTGCTACTATCTCTCCAAATGGGTGTTGATTGTATTCGCAATAATTCCTTTGATTTAACAGAAATTTAATGCCAACTTTTGTAGATAAGGAGGTGATAACATGAAAAAGAACAAATGGATGCTGCTTCTTGTCGCTTTTATTGCATTTTTTGTATTGGTTTATTTTATTGGTGCGCGCCTTAATGCAACGGCAGAGGCATTGACAATTATTTCTCTCTGCATCGGCATACTGGTCATTTATTTAGTCGTAAAAGCAATCAAATCAAAATGAAAATATGATCATTCATTTTGGAGGAATACTATGAAATCGGTGAAACACCTTTGGGCATCGTTACTAATTGTTATGGCGTTTGTAATTATCTGTCCGACAGCATTAGCGGCGACCGGTAACTCTTCGCAGATACATTCAAAAAATCCTGTGGATGCTTATCCTAATTCGACAGTTGGCGTCATTCATTTTTATATTGATGACGGAAAGCTGATTGTTTATGACCCTGACGAACGTACTAGCGTACGGGGCGATACAGGAACCGCAACGATTTACTGGACCATTCCGGGACAGGTTTTTTGGTCAATATCTTCTAATATTTCTGGGCCGATGGTGTTCTCTGGAAGTGTGAGTACAACAGCTGGTGATTATTGCCCGCTTAATGGCATTAGTTTTGATGGTTATGTTAGCGGTCTTGTAGATGTTCAAATGATGCCTGGTAGCAATTATGCAACATTGGAAGGATCAATGTTAGATATTCAAGGTGTTTCCTATGTGTTGCCGGGAGTCGAAGCGTATATGTATCATTGATTATCGGATAGAACACATGGAAAATCATATGGAAGATAATGACATTCCGAAATTTCGCACTTATCGTGGAGAAATCGAATTTGAAGGAACGTTAATACAGGCTGATATTTTTATTGACAATAAAATGCTTGAAGACAGAAACAGCTTTTTAATAAGTTTTTTGTGCAAATCTAATAAGATGTATAAAATGATTTGCAGAAATGTTTTAAAAAAGGAAGGATATTATATAAATCTAAAACTCAATGGTGTAAAATTGAAAACCCGTGTCCTTTCAGTGTCGCAAAGCTTTATTGATAGTAACTCGGAAACATATAGAATTGGCCTTATGTGTTCTAATGATTTGCGCATCTAAATCAAAAGACAGTCGATGGTACGGTTCGGAGCGAAGTATCAACAAATCAACAGCCCTCTATTTGCAACGACTGCAAATAGAGGGCTGTTTTGTTTGTTTTGGATATTTTAATTAAAGGTCAATCTTCTAATAGAAACCGTCAAGGCTGAAATGAATGGGCTGACGCCCGGCCTTGACCGTTCCCCGCCGCCCCGCTGGATGGGTGGACAAGGTGGCCAATCCCTAAAAGTGTTTGGCCGCACTCGTTCATTTTGGGGCCTTTCTTCTCCCAAAATTGAAATGGGCGGGAAAGCCCTAAAATGGCTTTCCCGCCTTGATTACCCATTAGCAAAGACGGGCGAAACTGTCAACGGCGGCGCTGAAAGCGCCGTTCATCTTGACCGTTGACTGGCTCGCCTGGCTTTGCTACTGCCCGTAAGAGATGGAAAAACAAGATGGAAAACAAGGTTAAAAATGGTTGACAAGTCTATCGGATGTGTGTTATACTGTGCGACAGTTTGAGATTGGAAGGAGGCTTACGTGTGTTAATTTGTGTACGCTAATAAGCAATAAAAAGTAGAAGTACCTTTCCACATGATGGTGGGCTTTTTTTGCGTGCGTATGCAAAGGAACACGTAGGTTTGACACGAGCAGTCTTTGAACTGTATCGTGGTGTTTTTTCGTGCTTTGTTGTTATGCAGGCGTCTGCCCTCTCTGTGGGACAACGCCTGCTTTTTATTGCAGAAACAAAGGAACAATGCAATAAAAAAGGAGGTTCGCATTATGACCCAAAACAACAATTCATGGAGAAAAACTTATTTTACACTTCTTGCCGGACAAGCAATATCCTTTATTAGCAGCGGTATTTTGGGAAACGTAAAAGAAGTTATGGAAATAAGACTTAGAAGCAAACTTAAGAGTGTGTTGATAGTGCATTATCTTAAAATTTTGTATAATAGGAATTGAAGTTAAATTAGATGCTAAAAATTTGTAATTAAGAAGGAGGGATTCGTCATGTTGGTATTCCAAATGCGTAATGTAGATAAAACATCTACTGTTTTGAAACAGACTAAAAACAGTGATTACGCAGATAAATAAATACGTTAGATTAATTCCTACCAGTGACTAATCTTATGACTTTTTAAACAGATAACTAAAATTACAAACAAATCGTTTAACTTCTGTATTTGTTTATAGATGTAATCACTTCAGGAGAGATTACATGAACAAAAATATAAAATATTCTCAAAACTTTTTAACGAGTGAAAAAGTACTCAACCAAATAATAAAACAATTGAATTTAAAAGAAACCGATACCGTTTACGAAATTGGAACAGGTAAAGGGCATTTAACGACGAAACTGGCTAAAATAAGTAAACAGGTAACGTCTATTGAATTAGACAGTCATCTATTCAACTTATCGTCAGAAAAATTAAAACTGAATACTCGTGTCACTTTAATTCACCAAGATATTCTACAGTTTCAATTCCCTAACAAACAGAGGTATAAAATTGTTGGGAATATTCCTTACCATTTAAGCACACAAATTATTAAAAAAGTGGTTTTTGAAAGCCGTGCGTCTGACATCTATCTGATTGTTGAAGAAGGATTCTACAAGCGTACCTTGGATATTCACCGAACACTAGGGTTGCTCTTGCACACTCAAGTCTCGATTCAGCAATTGCTTAAGCTGCCAGCGGAATGCTTTCATCCTAAACCAAAAGTAAACAGTGTCTTAATAAAACTTACCCGCCATACCACAGATGTTCCAGATAAATATTGGAAGCTATATACGTACTTTGTTTCAAAATGGGTCAATCGAGAATATCGTCAACTGTTTACTAAAAATCAGTTTCATCAAGCAATGAAACACGCCAAAGTAAACAATTTAAGTACCATTACTTATGAGCAAGTATTGTCTATTTTTAATAGTTATCTATTATTTAACGGGAGGAAATAATTCTATGAGTCGCTTTTTTAAATTTGGAAAGTTACACGTTACTAAAGGGAATGGAGATAAATTATTAGATATACTACTGACAGCTTCCAAGAAGCTAAAGAGGTCCCTAGCGCCTACGGGGAATTTGTATCGATAAGGGGTACAAATTCCCACTAAGCGCTCGGGACCCCTTGTAGGAAAATGTCCTAAGTGTGGCAACAATATTGTATTAAAAAAATCGTTTTATGGTTGTTCAAATTATCCTGAATGTAAGTTTACTTTAGCTGAACATTTTAGAAAGAAAAAACTAACCAAAACGAATGTAAAAGAATTACTGGAGGGAAAAGAAACCCTGGTAAAAGGAATCAAAAACGTAACCGTCAAATCTCCCGGCGCATAAAAAAGCATCTCTGGCTTAGCAACCGCAGCTGGGCCAGAGATGTTCATTCTTTTGGTATTCTGCATTCCTGGGGTGCACTGGCAGGCAAGAGTTGTTCGGCCCAAGCCTCGTCCATCTGGCTCATAGCGGGAGCATTCCGCAGAACCCAGAGCAAGTAACGGTACGGATCTAATCCGTTTTCTTTCGCTGTCTCAATCAGGCTGTAGATCACACTGCTGGACTGTGCGCCGCCCGGTGTATTGGCAAACAGCCAATTCTTGCGGCCCATAACAAAAGGCTTTATGCTGCGTTCAGCACGGTTGTTGCTCAGTTCCAGCCGCCCATCCTCCAGATAACGGATCAGGTATGGCCACTGCTCCAGCAGATAGTGCAGCGCCCTACCCAGAGCGGACTTTGGTGCCGCCTTGCCGCTGGCCGCATTTGCCCACGCCAATAGAGCGTCCAGAACCGGTTTTTCCTGTTCCAGCCGCTTAGCATGTCGTTCTTCTGGTGTCAGTTCTGCGAAAGACTTTTCCAACTGGAACAGCCTTGAGCAGTAGCACTCGCCGGCCGCTGCCAGAGAATCTTTTCGCTTTTCCTGCAGTAGCGTCTGCAGCGCCTCATCAAATTTTCGCCGCGCGTGGGCCCAGCAGCCAACCACCCGGATATTCTCCGGCAGCCTGTGGTAACCATGGTATCCATCCGCATGGAGCCAGCCGGAGAAGCCCTTTAAGAACTCCTCCGCGTGCTCTGCCTTCCGGTTCGGCTGGTATTCATACAGGACAATCGGATGCTCCGTACAGCCGCTGGTCCTGTACAGCCACATGTAGGACTTGCTGGTCGCCGCCTTCCCGGGTTCTTTCAGTACCTGCAGCGTCGTCTCATCGCCATGGAGAACTTTCTCCCTGCAGAGCTGCCGGTGCAGCACCTCGTAGATGGGCTGCAGCCAGGTATCAGAGACATTCAGCAGCCAGTTGGACATGGTCTGCCGGGAGAGCTTCAATCCCTGGCGGTGAAACTCCTGCTCCAGCCGGTACAGCGGGGAATACATCACAAACTTCTGTACCGCAATATGCGCTACCGCCTCCGCGGAAGCATAGCTGCCGGGCAGCAGCGCAGGCTCCTTCGGTGTTTTCAGGATGTTGGCCTCGCCGCTGTCCTGCTCGCACTTCCTGCAGGCGTAGGTATAGTAGACATCCTCTCGAATCCAGAACCGGGCAGGCTCCATTTGCAGGCTCCGGCGGACCTCTTTGCCGATCTCCTCCATTTTGCTGCCGCAGGCGGAGCAGATCAGCTCTTCTTCGCTCAGACGGTGCTCCACCACTTCAGTGGGTGTGCCCTCCGGAACGATCTCGGTCACGCTGCCGGACTGCTTCTTGCGCGCATGGGCTTTCACGGCAACCTGCTCCGGCGTAGCGGATTTGGTGCCATAGGCGTAGGCTTCAAGCTCATTGAAGCTTAGCGAAAGCTGATCCATCAGGCCCTCCTGCAACTTCTCGGAGGAGGAGCCGAATTGCCGCTTTTTCGCAAGACCCAACTGCTCCAGAAGCCATTGGTTCTGGAGCTTGAGTTCAGTGAGCTGAGTTTGCTGAGATTCATATTCCGCGCGTGAAATGGTCACCATTTCAGCGTTACTTGTGGCAATTCTCTTCTCGTTTTCCATGTGAAAATTATACCACAAAAAGTGTCAAAAAGCCAGTGTTTTCGATGCTTTTCGGAAATTTAATCTGCCTTATATTATGCTCAGCCCAGATACTGGGCGGTGGGCTTTTGGCTGCTCGATCTGTAAGCCTTCCATCAGCCAGCGGTACTGCTGCGGCGTTAGTGACCGTACTTCAGATTCACTTCTCGGCCACTGGTATGCACCCTGTTCCAGCCGCTTGTAGAGCAGAATAAACCCGTCCTTTTCCCAGTATAGTCCCTTGATCCGGTCTCTGCGCCGCCCACAGAACAGGAACAGCGTGTTGGTGAACGGATCCAATTCAAACTGCTGCTGCACCATCCGGGCCAAACCGTCTATGCCTTTACGCAGATCGGTATAGCCACAGGCGATATAGACCCGATCCGCTCCGGAAAAATCGTTCAGCATGGCCGCAGCGCCTCGACCAGGGCTTTCAGCAGGTCCGGACTCAGCTCTTGATAGAAGTCAATGCTGCTATTGCCGATCCGCAGCGTGGCGGAACATTCTGAAACGTTCCGATCCTGCTGTTTCGGTGCTGGTAACTCTGCAAACGCAGGTGCCCCGGGGAATTCCGGTGCCGCATCTGCGATGGACAGCACTTCCCGTTCCCAACGATAGTATGTAGATGGTGTGATTCCTCTTTGCTTGCACCACTGCCGTACCGGAAGACCGCTGCTTCTGCAATTCTGAATCGCTGCCACCCATTTCTGTTGTCGTGCCTGGTGCTTTAGCTCTGTTGATGTCATGGTGTCCTCCCTGATGTTAATAGTAGTGGAACGTCGCGAAACGTTCCACTACTATTATCCCATGGGTGTCCATCCGCCGGGAGATTTGACGGTTACTAATATGCCATGGTCACAGCCAAGTGAGAGATAATGCTCAATCTCACCACTCAGCACAAGCTGGACGTACTCTAAGGGCTTGTTATATAGTAGCCAGTCCAGTTCTGCTCGCTGCGCAGGGGTGTTGCCGTATTCGTCCTCAATGGAGATACAATCAATGGAAAGGGTGGTGCCATCTTCAAATCGGGCTTCCACCCGGTTGGTGTCCATGTTGTAGTGGCAGGAAAGCACTTTTTGAGAGTGATTATGGTCGAAATTCTGATTTTGTTTCATTTGAATAGCTCCTTTAATGACTTTGAAATTTGATTTTCAACAAAATGAGGTCTCTTTTTTCTTTTTCTTAAGTCACCTATCCGCACTATCCTGCATCGCAGGCATTTACCACCTCCGTCACATCCGGGGCATTCATCAGCTTTTTGAGAATATCAAACTGCGTTTTCTTATCCTTTCCCACCACCATCTGCCAATGCTCCGGCAGGATGGGCAGGTCATCATATCGCCACTTGGCGTACTTGGGGTCATAGCTGTCTGCATCCGCAAGACCGGCCAGATGGCCCACGCACCAGCTGACACGCCAGCCGTTGCCCTCCAGATACCCGTTCTTACGGGCAGTTGCACCGATCACCGCCGTCAGACTTTGTGCAACCGATGGTTTTTCAGCAATCACCAGCTTCATAATCTTCAACCTCCCATTCATTCTGCCAATTATCAGACAGTTTTTTTGCAATGCTGTGTTCTGAGGCAAGTGTAATGTCATAGCCAAAGCGATAATCATATCGGTACAACCTGCCAATCAAATCATTGATTATGATATTGCAGGCCATAATCACACGCTCTTTATCCACCTGCATCAGTTGATAGCGTTGATAATTGTTGTAATATTCTCGATGTCTGTGGGTTCTGCTGACCGTATCTTCCATCAGACAATCTATGGCATCTTTTTCACCATCTTCTTTGCTGCCCTGTGTATAAGACAACAGTTCCTTAACCATGGGAAAACTTTGTTCATCTACCGTTGCTTCTTCGCTCAAAAAACCGATATAAGCTTTTAGTAACAGGCTAACTGCTGTTTTTTCAGCTTCAGATAAAGCGTTCATGGTCTCCGCTGCATCAGGCAACAGTTCCTTTTCCACAAATTCATCTATCTCACCAGAATAAAGCATTCGGATTGAGTCCACACATAAAGAGCGCTTTTGGGGTGCGGTCTCAATTTCAAAATCATAAAGATCCAAGTCATCGTCCTTCTTTGACTTTTTTTGAACTTTGCTGATAGCAGTGAAAAGAATGTCTCCTCCAAAGTAAATTCCGAAGGCGACCAGATCAAAAATAATCAGAAAGTGTAATAACCAGTTCCATGTGTTCATTGTGAGGTCCTCCTTTCTTTGACCATGTGCTGCTGATTTTGGGTGTGGATTTGCAGTAAGAGAGTGAATAGAGCAGCAGAGGACAGGAATTTCTCCCTGTCCTCTGTCCCTTATCCCGCAATGATTTGAAATACGCTACGCTCAAATAGTTCAATCTGTTCTATCGCTTTCCTCATTAGGATCAGAACCCTCAAAACCATCCTCAAGGACTTCTTCATCCTCGGTTTCCCATTCCTCGGAATCTTCCTCGCCATAATCATAATCGTCCAGGCTGTCATTGCCCTTGGTCTTAGGTTTATTCTTAACGAGCTTCAAGTAGGCAAATACGCCACCGCCGCCAAATAGAGCAAGCAGAAGGATCAGGACAGCCGGGTTCAGTCCGGCAGGCTTCTCTTTTTCCGGCTCCGGTGTTTCTGCCGGAGGTTCCGGTGCTTTGCCCGTACATTTGCTCATATCGGTTGCACAGACCGGGCAGGCCGTATTGACTGTCCCTGTTTCACATTTTGTCGAACAGCTGCACACAGCAGGCGGCTCCTCTTTGGGTTTTCCATCTTCCATCAGTGCCATCAGGTCCGCTTCATCCACCTGGTTCAGAAAGTGAACAGCAGTCTTTTTATCCTCGTTGGCCCTGTCGATCAGGATATAAAAATAGTTGCCCGCCTTGGTGGTAACGGTAATGAGCTGTTTATTGCCCCCGAAATCATCCACCAGAGCGGCGTTGCCATCCGGGGTCAGCGGAGGTGCTTTTTCCGTTTCTTCCACCACCACATTGCTGTCATTGGTGGTATCCTCTGCCGGGGGCGGCGCTGCGCCCTGGGCAAAAGCGGGAACGGTAAAGCCCGATGCCAGCACCAGCGTCAGGCAAAGGGCGGAAAGTGTTCGGAGCAATCGTTTATTCCTCATAGCTGTTTTCCTCCTGTTCGTTGTTGTCATCAGCAAAACTGCCGGGAACTGTGCCTCCGGACAGCATGGCGCTCAGCTGAGCCGGGGTCATACACAGTGCGCGCACCATCTGGACGATCTCCAGATTTTCTGCCTCGGTTTTCTGTACCTCCAGCGCCTTGAGCTTTTCCTGATACTCTGCGATCTTCTCGCGGACCTTTGTAATCTCCTGGTCAATGCGCTCAATTTTGTTCTTTGCCATCGTCTATCACTCCTTCTTAAAAATCTCTGTTACCAGTTCATCAGGCCGTAGCCCTTAATGCTTTGATAATTCAGGTCATAACTTTTAATCTTGCAGGCATCGCCGGAATTTCCCTCCACGGTATAAACACGGCTGCCATCGGTGCCGACAACAATTCCCACATGGTCTGCGGAACCATCCAGATCCCAATCGAAGAAAATGGCATCACCGGGGGCGATGTTTTCATATCCTCGTGCGCCCCACTGTCCATGAGACTGGAACCACGGAACACCCTGAGACTGACAACCAGCAAAGCGTGGTTCCGTTCGACCGGATTGACCATAGCACCATGATACAAAGCAGGCACACCATTCCACACGGGAGTCAAAGCCGTACCAGCTCCAATAAGGTTGTCCTCCCACATTGCCCACCTGACTTTTCGCCAGTTCCACCAGCTGCGGATTGCCGGGGCGGGAGCCATTGATAAATTCAACACCAGTCAAATCTTCAGAAACACCTGTATCGGGAGAACCGCCACCAAATAACAGCGGCTTATTGCCCATAGTCTGTCGGTAGACCTGGTACATCTCCATCTGCTCCGGAGTCAGTAGTTCTGGCGCAAGAGAGGCAATGGAACGGCTTGTTAAAGTTACATGGAGAATACGATATTCATATTCATGCTCATCCCCATCTTCGTCAGTGTAAGTGCGAATCTGAATTTCTTCTCTCAGCGTAAGCTGATACTGTGCATCAAACACACGATCCAGCTCTGCCTGTGCGCTGTGGCGTGTATAGCCTTGCAAGACAGCAGAGAGAACTGCCGCCAGCTCATGGGGGTCATGGCCGATCATACCAAGGTCATAGCGATACTCGTCATACCCTGGGTGGCTGCTTTCTATGTTGTCGATTTCCTCCTGCAACTGGGCTTCTCTGGCTGCATAATCTGCCTCCACCGCCAGCATTTCCGGGTCATCCGACGGATAGGTGGTGCCGGAGAGAACGGAACCGATGCTCTGCGCCATCATGGAGCAGGAGGACATGGTATTCATCAGCATACAGGTAATGAGGAACAAAACCCCTGCCATCAGGAAACCCTTCTTGTGGCGCATGACGAATGCCCCTGCCTGCTGTACCTTTTCTTTTACCGTCCTTGCGGCTTTTCCTGTTTTGGATGCAGCCTGGGCAGTATTTCCAGCAGTCTGACCGGCATGTTTGGCGGCGGCATACTGCTTTTTGATGGCCTGCTTTTGCTGCCAGCGGGAAAGTGGATTGCTGGCAAACTGGGGATTTTCCTGCAAAGATTTCTGGTACAGAACATTTACATTTGCCTTTTCCAGTTGGCGCTCTGCCTGTGCTGCTTTGCGGTACGGCTTCAGCTTGTGGCTGCGATAGCCCTCCCGCACCAGATAAGCGCTGGTCTCCACCGCTTCCTCGGACTTGTGGGCGCTTTCCACGCCCACATTGTCCTGTTCTGTTTCCCGGATCTCTTTGTGGAGCTTGCCCACAACCAGATGGACGGGAGCTTCCTTGACCCCTTGAGAAAGTTTGGAGGGTGGCTTTTTCTTGTCCTCAAAGGTCAGCTTCGAGGTCTTTTTCCCGGTGTCCGGGTCAATGACCGTCTGTCTGACTTTTTTCTTTGGAATATTGGCCTGCGCCTTATCTGCTCTGGCCGTAGCTTTCTCCGTTTTGCGGATCGGCTTTTCCAGTGCAGGGTCAGCCCGTTCCTCATCAGTAAAGCGCAAGCGCGGCTCTTTATTCAAACCAATCACCCATTAGGATAGCATCCATCATGTGGTGCAGCTCCACATAGAGGGCCAAACCTTCCGGATCATATAGCGGATGCACGGTGAGATACGCATGGACTTGCGCCAGAATCTCAGAGAGCATTGTGATAGGTCTGCACCCTACAATGGTTGCTGCACCAGGGGCACACATCATATTCGCCCAAATCGAAAAGAGACGGGCAAGACCAATTTCGCCATCCTCATTCAAGGTTTTGAGTTCTTTGTCAGCGGTACGACACTCAACAACAGCGGAGGCCATTACCGGAAGCAACATGAATTCGTGAGCCTCCAATGCCTCACGGAAAAAAATCATGGTATCAAGTTCGCAAATATTCTGTTTCATAGTTATTCATCCTCCTTTTTCAGTTCCTGGGGTTTGGTGGTCATAATGCGGTAAAGCTCAGTATTCTTCGGGAAGTGGTCAACGAAGGGCAGGATGGTGGAGCCATAGAACAGCAGGCCCTCGCCCTCACCGGAGTGGGTCACATAGCTAAGCTGGTGCGTGGAAATGCCCAGCTGCTTGGCGAGAATCTGACGGTCTCCGCCTGCCTGGTTGAGCATATACACGAAGTCGGAGTTTTCAAAGATGTTCTCCACCTCGCGGCTGCTCAAAAGGTCTTTGACATTCTGGGTGATACCTGTCGGAATACCGCCCCATTTGCGGAATCGCTTCCAGATTTCCACCGTATAAGCGGCGGTCTGCTCCTCCTTCAAAAGCAGGTGCATCTCGTCGATGTAATAACGGGTGGACTTGTGGGCAGCGCGGTTAATGGTAACGCGGTTCCACACCTGATCCTGGACCACCAACATACCGATTTTCTTGAGTTGCTTGCCCAGCTCCTTAATGTCATAGCAGACAATGCGGTTATTGATGTCCACATTGCTCTGGTGATTGAACACATTGAGGGAGCCGGTTACATAGATTTCAAGGGCCGTGGCGATATACTGGGCTTCCTTTTCCTCCTGTGAACGGAGCAGGTTATATAGGTCCTCCAGTATGGGCATATTCTCCGGGCGCGGGTCATTGAGGTAGGTCTGATAGACCAGACGCACACAACGGTCGATGATGGTTTTCTGCACCGGCTGCAATCCGTCCTTACCGCCCACGATCAGCTCACACAAGCTGAGGATAAAGTCAGACTTGAGGGACAGCGGGCTTTCATCATCCGAATAGTCCAGGTTCAGATCCATCGGATTGATGTAGTTGGTTGAGGTAGGCGAGATCTTGATGACCTGCCCATGCAGACGATCCACCAGAGGTGCGTACTCCGCTTCCGGGTCACAGATGATGACATCATCATTGGTAAGCAAAAAGCAGTTGGCAATCTCACGCTTGGCGCTGAAAGACTTACCGGAACCCGGCGTACCCAAAATCAAGCCGTTGGGGTTTTTCAGCAGCTTTCTATCCACCATGATGAGGTTGTTGGACAGGGCATTGATGCCGTAGTACAGGGCTTCCTTGCCGTTCTGGAATAATTCCTGTGTGGTGAATGGTACAAAGATAGCCGTAGAACTGGTGGTCAGCCCTCGCTGAATCTCGATCTGATTGAGTCCCAGGGGCAGACAGCTCATCAGCCCTTCTTCCTGCTGGAAGTCCAGTCTGGTCAGCTGGCAGTTATACTTCTGGGCAATAGAGCCTGCCTGAAAGATGTTGTTGCCAAGCTGACGGGGGGTGTCCGCTGTGTTCAGCACCAAAAAGGAGACCAGGAACATTCTCTCGTTTCGGCTCTGCAAATCCTGCAACAGCTTTTTCGCTTCGCTGCCGTAGGTGGCAAGGTCAGAAGGAATGATGTCCATGTCGTATCCGGCGCGGACTGCTTTTTTCTGTTCCTCAATCTTACTGCGGTCCAGATCGGTAATCTTACGCTTTACCGTTTTGATGGCTTTCACCTGATCCACCGACTGAATGTGCATACTCACAATGAGCGAGCTTTCCATATCCAGAAAATCAGCCAGCAGACGGTCATTCAGCTCTGGGGCTAAAATCTGCAAAAAAGAAACAGCCCCGTATTTCTTGCCCATACGGAACTGCTTGCCGGTGCGGAACTCAAAGGAGCTTGGTGCAATAAAATCTTTCGTGGACAGGCCGGAAGGAGCCAGCCAGTCCCATTCAAACTGAAACGGGAGCTGTTCATCCATGTGGAATACCGCATGAAGCTGGGAAAGCCTTTCCTTACCGTCCAATGTTCTGGCGGCTACACCAAGACGCTTGAAGTTATTGAGTATATCGGTCTCAATACGCTCCAGACGGGGCTTGGCGGCTTTGATGCTGTCAGCGTTGATACCAAAGGTCAGGTATTTGGTCTTGATGAGACCGTTGTTGCCTCTGACCAGCTGATTTTGCAGCATCGTGGTATATTCCTCACGGATACTGTCAAAGGCATCCCCCTGGGGCGGAATGGAAATGGAGTTGGCAAAGGTCTCCTCCGATGCCGCAAGGTTCAAAAAAGACAGCTGGAAGTGAATCGAGCTGTCGAAATAATTGAGGAAATCACACCAGCCCTCAAAGATCGCGGTCTTATCTTCATTTTGGGAGAGCTGATAGTTGATGTCCTGAAACTGAATGGTCTTTGTGTAGTGGCTGTCCGATACGCGGCAGATCCCGTCCGGCCACATTCGTTCATAGGGGATACTGTCCTGTGCCGATTTTCCTTTTTTGTCCGTGCGGTTGGCGCGGGCAATGGCCGCTTCGATCTGCTTCTTATCGGCGCGGGACAGCTTTTTCTTTGTCTTTACCGGATGCACGGTCTTTTCTTCCGGTTTTCCCAGCAGACGGCGCAGCCAGCTTTTCATTGCGGTGAACAATGTCATACACCTCCTTATCGAGCATTTCCTGCCGCTTTAATACGGCATAAAAGTTATTGGTCTGGTAGGGACGCTGCTTGGGACGGATCACAGCTACTTTGAGGATGTTGCCGACGATCTTTTCCAGGGGCTGTCCATGCTTTTCATACATTGCCAGCAGGAAGAAGGGCATCATGACCAGCATCATACACATGGCAGCCATGCTGTTTCCCGCAGGCTCACGGAGCCACAAGAACAGCGGTACACCTACAAGCGCCCCGGCGGTAAAGCAGACCAGCTGCCTTCGTGTCAGATTGAACATGACCTTGGTTTTGACTTTGGTTAAATCTTTGGGTACGGGTACATAAGCCATATTATCCACCTCCTTTATGGGAATGAAATAGAGCTGTCCACTTCATTTCCCCACACATCCCAACCGGGTGTGGATTGACGAGCAAACAGTTCTATGCGCGGGAGATCACCCATCAATGAGACAATGCGTTCTCTGGCTTCCTGCGGTTTTTTTGAATGTTCTTCAATGTGAGAGACAATAACCTGATGAACAGCTGCGTTTATACGCTTGGGATGTCCTTTCGTTGCGAGGATACAAAGTTCCACATTGGAGCGCGTCCAATATCCCATTCCCCAGAACAAGCTATCTGCCTTTCGATTTTGCTTTACCCAAACAAAGCCGACGGTTTTATAGGTAAATCCCCATGCCTTCAGAACTGAGAGACCTTCCAGTAAACATGGAATCGTGACCCATAAAAACAAGGCACAGTCTTTATCCGCCAAGTTGCCTACTGGCAGCGCACAAATATCCTCGATACTCATGGTCGGATAGTGACTTTCTGCACTGCGTCCCAATCCTTTCTTGGAATATACTTTGTAGTTCCATGGCGGGTCTGCGTAAATGATTTGATATTTTTTCATACAGAACCCTCCTTTAGTGCGCCTGAAAGACTGATTTTGCGAGACTGCCGGTTTTGAACAGCGTAAAGCACAGCAGTACGGTGTATCCCACGCAGCTCCAGATTGCCATGATGATGTCATCTTCCAGAG
>NZ_QWGJ01000014.1:0-2790 GCF_003435225.1 Clostridium sp. AF28-12 | reverse complement strand
CCCACGCAGCTCCAGATTGCCATGATGATGTCATCTTCCAGAGCGATGTTCTGCACCAGCACAGCATAAATTGCCACGCAGACGATAATGAGAAACGCCTGAAAGCCCAGCGCCAGCAGGGATCGGAGGTAATTCTGTCCCATACCGCCCCATTCTTTGCCCATCATTGCAGCCATTGGAACAGGAGCCACCGAAGTTACAAGTAGGGTAAGAACCCGACGCCTTACCATATCACTATGGCAGGTTTCCGAGAACTCCCCTCCGAACCGGACTTACACCTCTCGATGTATCCGGCTCTCCAGATGTCAGTCTAATTTCCCTACGTGTAACTTATCGTGACAGTCAATGCAGAGTGCCATTGTCTTGCGTCTGCGCCCAATCATGGCGATTTCCCATTGTTTCCTGCCACTCAAATCCTTGAGTTTTCGTACATGGTGTATCTCAAGCGGCACATTCTCTGTGCCGCACCACTCGCATTTGTTCGCTTGTAGCCTTTTAATCAGGCTGTTGCACCCGTAGTTCTCAACCACTCTTGCCACTATGTCGGGGTTGCCGCTTTCGACTTTGGTATTCCGGCGGAACCCATTATTGTAGAACAGCACTTTACCCACTTTGCCATTTTTCTTCGGATACTCCACAACAAAGTCTTTTCCTTGACGGTACTTGCGAATAATTCTGCTAATTCGTGTCCGATATTTTCCGGCGAAAGTTTTGAGCATACTGTATCTCATTACATAGTAGAAGTTGTTGAGTACGGTCACGTTGTTTGCGAGCCGGTAGTAGTTGTATAATCCACGGATTTCTGCGTTGTACTGGTTTAGGATTTCCAGGTCGTCCAGGTGCAACAGGCGGGTGCGCCGGACAGGTTCCCAAACCTCTTTGTTTCCGTTCTGTTTGTCGTATTTAATTTTGAGGGCATTGTAGGAGAGCAGGCGTTTTACCCATTTATCATGGGGAACATAGAGCAAGACTTTTCCGTTGTTCACTCGTCTGGTAGCCCCGGTTTTGGTCTTTTTGCTGTACTCGCCCTTGGCGATTGTGACCTCGTATCCCAGAAACTTTGCAAAATCATGTCCGTGGGTAATCAGAGTCTTTTCCCCGGACATTTCCAGATGAAGTTTTTCCCGGATAAAACAGCCTACTTCTTGTTTTACCTGTTCTGCGTCCTCTTTACTGCCGATAACTCCTATCAGAAAATCATCCGCATACCGGACGTAGCAAATCCTCTTATAGCTGTCGTCCATCTGGTCACTGTATGGCATGGATTTCAGACTGCGCCGCAGTTCCCGGATTTCCGCAATTAAGCCCTCTTTTTCTTTCTCGCTCATTTTAGAGAGATTTCTTTTAAGCCGTTGCTCTTTTCCCCGGCAAACATCCAACTTCTTCTTGAACGCAGGATTGATTTTACGGCGGTTTCCGCAGTTGAACTTCTCTGCGTATTCTGCCATATAGTTGTCCAGTTCGTTCATATAGATATTTGCAAGGATGGGGCTGATGATAGAGCCTTGGGGAGTGCCGGAGTAGGTATTGTGATAATTCCAGTCCTCCATATATCCGGCTTTCAGAAACTTCCATAGCAGACCAATGAAATGTTCGTCTGCAATCCGCTTCCGCAGAATGTCAATCAGCACATGATGGTCTACATTGTCAAAACAGCCCTTTATATCCCCCTCAACGAACCACTTTGTCCCCGTAAAATATTTCTGTACATATTTGAGTGCCGTATGGCAGCTTTTGTTTATGCGGAAACCGTGGGAGTAGTCGCTGAAAGTTGGCTCATAGATGCTCTCTAAGATGAGCCGCACCACCTCCTGTATCAGTTTATCGTCGAATGACAGTATCCCCAGAGGGCGCATTTTCCCATTGGATTTCGGGATATACGTTCTCCTCGCCGGGTTGGGCTGGTAGCTGAAATCACGCATTTTTTCAATGAGGGCGTTTATCCTTGCCATTCCCATACCGTCAATGGTTTTGCCGTCTGTTCCGGCTGTCATGTTGCCTGGTTTCGCCTGTATCCGCTGGTATGCCAGCAGATAGAATTGTGGATTGTACAGATTGCGGTATAACCGCTCGTACTTGTAACTCTTATTACACGCCTTGGATTTTAGGCTTTCCAACACATTTTCAGGACTTCTCATAATGCCTCACGCACCTTTCCTTTTTATGAATTGGTTGACATCCTGCCTCCCTTCGCCATGTAGACGGCTTTCCCGCCCTCGGACTACTACGGAGGCTCCGTTGCCATGCCGGATATTCAGCGTCATCTTTCTTGGGTTTTTACCCCTTGAAATTTTTCACCTTGCGGCATTACGCATAGCCGGATAATCCCGGCACTCCGGTTTAGGCAATCTCCAGTTAGACACCTTGGGAAAAGCGTATTGTGATGTCGGTAATGGGTTTTCGTCCTTTTCCGCTTATTGCGGCTGGCTGTCATAAGTATCGTGCGGTCTGTGTCTACCTGTCACATTCTGCTATGACATACGGCGAATACAACCATCCTGCGCCGCCGGGTCGAGTATCCCGCCTCGGACTGCCCTTAAAGCAGTTTAGCCTTGTTCCTCATTCACAATGTTGCGTCTTGCCGCTCAGTCGTGGGTAGATGGTTTCCCCAACTTGCGATTTTTTCGGTACGCTATTGTCCCCCTTGTGGTTTCCCTCCGGGGTAAACCGAATGACGCTAAAGTGACATTTTTCACGTCTTTGATACTTTTCTTTACCGGCTTGCCAAAGCCGGATTCCCAAAATGCCCGCGCACCGCTTTCGGATGAAAAGCGGCGCTTCTGGACGCGC
>NZ_QWGJ01000013.1:0-109523 GCF_003435225.1 Clostridium sp. AF28-12 | reverse complement strand
TATGCTGGCAATCACACTCCGGTCATGCAAATCTATAATAGATAGGGCAATAAAATACTTTTTCATATACTTACCTCCTAAGAATTCCTTAATATACATCATGTGCAATTTCCAAGATATTGCCAGAAATTGCATCTATATCAACATAATAGTTCAATTCATAAACAACTCCATCGACATTTACTTTGACGGGATAAACCAGTTTCCAAAATATCTTTCCCTTAAAAGTTTTTAAATCCTCCATACTAGTATGATTCACGCAAATTAGAAGCCTATTTCAAACTATCGTTTTATGCTAATTCTGGATAGACTTTCTCTTTCGTGAAATTGGTTTTGGTGCTTTTTTGTTTTTGTTTTCTGCTGAAGCAGCTCATACACTATGAAATCAATCTCTTCTTTAGAAAGGTCATAAAGTCAGAACTTTTATGAGTTTCACTTACTAATGGAATTGCTTCTCCTGAGAGCAAATCAATCGCTGCAAGCAGAGAGAGGGTCTCCAACCTGACATACTCATAATCTCGCTGATAGCCACTGCTTTTATCTGTATTCGGAATCGGTGGACGGTCTTCACCTGTGGTAGCAATTGCCTGAATTCCTGGCTTTTCATCATAAGACAGGGTATGTACGGCATCTTTCTCAAAGGGAATCAGTTTTCCATCCTTGTCAAACTGCATTTCAATCTGCTTGTGGATAACAAGGACATCATGCATTTTTGCATCAAACTCAGGATCCCGTCTTTCGCAGTAATAAGACACCTGAAATGGTTTGATCCTTGCATTGCTCAGAATTTTCCGAAGCGTTGTTTCAGCTACTGTTGCCCTACGAAGATGTCCTTCCGCTTCTGCTATAGAGTTGATGAATTTCCTGAAACTCATGGGATATCAGAATTCAGCAGAATAGCCGTAATCCTTCGGTTTTTGGCAAGCTTTACTGATTACCCAGGTGATATCGTCATCGGTGATTTCCGCTTTTCTTCCACGGCCGTTGTTATCATGTAAAGAAGCTTCAACACTGTTCTCTTTAAATTTATTAAGGCAACGTTTTACCACACCGATTCCAATATCCAGTTTGTCAGCAATTGCTTCGTTAGATGCACCCTCAGATTTGAGCAGAAGGATTCTGGCACATTGATAAACGCGAATTTCCAAAGTGCTCTGAGTCAGCAGTTTATTTAAGTAAGATTTATCATCATCTGTTAAAGAAATAGTTTTAATTGTATTAGGCATAATTGACACCTCCGATGGTTCAATTGTACCATAAATAGGAATGTGAATTAAAATAGTTTGTTATTTAAAGTGGATTGTACTAGATAAAGCGTCATCATAATAGTACCCCAAAATTGATTCGATATTCTAAAAAGACCTCTTTTCAAAACCTTATCATTCGATCCTGAAAAGCGGTCTTCATCATTTTCCATATTCAATATTCTGAGCAAGACGATAAGCCGGGTTATGTCGTTGGATGGTCATCTATCTAGACCGTCCGTCACCGGACGGCTCAAGCGGCCTACCCGGAAGCAGACGGGCCGCCTTATGCTTCCTGTTTGGCCTTGCTTCGAGTGGGGTTTGCATGTGCCCTCCCTGTTACCATTGAGGCGGTAGTCTCTTACACTGCCTTTCCACCCTTACATGTTTCCATGCGGTTTATTTCTGTTGCACTGTCCCTGAAGTCGCCTTCGCCGGACGTTATCCGGCACCCTGCCCTTTGAAGCCCGGACTTTCCTCTCCTGCATCCCTTAGGATTGCAGCAGCGACCATCTGTCTTACTCAGAACCCATTCATTCTAGCATATTTTTTTTGGGCTGTCCAGACATGTACTTATATTTTCTTACACATTCAAACAGCTTCCACCGATAAACTCCCGGATAATCGATGTCTTCGGAATCGACTCACTGTCGATGGCAAGGAAATAGTCCAGGAATTTGAGAAGCCGCTTCGCCTCATCATACTCTTCCCTGTCTCTCGGGATATTGAAGAGCAGTGGTTCCGCATAGAGCTTCAATACCGCAAGCTCATACACAAGCGCGGAGTTAAACATCACATCGGCGCTCTCCTGGTACGGGAAGATATTCTTGTCCTCGCCGCGGCGCACCGACGGCCAGCGCTCGATCGTCTCCAACGCGGAGGTTCCTCTCGTTCTCGCGTCCCGCACCATCCGGCGGATCAGTCGTCCATCAGTTGTCGGGATGCGGTTGTGCTCATCCACATTCAGCTGGGTCAGGGCGCTGATGTAGATCTTAAATTTACTGTCCTTCGGAAGTTCTGAGGACATCGCGTCATTCAGGCAGTGGATGCCCTCGATGACGAGAATATCCTTCTTTCCAAGCTTCAGCATTTCGCCTTTGTATTCCCTCTTACCGGTCTTAAAATTAAACCTTGGAAGCTCAATGGTCTTACCGGAAAGCAGAGCGTTCATATCCTCATTGAACTGCGGAATATCCACGCATCCGAGCGCCTCAAAGTCCGGCTGCCCGTTCTCGTCAAGCGGATACTCTTCCCGGTTGCGGAAATAGTTGTCCACGGAGATCGGATGCGGATTGTATCCCAGCGCCGCAAACTGAGTTGAAAGCCTGTGGCTGAAGGTTGTCTTACCGGAAGAAGACGGTCCAGCAATCATCACGATCCTGCGGTCCGGATCCTTCACTGCCTTCTCAGCAACCTGACCGATATTTTTCTCCTGCAGCGCCTCCTGCATCAGGATCAGATCCTGCCCTCTGCCGTCCACAATCATCTTATTTAATGCGCCGACGTTCGGTACCTCCAGGCTGTCACTCCAGCGGTAGGAAGAATGCAGGATTGAAAACAGCTTCTCCCGGATCGCCGGATGCTCCACATGTTTCGGATCCGTTTTCACCGGAAGCAGGAGCAAAAATCCCGCATGACATGGAACAAGGTCAAAATACTTCACATAACTTGTGTCCGGAACCATATATCCATAAAAATAGTCCTCAAACTCCCCAATGCTGTAAATATTCACCCGCGACGCCCGACGATACAGGAACAGCTGCTCCTTATCATGCATCCCATGCTTTCCAAAAAGCTCCACCGCGTCATCTGTATTGACACTCCGCTTTTTCACCGGGATCG
The DNA here is from genome assembly GCF_003435225.1 of Clostridium sp. AF28-12. Lineage (NCBI taxonomy): Bacteria > Bacillati > Bacillota > Clostridia > Eubacteriales > Clostridiaceae > Clostridium > Clostridium sp. AF28-12. The sequence continues at coordinate 106,437 of NZ_QWGJ01000013.1, read as the reverse complement.
CCGCGTCCCTAAGCTTCTCCATATGTACCTTCACTGAAGTCAGCAGCTTCTCGTCTACCGGAATATCCCCGACAAGTTCTCCATAAATCCCGTTTCCCAGAGCAAAGTCGATCTGGATCTTCTTGATCTTCTCTCGCGGAATTACCTCATAAAACGCCTTCAGCATCAGAAAGATCGCACTGCGCTCATACGTCTTATAACCTGCATTTTCCTTCGCTGTGATAAAAGAAATCTCAGAATCTCCCGCCAGAGTCTTTTCAAGCTCCCTGAGCTTTCCATTGACCCGCACAAGCAGGATATCATTCTCATACTGATCCTGAAAATCTCTCGCGATCTCCAGATAGGTTGTTCCCTCCGGATACGTTTTTTCGATTCCATTCACCTTTACAACTGCCATAAAACCACCTCACACAACCTCTCCGCTGATGACATTCACAACATCAGCAACAGCCATTTCACTTCGATCTATAGCACCGGTCAGCCTCCGATCCCGGGCGCCTGTTTTTCGGGGATTGGCTTCCTCTTAGCTCGCAGGTGAATGCGTTGGAGGAAAGGTGACACTTGTCTGAGCAAAGCGAGTTGTGTCACCTTTTCTCCGCCCTTAGCATTCGCATGCAAGCTTAGAGAAACCTCCCCGAAAATCATCTCAGCCCGGGGGCGGAGGCTGACCGGTGCGTCCCCGAAGCCAATTACCTACACCACGACCGCCGGAAACTTCACCGCCATCTTCACGACCTCAATATCAGCAGGCAGCTTCTCCTTCAAAAAACCTTCCATAAAATCCATAAAGATATGCTCCAGCCCATAATGCCCTGCATCAATGATCATCATCCCCTGAGCCGCCGCGTCGATCCCCTCATGGTGGCTGATATCTCCGGTGATAAACGCCTGAGCGCCTGCCTTCAGTGCCTCCTTAAGCTCACTTCCGCCGGCCCCCGGGCAGGTAGCTGCCTTCACAATTGGAGTATCCTCATAGAGCTCACTTCCATAAACAGTCACAAACGGAAGTCCAAACCGGTTCTTAACCTCTCTCGCGAGCTCCAAGCCCTTCATAGGCACTTTCAACGATCCTGTCTTACCGATTCCGTACTCCGTCCCGGAAATCTCTCCCATGGCCTCCAGCGGCTTCTGATCGGTAAAATTCAACCGGTCCGCCACAATATCTGCCATACACCCCGGCGCCGAATCAAAATTTGTATGCATCGCATAGTATGACACATCCGACTGGATCAGGGACACAAGCCGTCTTCCAATAAAATCCTCGTCCGAAACATGCTTCACCGGCTTAAAGATCAGCGGATGATGGCTTAACAGCATATCTGCCCCGATCTCCTTCGCCCGCTCCACCGCCGCATCATCCGCGTCCAGCGTCAAAAGGATCTTCTTCACGTCCTTGTCGATCCGCCCTGCTAAAAGTCCCGGATTATCCCAGTCACAGGCACAGGACTTCGGCGCAAGCGTCTCTAAGATTTCAATGATCTCCCTGCATTTCATGCTGTACCTCCTGATTTTCTTTTAACTGTAATTTCAACTCGGAAAGCCGCTCTGCCGCCCGTTCGGAATCCCCCGCTTTCGCGGAAAGATCCTCGATGAACCGCAGAAGCTTCGCCTCTTCCTCCTTCAGATATGTAAGAAGAACAGGGTTCTTCGTTCGGATCAGATAATCGCCGTAGAGCATGCGGCTGTCCTCAGAAAGGCTTAAAACATCCGGATCCACTGTTTTTCCCTCAGAATCTGCGTCTTTCTCTCTCCGCACATCCATCACCGTATAAAACTTCCCGTCTTCAAGGACCATATCTTCCTTCCGGATCACAAAACCGTTCTCAAAAAGCCATCTTCTGACCTTAAAGATCTCCGACTGCGGTGATAAGACCCACTGTTTCACCGGATCCCACATATGTCTTCCGTTTTCCAGGATCTTAATGATCAGCTCGCCGCCCATTCCCGCGATCACGACAGAATCTGCCTCTCCCGGCAGAAGCTTTGCGACACCGTCAGAAAGTCTCGTCTCGATCTTATCGGCAAGTCCAGCCAGGGCAATATTCTCCGTCGCCCTGGATAACGGACCTTTCCGCACATCCATAGCCACGGCCTTCTTCACGATCGTTCTCCTGACAAGCTCCACCGGAACATGTCCGTGGTCCGTCCCAACGTCTGCCGCGGACTCCCCAGGTTCCACAAATGAGAGCACCAGCTCCAGGCGTTCTGATAATTTCATATTGATTTCTCCATTTCTCTTTTACATGACTGCTTTTCGATTTCGCAGCCGTCTTTTTGTATTTCCCGGCAGTTTAACTTCGCCCCGGAGCACACAGACAGGCCATCCCTGACTGCCTTTTCCTGCACAGATCTTTTCCTGCTTCCCATATCTTTTTACTCATCCAGATAATCTTTCAAGATCTTACTCCTGCTCGGATGGCGCAGTTTTCTAAGGGCCTTCGCCTCGATCTGGCGGATCCGCTCCCTCGTCACGTTGAACTGCCGTCCGACCTCTTCCAATGTCCTCGGTCTTCCGTCATCCAGGCCAAATCTCAGGCGCAGCACTTTCTGTTCCCTCTCAGTGAGCGTTGACAGCACATCCATCAGCTGTTCGTGGAGCAGCGTGTAGGTCGCGGCATCCGCCGGGACTTCCACATTATTATCCTGGATAAAGTCCCCGAGGTGGCTGTCCTCCTCCTCGCCGATCGGAGTCTCTAAGGACACCGGATCCTGAGAGATCTTCATGATCTCACGGACGCGGTCCACCGGCATATCGAGTTCCTTCGCAAGCTCCTCCGGTGTTGCCTCACGGCCAAGCTTCTGGACTAACTGTCTCTGGGTCCGCACGAGACGGTTGATGGTCTCCACCATGTGTACCGGAATCCGGATCGTTCTCGCTTGATCCGCAATGGCGCGGGTGATCGCCTGACGGATCCACCAGGTCGCGTAGGTGCTGAATTTATAGCCTTTCCTGTAATCAAACTTCTCGACTGCCTTAATGAGTCCAAGATTTCCCTCCTGGATCAGGTCGAGCAGCTGCATGCCCCGTCCGGCATACCGCTTTGCGATACTCACCACAAGACGCAGGTTCGACTCCGCAAGCTTCTTCTTTGCCTCCTCGTCACCGAGTTCGATCTTCTTTGCCAGTTCGATCTCCTCATCCGGGGAAAGCAGCGGCACTTTTCCGATCTCTTTTAAGTACATCCGGACCGGATCATCTACACCGATCCCCTCCGGTACGGAGAGATCGATATGTTCCACATCAATCTCATCCTCCGGATCTGCATCTTCATCCTCCGAAAACAAATCCGGATCCATATCATCATCGTTCGACATTTTTAAGACGTCGACATGTTTTTTATCCAGGAAGTCGTATATGCGGTCCAGCTTCTCGGGTGTCAGTTCTTCCCCCGCAAAGGCATCCAGAACTTCCTTTTCATCAAGGACGTTCTTTTTACTTTTTGCGAGTTCCAGAAGTTTTGATAACTTCTCTTCAAATGTAAGTGTCTTTTCCTCCATAATTCCATCCTTCCCGGCACCTGACGTTCCTCGTGTCTGCCTTTTTGCTTCTGCTTCTCTCAGTCAAGTGTGATATTCAGGACAGCCAGTGCTGACTGCTGCCTGATGATTTCCTGTAACTCTCTGATATCTGCTGTTTTTCCCTTTACCTCCAGACTGTGTTTCTTTATCTTTTTGACGGTCTCCGAGAGTGCTCTCCTCTGTTCCTCATTATTTAAGGACTCGCTGAGACTCGCGTGGAATAAGGCCGCCACTTCCCTGTATTGTTCCTCGCCCTCGATGAAATGATTCAGGATCTGCGCGGGGTTCACGCTTCCTGTTTTTTCATATTCATCGAAGACCATGGATGCCGCTTCTCTGTAAAGCTCGTCGTCAAAATCCTCCGGTGTGATAATGCCGCGAATCTTTTCGAAAAGCTGCGGACGCTCGATGAGCCAGGTGAGAAGCAGTCTCTGGGACTTCCGGATCCCGTCCTCCTTCTCCTTTTTCTGGCGGATCCGCTCCTTATCGTACTCCCGCTCCCTTGTGGTCACTCCGATGAGTCCGCCCATGGAGTTCACGAGGTTTTTGAGATCCGTCTCCGGGATCATATACTCCCTTGCAACGGCTTCCGTGTAATTATCACGCTCCAGCTTTTCCGGAAACTCCAGAAGCTTCTTCGCGATGGCGTTATAAAACCCTGTCTTCGACTCCGGGTCCTGCATGTTGTACTGGCTCCGGATCACGGAGATTTCGAACATAAAGCTTCCGACGGCATTGTCGATCCGCTTCTGGAATTCCTCTTTCCCAAGATTCTTGATAAACTCGTCCGGGTCCTTATAGGGCTTCATATTTAAAACCTTGATGGACATTCCAACCTCTTTTAAGATCGGGATCGCGCGGAGTGCCGCCTTCACACCCGCCCCATCGCTGTCGTAGGTCAGGACTACCTGATCCGTGTAGCGCTTTAACAGCATCGCGTGCTGGGACGTAAACGCAGTCCCCAGAGATGCCACGGCGTTCGTAAATCCCGCCTGATGCATAGCGATCACATCCACATAGCCTTCACAGACCAGCATATATTTCGCTCTGGACGTTCTCGCGAAATTCAGCCCATAGAGATTCCGGCTCTTATCAAAGATCTTCGTCTCCGGGGAGTTTAAATATTTCGGCTCCCCGTCCCCCATTACACGGCCGCCGAAACCGATGACACGGTTATTGACGTCTAAGATCGGAAACATGACACGGTTCCAGAATTTATCTCTGGCTCCCCTCTCATCGATAAAGAAAAGACCTGTCTCTTTTAAAATATCGTCGTTGTATCCCTTCGACCTCATATACCGGTAAAGGTCATCCGGCACCTTACTGGAATACCCAAGACCGAAGTGGCGGATCGTATCGTCCGTCAGGCGGCGTTTCTCCTTAAAATAGTCATATCCGACCTTTCCTGACGGCTGCTTTAACTGATAATAAAAGAAGTTCGCCGCAAGACGGTTGATCTCAAGGAGCGTATTTTTCAGGTCCGCCTGAGCTCTCGCCTCCTTTGAGTATTCCACCTCCGGCAGGGCGATCCCCGCCCGGTCCGCCAGCATTTTCACAGCTTCCACGAAGGTATAATTTTCATATTCCATCACAAAGGTGATGACATTTCCGCCTGCTCCGCAGCCAAAGCAGTAATACATCTGCTTTCCCGGTGAAACGGAAAAGGACGGGGATTTCTCATTATGAAACGGGCATAGTCCGAAATAGTTTGCGCCCTTTTTCTTTAAATTCACATACTGGGACACGATGTCCACGATGTCATTTCTTGTTCGTACTTCCTCGATCACTTCTTCCGGGTAATACACGCTTCATCCCTCCCGCGATATGTATTTTCCGCAAAACCGCTCTGCACTTTCCTCGCAGATCCGCCGGATCCGTCTCTCAGACATTCCAGCCTTTCGGTACAAATAATTCTTCAAACCGGTCGATGGCATATCCGTCGCTCATCCCGGCAATATAATCACAGACGACCCGCTCTCTCCTCTCCCCGCGAAGTTCCATCATCGCCAGGTACTCTTCCGGCAGCTCGTCCACATGCTTCAGGTAGTATTCGTAAAGTGTCACGATCAGCTGCTGAGCTCTTCCCTCCTCGCCCTTTGCGGCAGGATTGCGGTACACATGTTCAAACATCCATTCCCTCAAGCCCCGCATGGCCCGCTCTACGTCCGGGGACATAAAGATCGACGGCTTGTCCATACTGTTATTAATAATATCATGGATCATGATATTCAGGCGGTCCTTTACGGTATCCCCAAGTACATCCGCGTATTCTCTCGGAATATCCCGCTCGGTAATGATCTTTCCGCGGATCGCGTCGTCGATATCATGATTGATGTATGCGATTTTATCGGAGAACCGCACGATCTTTCCCTCCATGGTCGCCGGATTTCCGGACGTTCTGTGATTTAACATTCCGTCGCGGACTTCCTTTGTGAGGTTCAACCCCTGTCCCTTTTTTTCCAGGATCTCCACCACCCGGACGCTCTGCTTATAGTGGGCGAATCCGTCCTCGCAGATCTCATTCAATATGTATTCCCCCGCATGTCCGAAAGGCGTGTGGCCGAGATCATGCCCCAAGGCGATCGCCTCAGTCAGGGACTCATTCATCCGGAGTGCCTTTGCGATCGTTCTCGCGATCTGGGATACCTCTAACGTATGGGTCAGTCTCGTCCGGTAGTGGTCCCCTTCCGGAGCGAGGAAAACCTGGGTCTTGTCTTTCAGGCGCCGGAATGACTTGCTGTGCAGGATCCGGTCACGATCACGCTGATAGGCAGGGCGGATATCGCAGAGCGGTTCCTCCCGGTCACGCCCCAGCGTCTCACTGCTTAACGACGCGTAAGGACTCAGATTCTGGCGTTCCCACTGTTCCATCGTTTCCCTGATATTCATACCTGACCGCCTCCTTTTCCGGCGCAGCCCGTCATTCCCACGGGCGTACATTTGTTCTCCGTCCTAAGAATATACTTTTATAGTATATCATATTTTAAGGCATTTTAGAACCACGATTCCTGTCCTTTTACTGAAAAATATGTAAAATTTCTGAAATTTTTTCGTTCAGCTCCCATTGAGATAAAACAGCCCGGCAGGCCAGGTCTTTTGCAGAGTATCTCCGCCTTCCCCTGTCCTGCCGGACTTACAGTCATTCTATTCTTTTTCTTTCAGAGACTCCGCCATGTCGCCTCTTACATCTTCTCACCCGGGATGACCGGAACTGCGCCCTGCGGAACCGGGCAGGTATAGCCGCCATAACGTTTCATCTTCTTGTTGAACTCGTCCTTCGCTGCCTGTAAAACATCCGGCTTCTCCATGAGATCGATTGCGGTAGCCGCGATGACCTTTCCCGCTAACAGCATATTCTTGTGGGCAATGGATGTACGTCCACAGGAGACATTCTGCCAGGAATGTCCCGGTGCCTGTGCCGGGAATGTGGAAGTATTGATCTGCGCCGTCGGAATGCACCAGCTCACATCACCGACATCCGTGGATCCCATTCTCGGTTTCTCATAGTAGAGATACGGGACAAGGAACTCATTCATCGGTGTTGTGCCGTGTTTGGACTTCTCATCAACATATTCGTAGATATCGCTGCTGTCCTCCGTCGCATCTCCCGGAAGCTTATCAGACTTCATCTCAACGGAATCGTAGAGGGCTTTCGCGTACTTTAATTCTTCTTCCGTGTAATGGCAGACACCGAGATCATTGAAGTTATCCCACATAAGGGACTCCAGGACCTTGTTCGGAACGGTATTGGAGCAGCCGTCGATAAACTTCTTCTCCATCTTTGTATCTGTCATCATGGATGCCGCAAGAGCAATACGGTCGACTCTCTCCTGAAGCTCCAGCGCGTCCTTTACCCAGATGGAGCGGACCATATAGAGGACCTGTGCCTTCGGCTGTACCACGTTCGGAGAATCTCCACCGGCATCTGTGATGGAGTAATGGATCCTCGCGCTGTCCGGCATATGCTCTCTTAAGAACTGGACGCCAATGTTCATAAGCTCCACCGCGTCGAGGGCAGAACGTCCCTTGTCCGGTGCGCCCGCTGCATGGGAGGCAACACCGGTAAACTTATACTCTGTCTGGATACAGGTGTTGCAGGTACCGGAAGTGACCTGATTCACATTGCCCGGATGCCAGGTAAGAGCCGCGTCGCACTCCGCGAACACGCCGTCTCTTGCCATAAATGCTTTTGTAGCGGCACCTTCCTCACCAGGGCAGCCGTAAAGGATCACTTTACCGCTTCCCTCACCTTTTTCTTCCAGATATTTTTTTATAGCAAAAGCCGCAGCCATGGAACCCGCGCCTAAAAGGTTGTGGCCGCAGCCGTGGCCGTTTCCGTCTGCGACAAGCTCTTTTCTGGTCTTAGATCCGGCGATCTGGGAAAGACCTGTCAGAGCATCATACTCAGCCAGAATACCGATCACCGGCTTTCCGGAACCGTAGGAAGCGCGGAATGCAGTCTCAATGTTGTCAAAAGGATGTTCGACAGTAAATCCTTCTTCTTTTAATACCTTTGCGTAAAGTTCACCGGATTTGTACTCTCTCAGGGAAAGCTCCGCATAGTCCCAGATCTTATCGGATACGTCGGTGATCACTCCTGATTTCTCGTCGATATAATCGAATGCTGTCTGTTTGGATGCTGACATGTCATGTTCTCCTTTCAAAAATCCCGCCAGGCAAAACTCCAAAAGTCTGCCTGAGCGGGATATGGCTCCTGTTAAAACAGCTTTTCCCGCTGTTCTTTCATCAGTATAATACCTTGCTTAAAAATTCCTGTGTCCTCGGGTTCTGCGGATGATTGAAGACCTCATCCGGAGTGCCTTTCTCCGCGATCACGCCGCCATCCATAAAGAATACGCGGTCGGAGACCTCCCTCGCAAATCCCATCTCATGGGTTACGATCACAGTAGTCATTCCTGTCTTTACAAGGTCCTTGATAACATGAAGAACCTCTCCTACCATCTCCGGATCAAGGGCGGAAGTCGGCTCATCAAAAAGCATAACATCCGGTTCCATCGCCAGCGCGCGCACGATCGCAAGACGCTGTTTCTGTCCGCCAGAAAGCTTCTTTGGGAACTGGTTCTCCTTATCCGCAAGACCAACGCGGTTTAAAAGCTCCCGCATCATCTCGTCGGCTTCCTTCTGTGTTTTCTTTCCGAGAAGGACCGGGGCGAGCGTTACGTTCTTTCCAACTGTAAGATTATTGAATACATTAAAGTGCTGGAATACCATTCCCATCTTCTGGCGATGCAGGTTGATATCCACATTCTTGTCGGTAATATCGGTTCCCTCGAAATAAATCTTTCCGGATGTCGGTGTCTCAAGAAGGTTTAAGCAGCGTAAAAATGTACTTTTACCGCCGCCGGACGGTCCGATAACAGAAACAACCTCGCCATGATTGACATGCTCGGTAACACCCTTTAATACCTGAAGACTGCCGAAGGATTTATGCAGATCTTCTACACGAATCAGTTCTTTTTCACTAGCGCTCACTTGCGTTCATCCTCCTCTCCAGTAAAGCAATCAGCTTGGACATGATAAATGTCACGCCGAAGTAAATGATACCAACGATGGTTAACGGCTCAAGTACACGGAATGTAAGACCGTTGATGGTCTTAAACTGGGTCATAAGTTCTCCGATAAAGAACGTGGATGCCAGAGATGTCTCCTTGACGATCGCTACAAACTCGTTGCAGAGTGCCGGAAGAATATTCTTGACTGCCTGCGGGAGAACGATATGGATCATGGTCTGACGCGCGTTTAAGCCCAGAGAACGTGCTGCTTCAGTCTGTCCGACATCGACAGCCTGAATACCTGCGCGGACGATCTCACAGACATAAGCGGTAGAGTTTACGCAGCATGCAGTCATAACGCATGTAAACTCGCTTAAGTTGAAGAACGGAAGCCAGGTCGGCAGCATAAAGTAGAAGAAATATAACTGCAGCAGGATCGGCGTACCGCGGATAATTTCGACATAAACGGTAGCGATCAGCCGGAGCGGCTTAAATTTTCCGATGCCCACGTTGCTGCGGCGCATCAGTGCCATCAGAGAACCGAAAACGGTACTGATGAGGACGGTGAGGAGACCCATAAACAGTGTCATTCCAAGACCCTGTAAGAATAAGTTCCAGTACTTCATCCAGACTTTTAACATGACGTTAAGAAACTCCATCTGGAAAACTCCTTTCGTAGATAAAACTTGAAAACAGACAAAGGTCTTTCCGGCATTTTCACCGGAAAGACCGAGCTCTGTATTTTCTGTAACCTGAAGTGATAACCAATTCCGTCCTGCGCTGATCTTCCATCACGGAACGAAACGATCTGCTCCGAAATTAGTTCGTCTCGATACCGAGCTTCTCAGCAAGGGCAACCGCCTCTTCTCTCCACTGCTCATAGAGACCTTTCTCGTTAACTTCAACGATCACTTCGTTGATCGCATTTAAGAGATCATCATCGCCTTTTTTGACTGCGATAACGTTACCTTCACTTGAATAGTCAAACATGAAATCTGCCATTGCGATATCATCATATGTCTTTGCAAGGGATTCACCGTTATCACCGGATACAGCGAGTGCGTCAACCTTGCCTGTTGTTAACATCATAACACCGTCTGTTATATTTGTCACTAACTGGATCTGAACGTCAGACGGAAGCTGCTCTGTAGCAAGCTTGTTCTGTAAGGTTGCGTTCTGGGTAGCAACCTTCTTGCCTGCGAAGGATTCTGCTGTATTGTACTGGGAAGCAAGTTCCTTCTTAACTAAAAGGCCCTGACCTTTCTTCGTGTTTACATTATAACGCTCGGAAAGTCCCATAGCCTCAGCACGCTCATCTGTGTAAGCGAAACCAGAGATACCCATATCAATGTTTCCGGAAGTAACTGCCTGCTGGATCGCGGAGAACTCCATCGGCTTGATCTCAAGTTCTACACCAAGCTTCTCAGCGATGTATTTTGCAAGCTCTACATCGGCGCCGACATACTCGGTTGTTCCGCTGCTGACATCCTTGAATTCCCACGGAGCGAAGTCCGGAGATGTTCCCATCGTGAGCTTTCCTGCTGCGAGAACTTTTCCGAGATGACCGTTCGGATCTACGTTCTCAAGCGCTTTTAAGGAACCTTCCGCTGCGGCTGCTGCCTCTGTCTTATCTGCTTCCTTTGATTCAGCAGCTGTTGTCGCGTCAGCTGTTGTTGTCTCGGCTGCCGTTGTTGCTGCTGCCGTTGTCTCAGTGCTCTTGGAGCTTCCGCAACCTGTAAGAGCAGCAATGACCGCTGCTGTTGTCATAGCTAAAACGATGTTCTTCTTCATAATCGATCCTCTCCTCTTCATTTCTATCTTTTTCTATGTCTCACATGTGTGATGTTGATACGCATTATAATGTATAATTATTCTTTTGTAAAGCACTTTTTTATGTTTTTTTACATATTATGCATTTTATACAACTTTTAGTGTATAATTATATTGTTTCATGCAGTTTTTCCAATGTTTTATACATTATCAATGCATATATTTATCTTGGTAAAGCGTTAATATTTCTTTTTTTGCGTAGCGCGGCACCTCTTTCAATTTTCCAGCATACATTTCCGGCATACGCTGCCGGGGGACATCGCAAAAAGCAGCCCATCTCACTTCATCGTGAAACGGGCTGCTCTTCTATTTTTTACCAATATCAGATTTCAGCAATATTGATCAGTGTAAGTTCTTTTGCACGATTTTCCATACTTGTCACAAGCGCTCTCGCAGTATCGACTGCAGTGAGAACGGTAACACCTGTCTCGATGGCATTCCGGCGGATGATAAAGCCGTCATGGCTTCTCTCTGCGCCCTGTGCAGGGATATCGATGACAAGGTCGATCTCATGTCCAAGAATCAGGTCAAGAAGGTTCGGAGACTCCTGCTCGATCTTTCTTACCGGGATCACCTTTACGCCGTGCTCATTGAAGTACTTCGCGGTTCCTGCGGTACAGAAGATGCGGTATCCCTGTGCCTTGAATCTCGCTGCGATGTCGAGCATCTCTTCCTTGTCGGAATCACGGACGGTCATGACCATGTTCTTGTACTTCGGAAGCTTGATGCCTGCGCCCTGGAATGCCTTGTAAAGGGCCTCGTTGAAGGTCTTTGCGATACCAAGACACTCACCAGTGGATTTCATCTCCGGTCCAAGGCTGATATCAGCTCCGCGGATCTTCTCGAAGGAGAATACCGGCATCTTCACTGCGTAGTAATCTGCCTCTTTCTGGAGTCCCGGTGTGTAGCCGAGTTCCCGGATCGTGTGACCACAGATGATCTGGGTTGCCAGCGGTACGATCGGGATTCCGGTTACCTTGCTGATATATGGGACGGTTCTGGAGGAACGCGGGTTTACCTCGATGATGAATACACCTTCATCATTTACAATAAACTGGATGTTGATCATTCCCTTGACATGGAGCGCCCTTGCGAGCTTCTCTGTGTATTCCACGATCGTCTTCTTGTTGTCCTCGGTGATGCTCTTCGCCGGATATACGGAGATACTGTCACCGGAGTGGATACCGGTACGCTCGATATGCTCCATGATACCCGGGATCAGGATATCGGTACCGTCGCAGATCGCATCGACCTCGATCTCCTTACCCATGATATACTTATCAACTAAGATCGGATGCTCCTGAGCGATCCGGTTGATGATGCCGATAAATTCGTCGATATCCTCATCGCAGATCGCGATCTGCATGCCCTGTCCGCCAAGAACGTAGGACGGACGAACGAGTACCGGATAGCCTAACTCGTTTGCTGCCTTTTTCGCCTCTTCCGCTGTAAATACAGTCTGTCCCTTTGCTCTCGGAATCTGGCACTGCTCAAGGATCTCATCGAAGAGTTCTCTGTCCTCTGCAGCGTCAACATCCTCGGCAGCGGTTCCCAGGATCGGGACTCCCATCTTCATCAGAGCCTCTGTGAGCTTGATGGCTGTCTGTCCACCGAACTGGACAACTGCTCCGTCCGGTTTTTCAATATCAACGATGCTCTCCACATCCTCCGGAGTCAGCGGTTCGAAATACAGTTTGTTAGCGATATCAAAGTCTGTGCTGACAGTTTCCGGGTTATTGTTGATGATGACGGTCTCAAAGCCCTCTTTCTCGAAGGCCCAGGTGCTGTGAACAGAACAGAAGTCGAACTCGATACCCTGACCAATGCGGATCGGTCCGGAACCGAGAACGAGAACCTTCTTCTTCTCAGTCTCGCCCTCTGCCTCATTCTCGCTGCCGAAGCAAGAGTAATAGTACGGGGTTTCAGCTGCAAACTCGGCCGCGCAGGTATCTACCATCTTGAAGGCAGCACGGATGCCGTTTGCATGACGCATCTCCTTGATCTCGTTTTCCGTGAGACCTGTGAGTCTCGCGATCACATGATCCGGGAATTCAATGCGCTTTGCTTCCTTTAAAAGATCCGCGTCGAGGTTCTTCCCGGCTTTCTTTAAGGCATTCTCCATCTCAACGAGGATCATTAATTTATCGATGAACCAGATATCGATCTTCGTGATATCATGGATCAGCTCGTAATCGAAACCGCGGCGGAGTGCCTCTGCAATAACCCAGATCCGGCGGTCATCCACGTTGCAAAGCTGCTCTTTTAACTGTTCATCTGTGAGTCCGCTGTAGTCGTAAGACATTAAGGAGTCCACATGCTGCTCCAGAGAGCGGATCGCTTTCATTAAGCCACCCTCAAAGCTTGTGCAGATACTCATGACCTCACCGGTCGCTTTCATCTGGGTTCCTAACTTATGACTCGCATTGATGAATTTATCGAAGGGAAGTCTCGGCATCTTGACTACCACATAGTCAAGCATCGGCTCGAAACTTGCGTAGGTCTTCTTTGTAACAGCGTTCTTGATCTCATCCAGTGTGTAGCCGAGGGCGATCTTCGCGGCAACCTTCGCGATCGGATATCCTGTCGCCTTGGACGCAAGGGCGGAGGAACGGCTTACACGCGGGTTTACCTCAATTACGCAGTACTCAAAACTCTCCGGGTGAAGCGCGTACTGTACGTTGCAGCCGCCGGTGATACCGAGTTCTGTGATGATCTTTAACGCGGAGGTACGGAGCATCTGGTACTCTTTATCTCCAAGGGTCTGGGACGGGGCAACAACGATACTGTCACCGGTATGTACGCCCACAGGGTCGATATTTTCCATGTTGCAGACGGTGATCACATTACCTGCGCCGTCACGCATAACCTCATATTCGATCTCTTTCCAGCCCGCAATACAGCGCTCTACAAGGACCTGGCCCACACGGGATAACCGGAGTCCGTTCTCCAGGATCTCTGCGCACTGCTCCTCATTATAGGCAATACCGCCGCCGGAGCCGCCAAGGGTATAAGCCGGACGGAGAACGACCGGATAACCGATCTCTTTTGCAACAGCAAGACCTGTGTTCACATCCTCAACGATCTCAGACGGAGCCACCGGTTCGCCGATCTTTTCCATTGTCTCCTTGAACATTTCACGGTCTTCGGCTTTTTTGATCGTGAGGGCTGTTGTACCGATAAGGCGCACGTTATTTGCCTTTAAGATACCTGCTTCCTCCAGTTCCATTGCAAGGTTTAAGCCGGCCTGGCCGCCAAGGGTCGGGAGGATGCTGTCCGGTTTTTCTTTCTTAATCAACTGCTCAACAACCTCAGTCGTCAGCGGCTCGATATATACCCGGTCCGCGATATCCTTATCTGTCATGATCGTTGCCGGGTTGGAGTTTAAGAGAACGACCTCGATGCCTTCTTCCTTTAAGGAACGGCAGGCCTGTGTTCCCGCGTAGTCAAATTCTGCGGCCTGGCCGATAACGATCGGACCGGAACCGATTACAAGTACTTTCTTGATCTCTGGATTCTTAGGCATTATCTTTCCTCCTCCATCATGCGTAAAAAGCGGTCAAACAGATATCCGGAATCCTGCGGTCCCGGGCATGCTTCCGGGTGGTACTGGACGGTGAAGATATTCTTGCCCACGTACTTTAATCCCTCGTTCGTCTTATCGTTCACGTTCACGAACGCCGGAACGGCAACCTCCGGATTCATGCTGTGTTCGTCTACCGCGTATCCGTGGTTCTGGGAGGAAATGTAGACGCGGCCCGTCTCAAGGTCTTTTACCGGGTGATTTCCGCCGCGGTGGCCATATTTCAGCTTATATGTATTTGCGCCTGTGGCAAGAGCCATGAGCTGGTGTCCGAGACAGATGGCAAAAACAGGAACATTGGATTCATAAAACTTTCTGACTTCTTTGATGATCTCCGTGTTTTCTGCCGGATCTCCAGGGCCGTTGGAAAGCATGATCCCATCCGGGTTTGTCTTTAAGACTTCCTCAGCCGGAGTATCTGCCGGATATACGGTCACTTCGCAGCCTCTCTTATTTAACTCTCTGGCGATATTCTTCTTTGCGCCAAAGTCCATGAGTGCAACTTTCTTTCCTTCCCCCGGGAGAACGTATTTCTCTTTTGTGGTTGTCTTTAATACAACGCCTGTTACCTGATAAGCACTGATCCGCTCTTTCACTTCTTCCAGATCAAAAGATCCGTTCGTTGTGATCATGCCGTTCATGGTTCCTTTTTCTCTTAAAATCTTTGTGAGGGCTCTTGTATCGATACCACTGATACCTGGAATATCCTGTTCTTCTAAGAAATGCTGAATCGTGTCCCCACTTCTGAAATTACTGGGGATCCTAGATAATTCTCTGACAATATAACCATCCGGCCATGCTCTTCCGGATTCCATATCTTCTTTACAAATACCGTAATTACCAATTAACGGATAAGTCATTACCACTGCCTGTCCCGCATAAGACGGATCGGTAAGGACTTCTAAATAACCGGTCATGGATGTGTTAAAAACAATTTCACTGATTACTTCCCTGGTAGAGCCGATGCTTGTTCCTTCAAACACGGTTCCGTCTTCCAGTATTAAATATGCTTTCATGACGCCACCCTTTCTTCTGTGTTCGTGTTCGTTTCCTATCTGGGATTGAAAATTTATTTCAGCCCAAATTTTCACTATTCTATCATGCGGTGAGAAATTTTTCAACTGGTTTTTTTGAAATTTTTCAAGAAATTGTTTGTGAAAGTTATGACAGGCTAACCAGCGTTGTCCGGGAGTGAAATTTTGAATTATGTTAACTCGACTGATGGGTATATTTCTTGCTGCGAAGCAAAAATATATTCTGTATTTTTTCGTGATGTCTTTCTTCCAGATAAGTATCAGCAACCGGTATCTCGTACTTTTCTGACTTCTGATATTGGATTTATTTTTTGTTGGAAGTATCTGTTCAGATATTATAAAGAGTTGTCTCTATTGCGGAAAAATGGTAAAATGAATATTAATAAAGGAAAGATTTGAAAACAGCCCTGATACAGACGGAAGGTACCTTTCTTATTCCGAAAATCGGCTGTAAATGCTTTTTCCTGCTTATAAACTTCTTATGCGAGGAGGCAGCTTATGAGTAAACTTGTCTATACAAAAGGAAAAGAATATCACATCGGCGTCGGCGCCGGGGATGTGGGACGCTATGTGATCCTGCCGGGCGATCCAGGGCGCTGTGAGAAGATTGCGAAACATTTCGATAACCCGGTAAAAATCGCCCAGAACCGGGAATACACCACCTACACCGGCTATCTCGACGGAGAAAAAGTCAGCGTTGTCTCCACCGGGATCGGCGGACCGTCCGCCTCCATTGCGGTCGAAGAGCTTATCCACTGCGGTGCGGACACCTTCATCCGTGTGGGCACCTCCGGCGGCATGCAGAAGGAAGTGCTCGGCGGAGATCTCGTGATCGCCACCGGCGCGATCCGCTTTGAGGGGACCACAAAGGAATATGCACCCATCGAGTATCCGGCGGTTCCGGATTTCGATGTCACTGCTGCGTTAAAGGAAGCTTCTGAGGAACTCGGCTACCGCCATCACCTCGGTGTCGTCCAGTGCAAGGACAACTTCTACGGCCAGCACTCCCCGGATTCCATGCCAGTGGCAGATGAATTAAACTCCAAATGGAAGGCCTGGATTGCATGCGGTGCCCTCGCCTCCGAGATGGAGTCCGCTGCCCTCTTCATCGTCGGCTGCGTCCGCAGAGTCCGCACCGGTTCCGTGATGCTCGTGATCGCGAACCAGACAAGACGGGAACTTGGGTTAGAGGATCCGCAGGTCTATGATACGGAAGCCGCTGTTGTTACAGCGGTGGAGGCGATGAGGAAGCTGATCAAAAAAGACCGGGAGGCGCTTGCTGCGAAATAAGCGCTTTGCCTCTCATCATACAGCTCTTATCGCAAAATATATTGCCATTCATTCCCAGTTCTATGCGCGGAATTTTGTGGTAGAATCCTCCTTGTAATATTTTTGTAACATTTTTACATAACAGGAGGTTTTACCATGAAAAAACAGATGATGACTGCTCTCGCAGTTTCCGCCATGATGACACTCGCAATGCCTTTCGCGTCCTTCGCTGCGTCCCGCTCTTGTCAGACCGGCTTCCGTCCGGGAAACAACTGTGGATACACAACTGACACCAACGCCATTTCTATGGTCCGGACGCAGGGCGGATGCGTGATTTCCAATGGAAATGCTATTGGTCTTTATACGGTATCCGGGAAGGGATATCCAAGTTGGGGGACTGGAAATAATTGCGGCACCAGCTGCGCAAACGGCTTCAATGGAGGCAGCTGCTCTTCCGGAATAAACTGCGGTTTAAATTCCTGCACTGGCGGGAACTGCCTGGCATTCGGGAATGTTTCCATGATTCCAGGAGCGTCATGCGGAAGTTTTATCAGTGCACGATAGGCAATTTTCTATTGTTCTCCATGACATCATTAAATAAAATCGGTCTGTAAACAGCGAAATTGCCGGATCTTCTTTTTTCGAAGAATCCGGCAGTTTCACTGATTACTTTGCACAGCAATTTCATCCTATATAAAATCGTGCAGTACACGTTTTCCCCATTCTAACTGCGTCTTGGATTCCATCGGCCAATCATAACGATTCTTGCTGCCTATAATATAAACATTTTCCATCAGATTATTATATGATTACTCCGACAGCATAACTACATTTTAAAAAAGGTCAGTTCAAATTTTCTTTCCATTTCCTTCATTATCATCGCCTCACTCTATCGCTATCAGTAGGATTACACGAAATCAGTTTTCCCGTGTGATATTTCGTGTGATACTTTCCCCGGAAATATGCACTTTTACCCTCTTATTCGAAAGGATAAGCTTATTCCAAAAATCCCGCAAAGCCGCATAAAATAAGGGAATCCTTAATTTCTAAGGATCCCCCGATGGAAGCAGATAACGGGAATCGAACCCGCCTTTCCAGCTTGGGAAGCTAGCGTTCTACCGATGAACCATATCTGCGCATGTATTTTTCTGACACTCATATCATAGCACATTTCTGTGGATTCTACAAGGATTTTTCTGGTAAATCCGAGGAAATCGTTCTCTTTTTTCCGACAACCGTTTCAACATATCTATATCCGTCTCTTGACTTCTGACTGCATTTTATTCATAGTATCAGTTAATCCTCACTTCTCCGTCCCGCAAAAGCCTGCTCCTGAATTCATGGTGACAGGATCGGCAGGCATCTCCTGTCACCATGTCCGGCAACATATCACTTTCTATCCATATTTCATTTACGATAATTCCGCAATCCTTGTAATCCCCACATATATGTGGGAAATCTTATACCATGTAGCAAAATCTACCACTCCGGTCTGGGGAAGTCCAAAAATCGACTGGAATTTCCGAACAGCTTCCGCGGTAGCCGGACCATAGATCCCGTCAGGGGAAATATCCGGAATTGCGGTATACACGCTGGAGATTGCATCTAACTGCTCCTGCAGCTGCCGCACCTTATCACCGGTGGCACCAATCTTCAGATCATATCCCGGCCACGATGCCGGGATGCCGGAGATCTGTTCTGCCGTATTGATATACATATCATCTCCATAAAAATTCCGCAGGATCTCGATGGGACTGTACCCCGCTTCTCCGAGCTCACAGCTGCCCCATTGCGTCATCCACCCCGGACACCGAACCTTCCGCCCGTCGCAGTATTGTGTCAGGATCGGCTGTTTCACTCCCGGGCGCGAAAGATAATTATCAAAAATATCATCCACCACGACAGAGATGGACTCAAAAATATTCCGCCCATAAATCCATTTATGATCATACGCGGTTGATGATGTGATCGTAAAATCATATCCCTGATTGCGGTACCATTCCGTATAGACACGATTTAACGTGAAGGACATGATTGCCAGCACATTCGCGACGATCGCGGAGCGGGGCCAGGTCGCGTATATCTCACTGGAGGCTACGTTTTTGATATAATCCCGATACGGGACATAATAGTTGGCTGCGGACGTGTTCGTTGGAACTCCGTCATGTACCACGACCGTCTGTGGGACGACCACTCTGGACAGAACGATCTCACCTGTCTCTACAACTGGCTTGATCTCGCTCTCCGCGATTTTGGGAAGGTAATCACCATAAAGTGTGTGATCCGGAATCGTCACGGTCTCTATCTGCTCTCCGGCCGAGGCATTCGAAAGAGGCCGCAAACGAATCCCCTGGATCGCCGTCACGTCCGCCAGAACCTCCGTTCCTGAAACGACAAATGGCTCAAATCCCGGTGCCGTGATTCGGATCGTGTATTCTGCATATGGACGCTCCGTCTCCTCCGGTGACAATGAAAGCTCTACTGGTGGTGCATTTAATGGAAGATTCTCCGTCTGTCCGGAACTGTTCGTTCTCGTCTCCTCAATAATTTCATCTGGTTCCTCCGTCCTTGCAATCACAATATCCGCATCCTGTACCGGAAAACTGTTCGCGTCCGACACAACATCCACCTGCAAATATCCCTGTGCCATAATTTCCTCGCTCGATTGAATATCGTTCTATTTTATGCAGCGGATGCACACCTGATGCATTCCTACACTTATTTTCGACCTTTAAATGCAGAGTTTAAAACCCGCAAAGTTTTTCAGAAAATCTTCCTCCGGATATCCAATGCCAGCATCACGGCATCCTGTAATATCCCGGACGTCAATATCGTTATTGTCCCCGCCGATGGCTCATCTGCTGAATAAATTTTGTTTTCTTATACCAAAACAGGCATCCGGAAATTTAGATAAGCTTCCAAATGCCTGTCTCTTTTTCTTACTTTCTATTCTTCCATCAGCTTCCTGATCTCCTCTGCAAGAAGCTTCACATTCCTGATCAGGCCGTCAAATGCCCCATATCCGTAAAACCGGATAAACAGGATGCCGACCGGTACAGCGATGATCATTCCCGCAATACCGCGGAACTTGAAACCAAGATAGAGGAAGAATAGTGTTGCAAGCGGCGGAAGTCCCATGCTGTCACCGACGATCTTCGGCTGGATCACCTGACGGATGCCCTGTGTTAAAACATAGAGAACGATAAGGCTGAGCGCATAACCGTACTCCCCGGTAAAGAGTCTCACCACTGCCCAGGGAATCAATGCCGTTCCTGTGCCGAACATCGGCAGAAAATCCAGAATCGCGATCGCGATTCCAAGAAAAATTCCATATGGAACCCTGAGGAATAACATTCCGATCACCAACACCACTGCGACCACGAACATGATCTTAAACTGCGCCAGAAAATACCCGCCGATCAACGTCCGGATATCGTTCTTCATCATCCGTCCATACTTGATCACAGGCTCCGGCATAACCTTCCGTACCGTCTCCACAAGCTTATCATGATCTGCCAGAAACAGGTATGAAGAAAGAAATACAATAATCGTATTCACAAAGACCTCCGGCAGCGTCCGCACTACGCGGCTGCCTGCGGAAGCTGCGATCTTCTGAACAAAATCACCGATATATCCACCCACATTCTCCAGATCGGAAACGATCGTCATCTCCGTGTCTGCAGGAAGATACTTCAAAAGTCCCCCGATCCGCTCGCAGGCCAGATCGACCTCCTCCCGGATCGACGCATAAATTCCGGGCAGTGCCTGCCCAAACTCCGTCGTTTCCCGGAACACCCAGGAAAACAGCGCATAGATGCCAAAGATCACCAGTGCCAGCACACCTGCGATCAGAACCATCGAGCCGTGCCTGCGGACGATCTTCAGCCGCTTTTCAAAAAAGCGCACCACCGGATTCGCGATCGCTGCCACGATCCATCCGATCACAAACGGAAGAAAAAACACCACCAGTCTCAGTCCCCAGACACAGACCAGATAAACTGTGAGCAAAGGAACCAGAATATTTAAAATAATCCCTGCATACTTTCTGAAATTCATTCCATGGACCTCCTAATCCTGTAAAAATCCTGCTGCATTCCATCCGCAGTATTTTACTCAGTCGATCCCCCTTTTTCAGTACTCCACATGATCTCATACGGCTTTATATGCTTTCAAACAAAGTCCGGCTAATGATCTGTACTCCTTTCACCGGTTTTCTCGCCATCACTACTTACAAAGCCCGTACTCCTCTGCAATCTCCTTAAATGCCGGCAGCGACCTCTCGATCTGCTCATAGGACACACAGTAAGCCAGTCTAACGTACCCCGGACAAGCAAACGAACTGCCCGGAACCACCAGCACATGATGTTTCTTCGCCACCTCGCAAAATTCCTTCTCGTTCTCCACCGGAGACTTCACAAACAAGTAAAACGCTCCGTCCGGCTTCGCGCAGGTAAATCCATACTCCGTCAGCGCACCATAGATCAGATTCCTGTTTTTCTCATAAGTCTCCAGATCCACTGTAACCTCATGCTCAATGCAATACTTGATCACCTTCTGAATCAGTGACGGCGCATTCACACATCCGATCACCCTGTTCGCGATCGTAGCCGCTCCGATCAGGGCCGCAGAATCATCCACCTCATCCGGAATCACGACATAGCCGATACGCTCACCCGGAACAGAGAGGGACTTACTGTAAGAATATCCCACAACTGCATTGTGATAATACTTCGTCACAAACGGAACCTCAACCCCGCCGTAAGCCAGCTCACGGTACGGCTCATCAGAGATCAGCACGATCGATGTGCCAAACTCCTTTTCCTTCTTCTCCAGGATCGCAGCCATAGCCTTGATCGTCGCCTCATCATACACAACACCCGTCGGGTTGTTCGGGTTGTTGATGATAACAGCCTTCGTCTTAGCAGTGATCTTCGCCTCAAACTCATCAAGCTTCGGCATAAACGTCTCAGTATCCGGAGAAATGACCACAACATTTCCGTCATAGTTTCTCACATACGCATTATATTCCACAAAATACGGTGCAAACACGATAACCTCATCGCCCGGATTTAAAATGCTCTTTAAAATGATATTTAATCCGCTCGCCGCACCCACTGTCATGATCAGGTTCTTAAAGGAAAAATTCGTTCCGAACCGTTTATTTAAGGACTCTGCGATAGTCTGACGGACATCTTCATAGCCTGCATTGCTCATATATCCATGGAGTGTCATGAAATCCTCATTCTTCACCACGTCGAGGATCGCCTCTGTCACCTGCGGAACCGGAACATTCGGGTTTCCAAGGCTGAAGTCATATACATTCTCCCTGCCGTAAACAGCAGCCATTCTTTTCCCTTCCTCGAACATTGCGCGGATCGCGGAATTATTAGCCATAAATGGTTTCATTTTTTCTGATATCATAGCTGTCTCCTCCGTCTGTTGTGTTTAATCTCTAAAAAAATTCCAAAGGCACCGGTCACCACAAAGTAAAACCAGGTCGTAGGATTGGAATACCAGGTTGTAAAAAACGAGAGCATAAAATAGAGCGCTCCCTGAGAATAGAATAGGTACCACGCCGGATTTCTTCCCGGGTATGTCCTTGCAGAAAGCCATGCGGCAGCCGCTCCCAATACTGATGAAAACAGAAATACACCGGCAATTCCAAAATCATAATACGCGTCATAGAAGAGTGTAACCGTAGTCAGCTCCTCCTTATTCACGTAGATCGGCCAGTCCACTAATGCAGGCTTTATAAACTTAAGCCCCGATAATGCCCAGAGCGGAAACATTCCCTTTAGTCCCATAGAATGGGCCGGAAGCTCCCGTACCAGACAGTCAAAATTGTCGTAATTGTTTGCAATATACATGTAAGGCTGCGTGATAAAGATCGGCGTAGCCGCATTCTTCATCTCAAAGATTCCATTCAGATACGTCACATCATGGCTTCTGGCAATCGTTAAGATCACATAGAGTGGAACAAGTCCCGCCGCTGCCATGAAAAGATACCTGATTTTCCTGTATCCGCTGACGATCATAAATGTCAGCACTGCGAGAATCACCGCAAAGATCAGCTGAAATCTCGATACACAAAGCACCGGGATCAGGAGCGCGATCCCTGTCATAATGAGGGAAACGATTCTTTTCGCCTTCCCCATCTCCCTGTCATAGAACCATAACAGCACTTCCATGGACGGGACCAGTACACATGACACCGTCACATAATGGACCCCGGAAATATGGAAATATGAGTAGGCATGCGGCACTCCCCGAAGGAGAAACGGCACATATCCCAACCGGAATGCCTCAAACAGAAAGGCAGTCAGGGACAGGATTGTCAGCCCGGTAAGTGCAATGAAAATTCTTGTCCCGTATCTCTCCGGGGTCTCCCCCGTAAACTTCAGGGAAAATCCATCTATTGTCTTTTTTTCCTTCTCATATCCAAATTTCTTTTCTGCCAGTGCGTACACATTCCAGAATGCCGCAAAAGCTACAAAAAAGCACGCCCAGGTCTCTAAACTCCAGTCCTTCTGAAGGTTTGACAGCTTCAGGCAGGAGATTCCTTCTCCTCCCACATAAAACAAGGAAAACAGTCCGCGGAGATGAAGCGGATTGCCGCTTTTCCCATATTCCCACAGATAAAGATATAGTGCTGCAAACATCAGTGACATTCCTGATAAGGTAAAATGGGCGCTGAATGCAAAAAGCATGGCAGCGCCGTAACAAATCACATAAACCAGCATATCAGCCTACTCTCCGAGACCGCCATTGATCAGTTCCGTGATCGTTTCCAGAGCTTCCTTTTCGTCCGCTCCCTCACAGATCAATTCGATCTCATCTCCGCACTTTACACATGCCCCCAGCACGCTCAGTACACTTTTTGCATTAGCTGTTGTGTTTCCATATTCAAATTTGATCGAACTCTGAAACCGCAGTGCCTCCTTGCACAGAAGCCCTGCCGGTCTCAGATGAAGACCGGTTGGGTTTTCGATCGTAACTTTTTGCTTTACCATAAGTATTTTTAACTCCTAATTTCGAAATATGGTCTGAAGACCTGTCGCCTGACGTGCTTCCGTCGTCTCCGGCGGGACGATCACCGCGTGTCTTGTCGCAGACGCAGCGGTCTCCCCCTCTGTCTCCGCCTCGCTGCTGCTCTCAGGGGCAGTTTCCGACGCTTTTGTTGTCTCTTTCTCAGTTGTCTCAGGCTCTGTCTCCGTCGCAGACTCCTGTTCCTTTGCGACAGTTACCGTACAGCTGGAAATTCCCAGCAAATCATAGGCAGAATCAAGCTCCCTGTTAAGCGTCGGCTGAACCTGGTGGCTTCCCTCTCCCATTCCAGAGACATTCAGACTCAGGTCCTCAGCCGTAAGCTGCAGGCTGTCAAGTTCTTCCTGAAGCGCACGGATCCGGACTGTGACCGTTCCCGGGTCTGCCCGATAGCTGTAGGAGCTGTCCGCCCCAACATAACTGGCAGCGCTGATGCGGACCGTATATTCCCGTTCCTTCAACTGCTCCACCGTAAGTGTCACCGTGATCTCGGAACTGTCCTTCCCAGCCAGGGAAACTCCCTCCGGCAGATAATCATTCAGATCAATAGTCTTCACGATATTTGCCCTCGCGCCGGAAACATCAAGCTCTTCCTTCGGGATCGTGATCGTATTTAAGGATGCCAGAGCGCTCTTTAATCCGACCACCGGGACACTCTTAAGTCCGCACTCCACACCTGTGTAGCGATAACCGCCCGCCACCTCACCGGTGACATCGAAATCCAGGCTCAGATTCTTCACTTTCAGGATCTCCATGGTATAATCGACACTCTTGCAGTTACTGATCAGACGATCGCTGATCGTAATGCTGTTTTTGTTCGCGTCATAGAACTTCGGTTCCTCCGAATCGCTCCAATCCGCGTTCTTTCCGTCTAAGTTGATCTCGATTCCGACGCTGCTGATCTGTCCGATCAGGGATTCCGGACCTTCGACCGTAAGTGTCTCCGGTGACAGTGTCACCTTGCCAGTCTGGTAGCCGTCCTCAAGCATTCCCGTCGTCATGACGCCGATGGTAAATGTCTTCCTCTGAAGCGGTTCCGTCTCGATCTTGATCGTTCCCGTCCGGCTCACCGGCATGGAGACCAGGTATTCGGAGTGGTTTAGGACCTCGACCTTGATCGGGATCGCGCCTGTCACGGACCACATGTCTGTCATATCCGCGTACGCCCGGAAATCTGAGGAACGGATCCGATACGCATTTGTCGTCTTTACCTCATACTGAACTGTGGTTGTCGATTTTCCGACAACCGCATATGTCAGGTTGTTCTTCGTGAGGACGTCGCTGTTAATGATCTCTACCGGCACCTCCACAGTATCCGTCATGACCGGATCCGCCACATTGACGACCCCCAGCCAGACTAAAAAGGCACACAGGAAGGAAATCAGCAAAAGTCCCCATCGTCTATTCTGCTTTTCTTTCATTTTTATGCCATCCCTTCAAGAGTTTGAACGGGCCGGATACCGTCTCCTCCTCCGGCTTTGCAGCAATCGCAAGCTTTAACTCTTCCGGACTGTTGATCCTTCTGAGACTTCCGCCCGCCGCCAGGGATACCCGTCCAGTCTCCTCGGAGACTACAACGGTCAGGCTGTCCGTGCTCTCACTGATTCCAAGAGCCGCACGGTGTCTTGTTCCCAGGTCTTTGCTGATGCTCAGGTTATCAGAAAGCGGCAGATAACAGGTCGCAGAGGTCACGCGGTTTCCACGGATAATGATCGCGCCGTCGTGAAGAGGCGTATTGTGTTCAAAAATATTGATCAGAAGCTGGCTCGTGACGATTCCGTCCACCGGGATTCCCGTGCGTTCGATCTCCGGAAGCGGAGTGTCGCGCTCGATGACGATCAGGGCTCCTGTCTTTACTTTTCCCATTTCAAAGGCTGCACGGGTAATCTCATTTACGGTCTTCTCTGTATATCCTTCCTGCTGTCTGGAATTCTCAGAAATAAAAAGGTCTGTGATGATATTTTTGCTTCCGAGCTGCTCCAGCGCTTTTCGAAGCTCCGGCTGGAAGATAATGATGAGGGCTGTCAATACGAGCTGGCCCATATGGTTGATGATCCAGGTGATCGTATTTAAATGGAGCATCGCCGCCAGCAGGTAAAAACCAACAATGATCATACCACCGCGGAGAAGCACTCCCGCTCTCGTCGACTTCACCCATAAAAGGACTTCATAGATCAGAACTGTGAGGATCAGAATTTCAAAAAGATTCGACAATGTGATCTTCGGAATAAATGTAAACCAGGAATACATATTCCCAAGAAATTCTGTCATTTTGTTACCTCCGTACAATTATTCACGAGTTTCGTTCTTCTCATGTCTCACATTTTTTCTCGAATAAATCCGCTGTACCTTCACATCCGGTGCAGACACCGTGAGCTTCGGGACAGCTTTCACATAGTAATAGTAGTCATCGTCTTCATACTGCAGATACTCTGTTCTCGTATAATCCACCGCGAACACAAAGAACTGGTAGATCAGGGCGATCACCACCGATGCGACGATTCCAAAGATCATGGAACCTGCGGATACCGGAAGGTTGAAATTGAAATCACCGATAAAGATCACTGCAAGCTGTGTGATCACTCCCGCAACGATGGCGATGGACCAGGAGTAGTCTACTGAAAGATTTTTAAGGATGAAAACCACAAGGATCGCAGCGGCAAATGCAGCCACCATGACCCACATCAGCTCATTTCCAAATACATTCTTTACGATCTGGATAAACCGGTCTGCCATCTCCGCCATCGAACTTCCCGTCAGTGTTCCCGCATTTTGCTTTAAATACATCAGAATATAGTAGATGCAGACACCGCTGCACACAGGAACGATGGACACAAGGCTTCCAGAAAGTCCTACCACAAGCGGCACCACATACGGAATCCGCAGGAAGAACAGTAACGGTGTCAGGAGAAGCAGATATCCGTCACCCGGCCGGAATCCGTAGTAAAGGACGGTCACCGCCAGCACGAACACAAAGATGACCAGAGCGATCTCCAGAGACACCTGGGCAACATGGATCAGGATAAAAACACCGGCCAGAAACGCTGTCACTCCATATGGAATAAAGGAGGCAACCAGTCCCATCACCACCGGGATCAGCGGATTCTTAAGTTTCGACATAAAACCTACATTCGCGTTGATCAGCCAGAACGTAAGGAATCCCACCAGGAATTTTACGACCGGTACGATGTAAATATTATACTTTCCATAAAATTGTTTCAGTTTTTCCTTGAATACTAAAAGTCCGATCACTTACTCTTTTCCTCCCCGTTTTCCTTTGCAGGCTACTGGTCATATTTTTTATCAAGGCGCCGCAGCTTTGCCTGATAGATCTTCAGTCTTCCGGCTGCTTCGTCATAACGTCTCGAATAGATCTTCCAGGTCACAACAAGATATGCGAGAAGTCCCGCAGCATAGTAGAATACAAGGCGCACCCCGAGAGAGATCAGGTCATCCACCGCCATGGCGTTGAGCAGATCATCGAACCGGTAAAGGACCCACAGCACCAGGCACAGGCACACGGTCAGCGAGTACGCGATAAAAGACCGGATCAGATGGCTTCCAACGTAGTCGCTCTTGAAATACCGGTTTGCCGGGATGGATTCCTTCATCATTTTCTTTTCAAACATGGCGATACCCGTCATCAGCCGGATCTTCTCCTCATTTAACATGGCAGTCTCCTTTTTCCATCATTTAAAGCCCAGCAGCTGCACAATAGATCTGCACACTTGCTGCGCTGACCGTAAAAAGTATGGGCTGGAAAGCAAAAATCCCATCGGCAAAGCCGATCCGGAATGGATTTTTGCTTGTAACTGCGAAGAATCTTAGCAGTTATGAAACAAATACCAATATAACACACTTTCCCGCGCTTGGCGAGACGAAGTCCCTACATTTATGAAAATTTTAAGGAAAATGTAACGGTTCCGGCAACAATTTTGTTACCTGTTTAATGTCTCGATAAATTTTCCAAATGCCTCACGCCCCGCCTCTGTGCGCTTATAAACGCCCGCATCCTCAAAGACATTCGCGAACACATGGCCGACCTCATCCTGTAAGATCTCCATCACATTATCCTTTGTGATCTTCTCATATTTCGGAAGGAACTCTTCTACCCAGTCTGCATGTTTTGCGATGGATTCCTCGCTGCGGATGTCCTTTCCTTCCACGATATAGTCGGCAAGCAGGGCAAGCTCATCCTTCAATCTCGACGGAAGAACTGCCAGGCCCATGACTTCGATGAGTCCGATGTTCTCTTTCTTGATGTGGTGGAGTTTCGGGTTCGGATGGAACAGACCTAACGGACGTTCCTCCGTGGTGCGGTTATTTCTCAGTACCAGATCCAGCTCAAACTTTCCGCCGCGGAATCTCGCGATCGGGGTGATCGTGTTATGTGGCTCCCCGTCTGTCTCCGCGTAGATATCCGCGTCCGCGTCTGTATATCCGCGCCATGCAGTTAAGATCTTATCCGCAAGATCCACAAGGCGTTCTTTCTTCTCACTGCGGATCCTGATCACGGACATCGGCCATTTTACGATTCCTGCTTCCACATCCTCGTAACCGTTCACTGTAAAACTTTTCTCCACCGGTGCTTTCGCCATCGCGAAGGTGTATCTTCCGCCCTGGAAATGGTCGTGGGTCAGGATGGAACCGCCGACGATCGGGAGATCCGCGTTGGATCCCAGGAAATAATGCGGGAACATGGTCACAAAATCAAATAACTTTTTGAACGTATTCCGGTCGATCTTCATCGGGGTGTGTTTTCCGTTGAAGACGATGCAGTGCTCATTATAGTAGACGTACGGGGAATACTGGAAGCCCCAGGACTCGCCGTTTAAGGTCAGCGGAATGATCCGGTGGTTGTTTCTCGCCGGATGGTTGATTCGGCCCGCGTAGCCCACGTTTTCCATACAGAGCAGGCATTTCGGGTATCCGCTCTGCTTCATGGTTTTTGCAGCGGCGATAGCTTTCGGGTCTTTCTCAGGCTTTGAGAGGTTTACCGTGATGTCCAGGTCGCCGTACTCCGTCTTTGTGATCCACTTCAAGTCCTTGCAGACACGGTAGCGGCGGATATAGTCGGAGTCCTGGCTCAGTTTGTAGAAATAAGCCGTTGCGTCCTCCGGGGACTTTTCATACTCCCCGTGGAATTTCTTTACAACCTCGCTTGGGCGCGGCATCAGGCAGTTCATGAGTCTCGTGTCAAAAAGATCCCGGTATACGACGCTGTTGTTTTCAAGGATCCCCTGCTCTGCAGCGTAGTCGGTGAGTGCGTTTAAGGTATCTTCCAGGCTGATCTCGTCTGTAATCTCGCCAGGCTCCTCGTATTCGGACATTTTCAGTACTTCCAGGATCTGGTTTCTTGCGTAGATCTCATCTTCGGCTTCGATAAGTCCGGTCGTTCTGCCGTACTGAACCAGTTTCTTTATTGACATTTCAATCATGATCGAATTCCTCCGTTTTTTTACGGTATATTGACAGATTTAAGTATAACGTGCGTATCTTCTTGTTTTCGCTGCACAAAAA
The DNA here is from genome assembly GCF_003435225.1 of Clostridium sp. AF28-12. Taxonomy (NCBI): domain Bacteria; kingdom Bacillati; phylum Bacillota; class Clostridia; order Eubacteriales; family Clostridiaceae; genus Clostridium; species Clostridium sp. AF28-12. Next base: position 77,128 of record NZ_QWGJ01000013.1, on the reverse strand, counting down.
CAAGAAGCACAGGGCGGCCGCCCTATATCAATCTGCTCTGCAAAAACACTTATACAAGTAAACTTGCAGCGCGTTTTTTGCAGAACAAATTGCCGCACCTGCAACCTGTTACATTTTATTATAATAAATTTACCACCCTAATACAATCGCTATTTTATTTTTTTATCCCCCGCATCGCACGCTGAAGCCGCTCCGTAATGATTCCGCCGACGATTCCAATCAGTGTTCCCGCGATGCATCCGGCTGCCAGAAGAAATGGCAGATAATAAAATACCCCTGGTGTCTGGACGATAACTGCCGCAAAGGTGATCTGGCCGATATTGTGGGCAATACCGCCAAGAACGCTGATGCTGACCTGGGAGAGTTTTCCGGTCTCCTTCAATACCGCCATCACAAACAAGCTTAAAAAGCTTCCAGACAGCCCATAGATCATGCTGTAGGGATTTCCAAATGACAGTCCCACAAGAACGATGCGGATCAGGGTCACGGCGATGGTTCCGGGGATTCCAATTAAATAGAGCCCCACCACCGTTACAAGGTTCGCCAGTCCCAGCTTTATGCCTGGGACTGGGATCGGGATGGGAATCATTGTCTCAACAAAACTCAGCACCATGGCAAGGGCAATCAGGAGCCCATACAATGCCACAGTTATTGCCTTTTTTTCTCGATTCATCGGATCTATTCTCCTCTTTCTTGACTTTCAAAAGTTCATTTGTTAGAATAAACCGGATATCCGGCAGTGCAGCTTCTGATATTTTGTACGACAGGCACGAGTGCCTGCTGCGGTCTGCGTTTTCGTATTAATATACAAAATTTCCGCTGTCGAATGAGCTTATAATATTTATTGTACAGGAAGTATATAACACATGAATAAAAAAACAATATTTGGCCTCTGTGCCGCCGGTCTCCTCTTTGTTTCCAGCATGACATTGAGCGGGTGTGGAACAAGCAGCGGACCGGGACTTCTCACACAGGAGACTCCTCTCAGCCGTTCCGATTTTCTGCTCAACACCTTCGTCACCATCACGCTCTACGATTCCGACGACTCCTCTATCTTAGACGATTCGATGGCACTTTGTAAAGAGTATGAGAATATTTTTAGCAAGACCTTAGAGACCAGCGAGCTCTACAAGATCAACCATCGGACCTCCGACACTGTCACGGTCTCCGACGACATGGCAGCGCTTCTGGCAAAAGGTCTGGAATACTGCGAGAAATCTGACGGTGCCTTTGACATTACGATCGAGCCGTTGAGTTCCCTCTGGAATTTCACAAGTGGCGAGGCCGTGATCCCGAATGAAGCAGACATCGAAGCAGATATTCCGAAGGTGGATTACCACAACCTCGTCCTCTCCGGAAATACGCTGACATTCCTCTCCCCGGATACCACCATCGACCTGGGTTCCATCGCGAAGGGCTATATCGCCGACCGGATCAAGGAACAGCTCCTGGATGCCGGTGTGGAGAGCGCCATTATCAATCTCGGCGGAAACGTCCTCTGCGTGGGCGAAAAGCCGGACGGAAGCAAATTCAACATCGGGCTGCAGAAACCTTTTGCGGACAGGGATGAGACATTTGAGGTGCTTGGGATCAATGATCTCTCCGTCGTGACATCCGGTGTCTACGAGCGGCATTTTGAGATCGACGGAAAGAATTACCATCACATTTTAAACCCGGCAACCGGATATCCTTACGATAATGGACTGATCTCCGTGACGATCCTCTCCGAGGAGTCCGTGGACGGGGATGGTCTCTCCACCACCTGCTTTTCCCTTGGCCTGGAAAAAGGACTGGAGCTTGCGAATTCCCTGGATGGAATCTATGCATGCTTTATCGATGAGGATTACAATGTTTCCTATTCGGATGGAATGGAAGACTTTATTATCAAACAGTAGTATTTAGATCAGACAGTCTCCCGGATTTTTTGCCCGGCGCTGATGCAAAACACAAAACAATTACCATTACACTATTTTCAGGGATTTTTTATGACAGAAAGCAAAGATACGAAACAGAAACTTTTAAAAAAACAGGATATGATCCTGATCGCCGTAATACTTGCGGCAGCCGTTCTTCTTTTTCTCGGGGCAAAATTGATGCATAAAAGCCCTGCGGAGATCGTTGAAGTTTCCGTCGATGGAAAAGTAGTCGAAACCCTCGATCTCGCAAAAGATCAGGAACTCACTATAGACAGCGTGTCCGGCGGCACAAACCACCTGATCATCAAAGATAGGGAGGCGTGGGTCTCCGAGGCCACATGCCCCGACAAGATCTGTGTCCACCAGGGAAAGATCCATCTGGACGGCGAGATCATCGTCTGCCTGCCCAATAAGATGACGGCACAGATCAAGAGCAGAAAATAGACAGTGCAGTCAGTGCGGTAAGCGTGCAAAATTGCTGAACAATTAGTCTGAAATTGTGACTGTTCTGCAGGTCTGCGCACTTACTGCGCTGACTGTAAGAAAACATAAGCCGGAAGGCAAAAAACCTGAGAGGTCTCAACACAGCTCCTCAGGTTTTTATTATACTGGTCAGCAATACGCTCTTACTCCGCCAACCCCATCTTCTTCATCTCTTCCGCAACGGAATCCTCGCAGGATCTCATGGCGAGGATCGTCATTTCCATTAACTTCGGCAGTTCCCAGCCGAGATTCCCGGCACCTTTTGTGATGACGTCCCTGGAACATCCTGCAGCAAATTTCTTATCTTTAAATTTCTTCTTTAAGCTGGACACTTCCATGTCCTTCGTACTCTTTGATGGGCGCATCTTCGCTGCCGCCCAGATCAGACCGGTCAGCTCATCTGCCGCGAAGAGGACTTTTTCCATCTCGTGCTCCGGCTTCGCGTCGATCCACTCGTGGATTCCGTATCCGTGGCTGCAGACCGCATGGATCACCTCATCCTCGGCTCCGCCCTCTTTTAAAAGACGCGGCGCGATCAGGCAGTGCTCTTCCGGATACTCTTCGAAATCGATATCATGAAGGATTCCACAGATTTCCCAGAATCCGGCCTCATCTCCGTATCCGAGTTCATTCGCGTACCATTTTAAAACGCCCCCGACAGTCAGGCCATGGAGAATATGGAATGGCTCTTTGTTGTATTTTCTGAGGAGCGCGATGGCGTCCTCTCTCGTCAGTTTTGTCTGCATGATTTTATGCCTCCGTACTTATAAATTTTCTGTAACTGATATGTACCTTCATAGTTACCAATTATCTTTCTTATCAGTATAACAGAATATTCCTATAATTCAAGTATGATAGTAGGATTTTTATAACATTTTAAAACAGGCCCATTCATCGATTCATGTCTGGAAAAATAGACCTCTACATCCAGAATTTTTCCATCACGATCTTCTCCGCATACTCAAAGTCCCAAAGTTCAACATTCCCGGCTGTCACCACCGGATCACTGTCGATGACGATCCCGTCGACCATGTAATCCCGCTGTCCCACCGGCGTTCCTTCCCGGACCGGAGCATGGAGCGATTTTGCGATCTTTGTCCTTACCTGGACCTTCTCATCGTTTCCCAGCAGAACACGGAGAGGGGTCTTATCCGCGTTTTCAGTCCCGATCTCTACCTTAACCCTGTACCCCACGCCATTTTCCACCGGAACTGCAGTTTCCTCCCCGAGTCCCTTTTTCTCTATCTCCTTATACTCAAAGTTTTTATCCCCGTATGTCACAAGTTTCCGCACATCCTGCCACTTATAGGTCTTGTGGGGCGGCCACCCGCAGCCCAGAAGCGCCGCTATGAACAGCTTCTTCCCCTTTTTCACTGCACCAACATAACAGTATCCAGCCTTTCCCGTGAATCCGGTCTTTCCACTGACCGCACCTTCCATGGATGTCAGGAGAGCATTATGATTGACGCAGGAGAAACTCCGTATCCCGGAAAGGTCGGAAAAGGCGTGGGACGGTGCTCTTGTGATGGCAAGGAACTCTTCTTTTGCCGGGGAGAGCACGATGCAGTATCTGAGGATCCGCGCCAGGTCTGCCGCAGTGGTGGAATGAATCTTCCCACTCTCCTTATCCTCCGCATCCAACCCGTTGGGCGTCAGAAAATATGTATCATCACAGCCAAGTTCCGCTGCCTTCCTGTTCATCATGTCCGCGAAATCTTCCACGCTGCCCCCGACCGCTTCCGCGATGGCCACTGCGGTGTCATTGTGGGATTCCAGCATCAGGGAGTAAAGAAGGTCTTCCAGTCGGTATTTCTCCCCTTCTCTCACATGCAGCTTCACCTCCGGCATGGTCGCCGCCCGGTCTGAGATCCCGACTTCCGTGTCCAGCCCGGCATTCTCCAGGGCAAGGATGCAGGTCATGATCTTCGTGGTGCTGGCCATGGGAAGGACTTCCATCTCGTTTTTTTCGTACAGAATCCGCCCTGTATCGCCGTCAAGCAGGACAGCGGAGTGAGAATTCAGGTTCAGCGGATCGGTCTTCACCTTCGATCGCACCACCGCTGATTCCAGAGTCTCCCCATTCTCGGACCGGATCACCGATACGACCGGATCCTGTGCAGCCTGCAGCCCGCTGCTTTCCCTGTATAAATGATCTCCGGGAACTGCCGCTGCCAAAAGCAGGAGTCCCCCCAGGCACAACTGCAGAATCGGGGATGGTCCGGGTCTGCGTTTTTCCTTTTCTTTCCCCAAGGTCCATTCACTGAGCCGCGCCAGCACCATTCCTGCTATATTTTTATTTTTCCACATTTTTCAGAACTTCCGCCGCATATTTGTAACAGCATATGCGGATGTTTTCTGAGACTTGCCGGACAATTTTTCCTATGATACAATGAAAGGTGCTGAAATAATTTTAGAGATCATTTCTACATGTCCGCGGTGTTATGCAGCCGAAATATCTGCGGGCATCTAGCGTATTGAATTATTATTTTTTAATAAAAAGGGATTTTTCATGAATATAGTTTTAATTTACACAATTAAAGAAGCTGAGAGCGGCCGTTCCATCGCCGCCTTTCTCCTGGATTCCGGCTATTCTTCCCGCCTGGTGGTTCATCTTCGGAACACCGAGGGCAGTTTTCTCCTAAACGGAAAAACTGTTTTTTCCAACACAGTCCTTCAGCCGGGAGATCGGTTACGCGTCCATGTTACAGAGAAAAAAATTTCTGACCAGATTGTTCCTGTTCCCATGGAACTCTCCGTCGTTTTTGAAGATGAACATGTTCTTGTGGTCGATAAACCAGCCGGAATGCCGGTCCACCCATCCCAGGGACACTATGAGAATACCCTGGCTAACGGGATTGCATGGTATTACAGGAATGAGGAGTCTCCTTTCGTGTTCCGGGCCGTAAACCGGCTGGACCGGGACACATCAGGGCTTGTGCTTCTCGCAAAGAATCCCTACAGTTCCTGCGTTCTCTCTGATGCCGTGAAGGACCACACGATTCACAGGGAGTACGCCGCCATCGTCTCCGGGAAGACGGACGCATCCGGCACCATCGATCTTCCGATCGCAAGAAAGGACGGCTCCACCATCGAGCGGGTCTTGGATCCAGAGCGGGGTGAGACCGCTGTAACCCATTACCGGACATTTGCCTACAACAAGAACGCTGACCTCTCCTTCATCCGCCTCCTCCTGGAGACAGGAAGGACACACCAGATCCGCGTCCATATGAAAGCCATCGGGCATCCGCTGCCAGGGGATTTTCTCTACTGCCCGGACTACCGTTTTATCGACCGTCAGCCGCTCCATTCCACATATTTAAGCTTTTCCCATCCGGTGACCGGAGAAAAGCTTGAGTTCTCCGCCCCGCTGCCGGGGGACATGAGGAAACTGTTTCCAAACATAAAAGATCCGTCAGGTCCTGTCTTTTATTAAGGCAGATCCCGGCGGATCTTATTTACGCGAACAACGAGCCAAAGTCCGCGCATGCGCGGGACCTTGGCGACTGTCGCGATAACAAGGGGAAACTCGCGAAGCGTGTTTTCGCTTGTTTCCATGTCCGGTTCTTTTCTGGCTCTATATCCTTTTTACAGTAATGTAAAAGCAAAAACTTATCTCTTAATGCGTATCATCAACCACCCTGAATCCTAAGTCCTTTCGGATAGTGATTCTTCAGCATCCCGCCAGCCGCCTTCGCAAACCCCAGTGACATGCCGCCGGTAGTCACAAGAACCCAGCCTTTTGCCGGGATGTTCGGTTCTTCAAGATCCTCCGCCCGCAATGTCTCTCCACGGAGATACCGCAGCGCAAGATCCTCCGATCCGACCTCCACACTCTGTCTCACATCACTTTTTTTCAGTGCCAGAGCCAACGCATGGGACGGCTCAAATCTGTCTTTTTTCGCGCTTCCAAGGTGCAGGCCCGGTCTCAATACCTTAAGCCCCATAAGACCCGGCATCACCTCCGGGACGAGATACAGGTTCTCTCCAAACATCAGAAATTTCTTTCCATTTTCCAGATGTTCCATGTCTTTCAAATTCTCTTTTTCAAATGCCCGGAACGCAGCGACCGCTTCCGTGAGCGCCGCATCCTCTTTCGCACGTCCGTTTTTACGTCCGCCCTTTTTGCTGTTTTTCTTTCCGTCTGCGTTCTCTGTACGTTCCACAGCATCCCAGGATCTCTCACCTTTCACAAGCAGCGCCAGGAAATGCCCCTCTCCGTCCGCAAGATGCGGCCAGATCCTCACGGTCTTTTTCAGCTCCTCGTTCCCATCTGCCCATTCCGGGTGACCGGCGGAAAAATATTTTGCAAGCTCCGGCTGCACCACTGAAAACTCCGGATGGCGCTCAAGGAATCCTGCTATGCTCTGCTCGTTCTCCTCGGGCGAAAATGTGCAGGTAGAGTAAACGATCCGCCCGCCACCCTTTAACATCGCCGCCGCACAGTCCAGGATCCCGTCCTGCAGCCCCGCGCACTGTTTTACATGATCTGGGCTCCACTCATTTCTGGCATTCTCATCCTTTCGGAACATTCCTTCGCCGGAACACGGGGCATCCACCACGATCCCGTCAAAAAATTCCGGAAACTCCGGGGCAAGCCGGAACGGATCCATGTTCGTCACCACGGCATTCTCCACACCGAGGCGCTCAATATTCTGGGACAGGATCTTTGCGCGGGCAGGATGGATCTCATTGCAGACTAAAAGCCCATGTCCTCCCATTTTTCCGGCAAGATGAGTGGATTTCCCTCCCGGCGCCGCACAGAGGTCCAGGATCTGCTCCCCGGGCTTTGGAGACAGTACTTCTGCCACAGACATGGCGCTTGGTTCCTGGATATAGTATGCCCCAGCCTCGTGGAACGGGTGGCGTCCCGGGCGCATGTCTGCCTCGTAGTAAAATCCCTCTTCTGCCCAGGGAACTCTTGCGAGTCCCTTCAGGTAATCTCCAAGGGGTTCTCCTTCCTCCGGCATCTCCCCGCTCTTCTGCTTTAATGGGTTGACCCGCAGACCGAATTTCCGCTCCGCGTCGTAGCTTTTAAAAAATGATTCCGCATCACTGCCGAGAAGCTTTTTCATCTTCTCCACGAACGCTTCCGGCAGCTCTCTCTTCGTTTCTTTTTCCATAATCTCCTGATCTCAAAAGCGCCCGCCGGGGATGATCCCAGCGGGCGCTCAAGTTCCTAAAGTCCTAGTTTCTGTTCTTTTGCAGGCGACACATCCAGGATATATCCATCTGCAAGACTGTGTCTAAACACATTTGCCCAGCCATATGTCCATCCGGACATAGCTAAACTATCATCTCAACTTACAGCTCGATCTTGTAATCGTCTGCGCCGATACCGTTTACTACATAGTAAGCAGCGCTCTCTTCCGGCTTTACATAGATCTCGATGGTCTTGATATCGCCGACTTTGTTGCCTTTCTTTGTGTAGGCTTTCTTAACAGCTGCAATGAGGTCTTTCTCTGTAACTTCCTTGCCAGCGAACTGTACAACTACGGATGTCTTGATGTCCTTTGCTGTTGTTCTCTTTGCCGGAGCTTTCTTTGCTGTCTCTTTCTTCGGCTCTTCTGCTTTCTTAGCTTCTGCCTTCGGAGCCTCTGCCTTTGCTTCTGCCTTTACTGTCTTTGTCTCTGCTGCCTTTACTTCTACAGTGCTATTGCTAACCGGTGCTGCAGCCATTTTCTTTGCTGCGGCTGCGATTGGATTCTTCTTTGCCATAATGATATCCTCCTGAAAAATGTTGACACACAAAACTGTTTTCCTGTCATTTCCTGAGTTGTCGTACTAAATAATCGTCATAGCGCATTATAAGCCCTCGTTAGGATTTTGTCAATAAAATCCCGTAAAACTGGTATTTGTAAGCAAAAAAGATCCGGCAGAACACATATCCGAAAGTATCCTGCCGAATCAAAATACCAGCTTTATTTTTTGAATTATTCCTGCAGCTTAAATCCCGGGATCACATCGCTCCACTTGTTGATTCCGATGATCTTCTTCGCAAATTCCGTATACTTCAGAGATTTATTTGTATCAATATATTTGAATACGTTGTAAATATTCTTCGGCATAACAGCGATCACCCGATCCGGACTTGACATATCCACCGTCCAGAGGCCGAATGAGCAGGACTGCTCTACCTCGATCACCGCATCGACCTGACGGTTTAAGATAAACGCGTCGATATACGGGTTATTATCTACAAGATAATATGCATACGCGAAAGCGGCTGCCTGGATATCATAGACATCTCCCCGGGTCGCGCTCTTTGATGTAAAGCCCTCCTCAGAGAGAATGATATGACGGACATTTCCGCCTGCATCGCGCATGATATCCTTCTGGAAGTAATCCGTCAGGACGTTGAGGTTTTTGAAGTTTACGACCGGTGAATCTTCGGTATTATTGACAGCTCCCGTCTGATCATCATCCCAGAACTCCGGCTCCGTCATCGGATGCGGGTACGGGTGGTAGGCAAGTCCCCACTCGATATTCCCCTCGTCACGGATATCGGCGTTGAAGCGGTCAATAAAGTCCTTTGCGCCATACATCAGGTTGGAGTTTGCGCGCTTCCACTCATAGTCCGTGGAGAAGAAGACCCGCGCGTTGCGGCTCTGGCTCTTGATCGCCGTGTAGGCCACACGGAATACCTTTGAGTAGAGCTTTGTATAGGAATCAATGTCCATCGGACCGGTGTAGTTCCAGTTTAAGTTGTTGTTGATCTCATTTCCGACGATCCAGTTGCTGACACGGCCATAGTCATCGTGGGCACCGGAATAGCGCTCTGCCATAAAGGAGAGCAGCGCGCGGGTCGTCTCATATCCCTGCTCCGTGGAGACATTAAAACCGTAGTAGAAAGCTTCCTTTCTCTTCGCAAGCCCGGCTTCGTGAAGCTCCGGGTAGTTGTCGTTCCGTCCGTTTAAAAGGATCGCCGTCACAACGATTCCTTTCGCGGAGAACGCACTGATCATCTTATCATAATCCTTGATGAGATCACCGTTGAAGTTGTAGGTCTTTCCGTTGTATTTGTATTTTAAATTACCGCCCACAAGCTGGTGATACGGGATATTGACCGTCGTGTGCTTTACGCCCAGGTTCAGCGCGTCGCCGAGCATATCGAGCTGGATCAGAAGTCCTTTTTTGCTCATCGGCTCCGGGTAATCCTCGCGATATTTTGCCACATCGCCCGGGTTCGTCACATAGATCGCATTGCTGATCGGGGTGTAGGTGCTGCCGGTCTTTAACGCAACCACGAATCTGGAATAGAGCATCGTATCCGTGGAATCACCGCTGTATTTTAAGGTGAATTTTAACTTGTCGGATTTGTTGCTCCATGCGATGTAGTCCGTTCTGGAGCCTATCTCAGACTCATATGGGTGAAGCTCGAACAGATAATAATAGCCATCATCCGGAGTTTCCCCCTCATTTAAAGCGCCGGCCGTGGCTGTTCCTGTGACGGAAATGCTGTTTCCGTTCTCTACTGAACAAGCCTTCAGCCTTGCGCTGTCATAAGCAAAGCTTGTGAAACATCCCACCGCCGCGGTCATCAGAAGTCCCATAAGAAACGCCGCACCGCTGCGGAATAATGTTCTTTTTTTCATGTCGTTTTCCCGCCTTTCTTTTTTGCCTAAACTATTTTATCATCTGGGTTTTGATGATTCAATTACGATTCCCTTACGATTTTACGGCAATCTGCCGCCTTTTTCGCCATCTTTGCGGCATCAGGACCGCCGGAACCGACCGATTTTGATACAAAATATAAGCACACTCTTTCCGTCATGCTAAAAAACCTCCAGAACAAGTGCCGCCAGATTCGCCGCGAAATGGAACACCACCGGTGCCTTCACCGTGTTCGTTTTTTCCATAAGATATGCCAGGAGCAGCCCCATAAAGAAGCTGTAGATTCCCTGCACAAGGTCCCAGTGGAACACACCGAAAAACGCCGCGGTCATAAATGCTGCCGCCGGGGCGGATACAAGCTCCTTGCATCTTCCATAGAGAACGCCGCGGAAAAAATATTCCTCAAGGATCGGGGATGCCGCCAAAAGCACCACAGCCTCCAGCCACAGATTTCCTGTGAACAGGCTCTCATCTGCCAGGGCCGCGCCAGAGATCTGAAGCGCTCTCACCGCAAGGCCGAACGCCAGGGATATTCCTGCGCCACTGAAAAATGCCGCAGCCGCGATTTTTCCGTTCCAGTGTTCTTTTCCCCTGAACACCGAATCCTCTCTATAAAGATGTACCAGCATCGGAACCGCGATGACTGAGCGGAACAAGGTATCCCATAAGATCACGTCGTCCCCGAAAATCGTTGTCTGCGCAAGTGGAAGTTCAATGATACATGCTACCGCCAGACAGAACAGTATTGGAAAAAGAATCCTCCGGATCCTGATCTTCAATTTTTTCTCTCCTTTCATACTGCCGAACCGGCAGCTTTACGCGCACCAACACATCTTACCACATTTTGCGATGGAATACAAATATCCGGGGTGGAATATATTATAAAAAGCAATTCCATGAGACATCTGCACGTCTCTGGAACCACCTGAAAAGGATATCATTTCATGAAATTTCCATTTTTCTGTCTTTTAAAAGAATTCCCGCGCGATCATGACCAGGCTTTCGCAGGAAGCCGTCCAGCCACACTTCTTCTGGCTCTCATCCTACTCCCCCTCTCCTACGTCCTCGGCGCTTTCGCCGCCACCGTCATTCCGTCAGTCCCGGCATCTGCGGACGGAAACTGGGGCCTCTCATTCCAGCAGGAGGGAAAGCCGCCTGTCGCTAACGCCACGGCAGATGAATTAAAGCAGTACAATGCCTGGTACGCCGATCTTTCCGGCGAGAAAGTCATCTACCTGACCTTCGACGCCGGATATGAGAACGGCAATACCCCCATGATCCTGGACACCTTGAAAAAGCATCAGGTTCCCGCCGCGTTTTTCGTCGTCGGAAACTACCTGGAGACCAGCCCGGACCTCGTAAAACGCATGGTCTCCGAGGGGCATATTGTCGCAAACCATACATACCACCACCCGGACATGTCGAAGATCAGCGATCCGGAAAGCTTCGCGAAAGAGCTCTCAAGCCTCGAAACAAGCTACACAGAGATCACAGGAGAGAACATGCGGAAATACTACCGGCCGCCCCAGGGAAAGTACAGCAAAGCGAATCTTCAGATGGCAAAAGCTCTCGGCTATCAGACCTTCTTCTGGAGTCTCGCCTATGTGGACTGGTATCAGGACAAACAGCCCACAAAGGAGGAAGCATTCAAAAAGCTTCTCGGGCGCATCCATCCTGGTGCCATCGTGCTTCTGCACAGTACTTCCTCCACAAACGCGGCGATCCTCGATGAGCTGCTGACGAAGTGGGAGGAGATGAGCTACCGGTTCGGGACATTGGATGAACTTGTCCAGAAGGCTGCTGCCACACAATAGAATGCGCATCATTGGCACGTTAGTGCCTTTTGTGTAATAGGGAATTCCTCGGAATTTCCTATTACACAAAAAGCACCTGCTGCCCTCTAAATTTACAGAGGACACAGCAGGTGTTTTACCATAGCTTATTCACTTTCCGCTGCAACACGCCATCCTGTCCTAATCCGGCTCCACGATCCGGTATCCGACGCCGACCTCTGTAAAAATATACTGCGGCTCCGCAGGATTCTTCTCGATCTTTCTTCTGATATTTGCCATATTGACGCGCAGGATCCGGTTGTCGTTCTTCATGTTCGGTCCCCAGATTTCTTTGATAATATAGTCATAAGTCATGACTTTCCCGGCATACTTTCCAAGAAGACTCACGATCTTATACTCGTTCTGGGTCAGCCCCGCGTCCACACCGTCGATAAACACGCGGTGCTTGTCATAATCGATGGTCAATCCGCCGGATTTAAAAACTCCCGTCTGTCCGCCCGGCTGATTCGGGATCCCAGACCTTGTGTGGCGGATCGCAGTGCGGATCCTCGCGAGAAGCTCGGATGTTCCGAAAGGTTTCGTGATGTAATCGTCGGCTCCGAGATCCAGTGCCTCCACCTTATCCCTCTCATGGGTTCTCGCCGACACAACGATCACCGGCATCGCGGACCATTCCCGCACGCCCTGCAGGATCTTCATGCCGTCCATATCCGGAAGACCGAGATCCAGGATCACCACGTCCGGACACTGGGAGGTCACCATGCTGTATGCCTCCGCTCCCGTCTGCGCAACGATCACATCGTAATTGTTCGCTTCCAGCACTGTCTTGATGAAATTGCTGATCCTCTTGTCGTCTTCCACGACCAGCACTCTGTCTTTAATCTCCATATTCCGTGTCCACTCCTTTCGGCAGCCAGAACATCACTCTGGCACCGCCTTCTTTTCTGTTTTCTGCTTTCATGATTCCGTCGTGGGCTCTTACGATGGTCATGCAGACCGAAAGTCCGATTCCCATATTTCGCTTGGAATCGCTCTCTTTTCCGTCCTCCGACTGGAAACTTCCGTCGAACATTCTCGGAAGAGCGGACTCCTTGATTCCGGCACCGTCATCCTCAACAGAGAATTTCACCTGGTCCCCGTCCTCCGTCACGATCAACCAGATCTTTGTCATACCGTCCGCGTGGAGCACGCAGTTTTCCAGGAGATTTACGATCACCTGCTCGATCAGGATCGCGTCCATAGGCACAAACAGGACATCCTCCGGCACTTTCGGGACTACCTCGATATCCGGGAATCGTTTTCTGAATTTCGTGATCGCTCCGCTGATCACGTCCTCCACCAGTTCATCTTCCTTATCGATCCTGGCGGTTCCATCCCCGATCCTCGTGATGGAAAGAAGGTTTTCCACCACCCGGACGAGCCACTGACCCTCGGATTTCATGTCCTCAAGGAGTTCCAGGATATTTTCCTTCGATAGCGCGTCATAGTTGTCGATGATCCCGGACGCGGAGCCGACGATCGACGTCAACGGGGTGCGGATATCATGGGAGACCGCCCGCAGAAGGTTCGCGCGCATCTTTTCCCGCTCAACCTCCAGCCGCATCTGCTCCTGTTTCTTAATCTGGGTCGTCAGGGCGCTGACGCTGCAGGCCACAGCCAGCATGGCAACGAAGGTCAGCGGGTATCCTGTGATCGCAAAGTTCAGTTTGAAATACGGGAACGTAAATACATAGTTCACGCCGAACACAGCGATGATCGATGCGACGATTCCATAAACATATCCATCCGTAAAGCGGGACACAAACAGCACCGCCAAAACGAACAACAGCGGGACGTGCGTGTCTGATTCTGAGATCCGCTGGACAAGAAAACAAAATGCCGTCGCGATTCCCAGGATCCCGAACGCGATCCCGCTGTTCTTTAACACTGATCTGACTTTTGTGCTCATAGGGGAACCTCCGGTTTTTTTATGATCCATGAAGAACAACTGCTGCCATTCTTATCACTTATTCTTCTTTTGGATTCATTATAACATAATTTCTGCTAAAATCGTGTTAAGATTGCAGATAATTTCCCGAAAAGTCACCCGTCTTAATGATATTTGTTCAGATTTCACTGCCGTTTTTTCAAACAGCCAGTCAACCATCCCTTTATTTTAACGATATAAAGAATATCCGTACTTCACTTTTCTATAAATCTTCTGAGCGATCATGACCGGAATATAACCCGTGATCACGATGGTCGGAATACCGCCTACAATCGCAACAAGGATGATGAAAAGGATCGAAAATAAATTAGCCATGATATAGACCTCCCAAACTCTTCTTTTATATCCACCCCGCTTTTGTTTCCTGCAAAGAATCTTTGCCAAATTTCTTTTTCGGGATGGTTTTAATCTGACAGGATGAAATTTCTCTCCTGTTTTTAAGTCGAACCATATATATCACAGAATTTTTATCCCCGCTACCTTTTTACCTGCTTTTTAGCCGCCGCTTAATCGCTTATTTTTTCTCCTTAACACAAATTTTGCAAATAACATGTACAATATATTTCGTCAGGATTTTTGTAACTTTTGTATGTATTTTTTGCGTTTTGCGTCATCTTAACAGACTTTTTCAAAAATATAATTTAATTTTTGCAGTCTATGCTTCCCTACATATGCCAAAAAGAGCTGATGACCCAAATATAGTCACACAGCTCTTTTCAGCTTTGCGCAGAAAAATCTTCCTCCGCGTCCTTATTTACTTCTCAAGCATCTTGTCCGCATGGTCAAGGGCTTCCTCAATATTCCTGCAGAAATTTTCTCTTCCCACGAGATCCACGAATCCGGCTTTCTCCATTGCGCGCATCGGCTGCTCGTTGACATGGGACAGGATCAGGGTGACTCCGTTCTTTTTGCAGCGCTCATAGAGGGCTGTCATGGAGTTCATGGCTGTGCTGTCGGCTGCCGGAACCGCACGCATGCGCAGGATCAGGCATCTTGTGCCTTCCCCCACTGTGATCTGGTTGATGCGGTCAGCCGCGCCGAAGAATAACGGTCCTGTGAGCTCGTAGACCGCAAGCTCCATCGGGATCTGGCGTAAATCTGCCGGGTTGATCTCCTCTGCCGCCGCCTTCAGCTGCGCTTCCTCTACAGAAGGAATCGCATTTGCCTTTTTCGCGCCTTTGGCAGCTTCCTCTTCCTCGCGCTTCTGCTCCTCAAGTTCCTCCACATGGAGCCAGCTTCTGACTCCCATCTCGTCGCTCATGCGCTTCATGAACAGCAGACAGGAAAGCACCATGCCCACCTCGATGGCTACGACAAGATCGAAGACTACTGTTAAGAAGAATGTGATCACAAGAACTGCGATATCGCTCTTCGGAGCCGTCTTTGCGAGTCTTGCGAATGTTCTCCACTGACACATATTGTAGGCAACCATAAACAGGATCGCCGCGATGGTCGGCATCGGGATCCAGCTTGCGTACGGCATCAGGATCACAAGGATCAGAAGAAGAACGCCAGCATGGACCATTCCGGCTACCGGAGTGCGTCCGCCGTTCTTGATGTTTGCCGCTGTACGTGCGATCGCACCGGTTGCCGGGATTCCGCCAAATAAAGCAGAAACAATATTTCCTGCACCCTGGGCCACAAGCTCTGTGTTGGAGCGGTGCTTTCCGCCGATCATGCCGTCCGCGACAACGCAGGAAAGCAGGGACTCGATGGCTGCCAGGATCGCGATCGTGAATGCGTCGGATAAAGATCCCTGGATCACGTCATAGCTGAAGGCCGGCATATGGAAGGCTGGAAGTGCATTGCTGACGCTGTAGAGATCTCCGATCGTGTTGACCTGTAACGGAAGGAATTTTACCATCACGATACCTGCGATGACTGCCACTAAGGATCCCGGGATCTTCTCCGTGATCTTCGGCATTACGATGAGGATCGCCAGGCAGACAAGACCTACGATCAACGCATGAACATTCATGGTTCCGAAACCTGCGGCAAAAGCTTTTAACTTCTGCATGGTCTCGATGGTCTCCATACCTGCCGGGTATGTGACACCGAAGAAATCCTTTAACTGTCCGATCACGATGGTCACCGCGATACCGGAGGTGAATCCGGTGGTGATCGTAAACGGGATAAATTTGATCAAGGAACCAAGCTGACAGAATCCCATGATAACAAGGATGATACCTGCCAGGATCGTTGCGACTGCCAGACCTTCCACGCCGCTTCTCGCCACGATGCCGGCTACGATCGTAGCAAAGGCTGCTGTCGGACCTGCGATCTGTACCTGGCTGCCGCCTAAGAATGAGATCACGAAGCCTGCCGCGATGGCCGTGTAGATTCCCTGCTCCGGACCTACGCCGGACGCCAGTGCCAGCGCGATGGACAACGGAAGGGCAATGATGGCTACGATGATACCTGCTACCACATCAGACATCAGCTGGGCACCGGAATACTTCTTCAATGTTGTGAACAACATTGGACGTATTTTTTCCATACTCAATATTCTCCTTTTTCTTACCTGTGTGTGTAAAAGTAACTGTCTGGTCCCGAAAAAAGACCACGAGTATTTATTATACAGGAAAATATGAGACTGTCCAGTTTTTTCGAATTTTTAGCGGATATAGTTATGAATTTAACATTTTTGCATGTTAAATTCATACTTAAATGCCCATTTTACGGAAATCACCACTGTTTTTCCGCAAAAAATCCCCCGCGCATACCTGCCTTACAGATACACACGGGGAATTTACGCTTCTTTGCAGCTATTTTATTTCTCTGCGCTTTCCTTGTTTGCTTTGCTGTCCAGAGTATTTAAACTCATATCATTGTAGTCATCCAGATTCAGATTTCCCATCATCTTATCTACAACAAGTGCATTCGTCAGGGAACCGGTGACGTTGATCATGGTTCTCGGCATGTCGATGATCGGGTCTATGGCTAAGATCGGACTGACCATACCGAACTGGGCGCCCATGCCGACACCGGAAAGTCCGACGGAAGCAGCCATGGTCGCTGTTCCAGGGATACCTGCGATTCCAAGGGAACCGATGGCGACAACAAAGATCGTCATCACGATCATTGTCCATAACTTTTTTCTTCTAAATCATTTTTCTGCACTGCTCAAACAGTACATTTCTCCACACTTTTCACATGGAGAACCTTCTCCGACACGGTAAACTTCACCTCATATCCGGCAAATTCCATGCCATAAACCCGGTCCGGATCCTCCTGGTAGGACGGGCGGGGATCCTGGGCCAGAACTGCGCGGAGCGGATCCCGCTTTTCTTCCGGCAGGAACTCCAGAAGTTTTTCCGGGATCTCCACCGCAAGCCCGTACTCTTTCGTCTGGTCCGTGAAGCCGCCCTTCGCTTCCGGGTGGCTGTCCGCAAAGGGGACGTAGGGCTTGATGTCAAAGACAGGCGTCCCATCCATCATGTCCGCCCCCGTGACAACTAAGACCGGAGCGCCGTTTTCCAGGTATTCCACTCTTTTAAGCTTCACGACGGAAAGTCCCAGGGGATTCGGACGGAACGGGGATCTCGTGGCAAACACACCGACTCTCATGTTTCCCCCGAGTCTCGGCGGACGCACCGTCGCTGACCAGTTTCCCGGCTTTCTGACGTTCTCCGAAAACTCCCAGATCAGCCAGAGATGGGAGAACTCTTCGATTCCCCGGATGGCCTCAGGATTGGAAAATTCCGGCTCAAAAACGATCTTCGCCTCCAGATCACCCGTCAGGCCGCTCTGTCTCGGAATTCCGAATTTTGTCGGGAAATCCGTGTGGATATACGCCACCGGTCGGATCATATGGTCCGCGTTCTGATTTTCTTTTTTTCCTGCTGCCATATCTTTCTCCCCCTTATCAGTCTGTTTTCCACTCTGTCATCTGCCCATAAAGCAGACCGGGCGCTCCCGCATAATTATTTTTCTCTGGTGGCTTCACCATTTCATGACTGCTCCGTCACCCTTCTGATCCATCTGACGTTTCCAGCCATTTTCTCAGATCCGCCATCATCTTCTTCGCGTCCATGACACCGATCTGATATGTCTTTTCGATCTC
Organism: Clostridium sp. AF28-12; assembly: GCF_003435225.1. Classification (NCBI taxonomy): domain Bacteria; kingdom Bacillati; phylum Bacillota; class Clostridia; order Eubacteriales; family Clostridiaceae; genus Clostridium; species Clostridium sp. AF28-12. Next base: position 59,275 of record NZ_QWGJ01000013.1, on the reverse strand, counting down.
CTCGGCGCTCTTGCAGATCCTCGGGATCGTAAGAGGAACGCTCGGACGGATCACGAAAACTTCGCCCGCCCTTTCCAGCTTTTCAATATTTCGGATACTCATGTTGTACTCAACAGCCCTGTTCTTAAGCGCCTCTGCGAACTTCGGATATTTATGGTACACAATATCCGCCATCCAGGGATTTTCCGGTTTTTTCCGGTACCCTGAATCTCTCGTGAGGACCACAACATTGCGCTTATATCCCAGTTTCCGGAATGTTTCCACCGGTACACTGTCCGTACATCCGCCGTCAAGCAGTTTTCTGCCGTCAAGCTCCACAAACTTTGACACATATGGAAGCGACGCTGATGCACGGATATAGTCGATATCACGTTTCATATCGTGAAGCTTCGCGTAGACCGGTTTTCCCTTCTCAACATCGCTGCAGACCGCGTAGAAATCGGTGTGTTCTTTATTTTTATTAAACATGTCATAATCATAAACATCCAAGATCTCTGGAAGTTCGTGGTAGCAGAAATCAGCATCCACAAAATTTCCTGTCCTGATCAGATTTTCGGTGCTCATAAACCGCTTGTCCGCACAGTATTTTTTATAATACCGGATACTTCTTCCCTTCTGTCCCGAAAGGAAACTGCACCCATGAACCGCTCCCGCCGAAACGCCGATCACCCCGTCAAAGGTAAGGCCCTCATCCAGAAATACGTCCAGAACTCCCGCCGTGTATATGCCGCGCATACCGCCCCCTTCCAGCACAAGTCCTGTTTTGTTCTTATTTCTTCCCATCTTCTGATCCATCTTAAAGTTCCTCCTTTCCTGCTCACTGTGACATGTCTTTGCTGGATCTTTCCACGAAAAGACGCGTCAAGTACGTATTTTACAATGAAAGCGGCTTTCCGTCAAGGAAGCCGCTTTTATTTGATAACTCTTTAATCTGTTGCTTTGCATTCTGAACCGGCAGAACAAGCTGCCACGCACTTAGTCCACCAGTTTCTCCAGCTCGCTTACATATTCCGTCCTGTCGCTGGTCACATGACCGGCTTTCGCGGCATATAAGGAGACCGCCGTCTGGGATTTCTTCACCGGCTGCATCGTTCCGGCGCCTGCCACACACCCGCCCGGGCATGCCATTCCTTCCAACAGGTATCCGTTGTACTTTCCTGCCTTGGCGAGCTGTAACAGCTTCTTGCACTCCTTTAAGCCCTCGGCGTTCGCCACCTTGATCTCCTTGTCCGGGTACATCTGGGCGATCACGTCCACCACGGATTTCGCGACGCCGCCGGCAACCGCGAAGTTTCTTCCGTCCCTGGATGCCGCGCTGACTCCGCCCTCATCCTCCGCGATATTCTCGATATCCACATGCTTCGCGTCAAAGATTCCCGCCATCTCCTCGAAGGTCAGGACGAAATCCACCTCACTCCGCACAGTTTTTCTCATAGCTTCCAGTTTTTTCGCCGCGCAGGGTCCGATAAAGACCACCTTCGCCTTCTCATGCTTCTTCTTGATGAGTCGCGCGGTGAGCGTCATCGGCGTCAGCGCCATGGAGATACAGTTCGCGTAGTCCGGGAACAGTTTTTTCGCCATCATGGACCATGCCGGGCAGCAGGATGTCGCCATAAACGGCAGCTGTTCCGGAACTTCCTTCACAAAGTCCTCCGCCTCCTGCACCGCACAGAGATCCGCGCCGATGGCGACCTCAAAGACGTCCGCAAAGCCCAGGGCTTTCATGGCCGCCCTCAGCTTTCCAGGTGTTACCTTCGGGCCAAACTGACCGACAAATGCCGGTGCCACAGCGGCGTACACTCTCTCACCTGTCTGGATCGCGCGGATGACCTGGAAGATCTGGGATTTGTCCGCAATGGCCCCGAACGGGCAATTCACGAGGCACTGTCCGCATGAGACGCATTTGTCGTAGTTGATATCCGCCTTTCCGTTCTCGTCCGAGTGGATAGCATCCATGCCGCAGGCCGCCGCGCAGGGGCGCTCCTGGATGATGATGGCATGGTAGGCACAGACATTCGCGCACTGTCCGCACTTGATGCACTTATCCGGGTCGATCCTGGATCTTCCGTTTGTGCGGTCCAGACTCACTGCGTCCTTCGGACACACCTCCACACATGGGTGGGCAAGGCAGCCCTGACAGCCGTCTGTCACATAGACCCGCTTTTCCGGACACGCGTTACAGGCGAATTTGATCACATTGATGAGCGGCGGCGTGTAATATGTCTCCGGTTTGTCCGCCTCCTCGATTCCCTGGGATACCGGTGCTGGGTCCGATGCCCCGCGGTACGTAAGTCCCATGGCAAGACGGAGCCGCTCGCTCACGATCGCCCTCTCCAAAAAAACATCGTTTCTGAAATTTCCGACTTCTCCCGGAATGATCTTATACGGAAGCTCCTCAATCCGTTTGTCCACCGGCCATTCCGTGTGATACGCCATTCTTGCCACTTCCCTGAAGATCCGATGGCGGATCTCCTGGATTCTTGTCTCTACGCCTCTCATAAGCTTTCCTCCAATCATGATCGTCCTCATGGGTTTCCCTGTCTTGTTAAAAATATAACACTTATATTACGTTCATTCAAGCATAATTTTCTCTTCTATTCATGAATTTTTCCGCACCCTGCACAGTTTTTTTCATAAACCAGCCCTCAGGATACAAAGCATTTGCATTTTATTTTATCTCATTCTATAATAAAAGTAGTTTGTAACTGCGAAGATCTACGGAACAGTTACTGCAGTTTTATCATTGAAAGGAGATTTTTCCATGGCATTCAAAGAAGTTGATATCAAAAGTCTGAATTTTAATCCCTTCACAAAGATCGGTTCTGAGTGGATGCTGATCACTGCCGGCGATCAGTCCGGATACAACACCATGACCGCAAGCTGGGGCGGTCTCGGCGTTCTCTGGGGCAAAAATGTTGCCACCTGCTATATCCGCCCGCAGCGCTACACAAAGAAATTCGTCGACGCGAACGATACCTTTACCCTGTCCTTCTACGGACCGGAGCACAAACAGGCACTCTCCATCTGCGGTTCCAAATCCGGCCGTGACTGCGATAAGGTCAAAGAAGCTGGACTTACCCCGTATTTCACAGACGGAACAGCTGCTTTCGAGGAGGCCAGCATGGTCTTCGTGTGCAGGAAGCTCTACGAGGATGAGATCAAGCCGGAGAACTTTATCGCAAAAGAGAACGATGGAAAATGGTATCCGGAGAAAGATTATCACACTGTTTATATTGCAGAAATCACAAAAGTTCTCGTAAAAGAATGATAGAACGTAACTATTCAGTGCCTTCATAGTTACGTGCAAAAATCCATTCCAGATCAGCTTCGCTGATGGGATTTTTGCCTTCCAGCCTATGTTTTCTTACGGTCAGCGCAGCAAGTGCGCAGACCTACTGAACAGTTACGATAGAACTTACTATAAAAGGCATGTGGATCAGATTTCTCTGATTTTTACATGCCTTTTCTTCAAATAGTTATTTTTCCAGCTTTAATCTGATTTTTACCTGTATCCGGCGCACCGCCGCAATTGCTGTTTTCGACTTTTTTCTTTCTTTTTTCAAGTCTCCTCTTTTTCCCTGACTTCCCGTATTTTCCGCCATTTTTGCACTATCTTAGCGAAATTTTAGCACTGTTTTCCCTTTTCCATCCCACGCAATTCTTGACTTTTAAAAATTCAGGCACTAAAATACTGAATGAATTGGCAGAAATCGGCATGATTTTAGATGCAAAACGGTTTTATGCCTTTTTTCTTTCTAAACTATACAGATAAGGACTAACAGAGAAAAAGATAACCGTCACCTTCAAAGCAATCGGACTGTTATCAATATGAAAGAATACGATTATGAAAAAGTTACTGATCGGAATCGATGTCGGTTCCACCACAACAAAGATCACGGTCCTGGATGCCGGGACCGAAACACTTTTATACTCCGACTACCGCCGCCACCACGCGGACCAGCTCGCCAGCGTCCTCTTCGCAATCCGGGAAGCGGCAGAGCGTTTTCCTGACTGTGACGCCAGGATCATTCTCACCGGTTCCGGTGCAAAGCCTGTGGCCGAGGCGGCTGGCACCCCCTATATCCAGGAGGTCGTCGCTAACTCCATCGCCTTAAAGAAGACCTACGAGACTGTGGGAACCGCCATCGAGCTCGGCGGACAGGATGCGAAGATCATTTTCTGTGACATACTCCCCCCACTTAGCTAACGCTTGAAGTGGGGGCTTCTCGTTCGATTGCCCTATTGGGCAAAGCATAGGCGAGCTATCCCCGTGTGTCCCACGGTTCTGTTATTACGAGCGGGGCTGTTTCGTATCTACGCAGTCCCGAACAAAATCTACGTTTTGGGCGGAGATCAGGAAATTTTTCTTTCTGTTTCAAGTTCAACTCCCGATATTCTCAATCCTTCCCTGCAAATATTGATAGCTGCATTCTCATCACGGTTCATCTGATTTCCACAGGTGCAGCTATAGATACGGTCTTCCAGTTTCAACTCCTTTTTGAGTTTTCCGCAACAGCTGCAGATTTTTGAACTGGGATACCACTTATCAATACGAACCAGTTTCTTACCGGCACGTTCTAATTTGTAGGAAAGAAAATCAGTAAACATACCCCATCCATTATCATGAACACTCGTTCCGAACCTTGAATCCTGGCTCATTTCTTTCATATTCAAAGATTCTATGCACACAAGATCATAAAAATTGGTTATCTTTCTGGATTCCTTGTGTAGATAGTCTTTCCGCTGACGTGCGATATGAGCATGGAGTCTGGCTATTTTCTTTTTCTGTTTCATGTAACGGCCGCTCCCCTTTTCGCAATGACTCAGCCTGCGCTGCTCCCTTGCAAGTTTTTCCTGGGATTTTCGGAAAAAGTGGGGATAATCTGCATGAGCTCCATGGGAATCTACATACAATTCGCTCATGGAAAAATCAAGTCCGATTGCGGTTTTTACTGGCCTGATTTCATGTCCCGGTTCTTCTGCCGCATACAGTAATGATACATAATACTTGTCATCTGCTTCCTGGCTGACGGTGGCACCCTTCAATATGTAACGATCATCGATACTCCGATGCTGTTTTATGCGGATCCAACCTGCTTTCGGAAGTTTCAGTTTCGCATTCTGCAAAGTAATATTTCCATTTACGCAGTTTGTCGTATAACTTCTCACCGGATTCTTTTTTGACTTGAACTTCGGAAAACCAGCCGAAGAATCCCGAAAGAAGTTCTTGTAGGCTGTCTGCAGATGCAGCTGTGCATTGCACAATGCCAGACTGTCTACCTCCTTCAGCCACGGAAACTCTGCCTTATATTTTGCAGGCGTAACCTTTAATACTTTTCCGGTTTTCTCATAATATTCGTTCTTTTCTGCCAGCATCCGGTTATACACGAAACGCACACAGCCAAATGTCCTTGCAAATAGTTCTTTTTGAGATTTATTCGGGTAGATCCGAAAACGGTACACGATGTTCACTCTTCTTTTCTCCCTGTGTTTCTATGTACTGGCGGATAACCTCAATGGGTGCACCACCAGCACTTAACAGACAAAAACTCTGGCTCCAGAACATTTCTTTCCAAAGCTTCTGCCGAATCTCCGGATACTCTTTTTTTATCAATCGGCTGCTTGCGCTTTTATACGCATTAATAAATTTGCTGAGTTCCGATTTCGGATGGGCCCGGAACATGATATGAACATGATCCCGATCATGATTCCATTCCTCTAATGTAACATGATACTTCGGAGCGATATATTCAAAAATCTCCCGGGCCCGATCAGAAACAGGATCCGTCAGTATCTTTTTTCGGTATTTTATAACCAGAATCAAATGATAATAGAGTAGAAATACTGAATGCGCATTACTGTCCAATTTTCTCATAAAATCAGCCTTTCCTTTTACTTTCGACTGATTATATCATAGCACAGGAACGCTTGTTTGTCTATGTCTTTCAGAACATTTGTTCTTCTATGCTTGTTTTCATTTATGTGCACAGATATGTGCAGTTTTAAGATGCCAGATATTGCATGATTTTCCCAAAAGGCAATTCATCTCACCACCTAAAGAGGATGGGAGAATTCTTGCAAAGTGTTGTTAAATATCGTTTACAATCACATTTAGGGTAGGATTCCTCTGGAATCCTGCCCTGTTTTAAATCATACATAGATTCCTGATATTCATTCTTTGATTCTTTATCGATTTGTTTTCAGATACGATAGATTAAAAATAGTTAGATTTGTCTCTAGATTTTATGACTTGTTTAAATATTGTTTTAGACTTCCTGGCATTCTTTTACCGCTTTTGCAAACTCATCCTCATTCATTCCCATAATTGATGCTGCTGTCTTGACGTCGATCTTATGCTCCTGCAGCAGTTTTAAAAGTATATCCATTTTCCCCTGCTGCAGTCCTTCTTTCTGCCCTTGCCGCCTTTCTTCATCCAACATTTCACCAAACAACATATAATTTTCCTCCATTCCCCGATTTTTCTTTAAATCTGTGATCTGTGTCCGAAGTTTCGTGATAAGCAGATCATTTTCTTCCTTTTCCTTCCCGGCATCAGGCTCACCGATCCACTTTAAGAAACGTACAAGTTCCTGTCCTATCCCTGTCTCAATTTTCCCTTTCGTGTTCAGAAAAATCTTGCAGGTTCCATCCTCCAGAAGTTCCCCATCTTCTCTGCAGGTTTCCACAAATGTATACCTGTATCGCTCTCTTCCGAATGGATCAAATGTGCAGATAAAGATCACGATACTCTGCGGCAGCCTTGCAAAATCTTCCCCTGTCTTCAAAGCATCCATATCCATCTGTCCTTGATAATACCTGCTTCTTTTCGGCAGATTTTTTATTGTCCGTTGTCTGCATCTCCACATTATAGACCGTTCCATGTTCATCATCCGCATACACATCAAGACGGACACCTCTTGTTTCCGGATTTACAAAGAGAACATGTTCCGCATGAACCATTACTTTTCTTATCGGGATTCCCAGAATCCGCTCCAGCACTCCCCTGCAGCTTTCCGCATCGGACATGACCGCCGCAAACATAAACGCATCCTTAAATTCAAGTTCCTGATATGTTTTTCTCATGTTTTCCTTTCTTTTTCAGGAACCTTTTGTATGATTTTCTTCATTATAAACCAGCTGCGGACCAGTCTCAAGTTATCAAACGTTTAAAATTATAAAGTTTATATAAACTTTAATTTCGTGTAAAAACGACTCTGATATCAATAATGGGACTGCCGTACTAACTGATATGCTAATGCGACAGCCCCAAAAATAAGTTTTTTATTCTATTTTACCACCGGATCCAGATCTTTCCGCCGAATTTCCAGTTTCCGTAGAGAAGCCGGCCGAACAGACACAGGCAGACGGCGGCGAAAAAGAGGAGTGTGAGGCGGTCGGAGCCTGCGAATGTTGTGAGCAGGGCGAGGAAAGAAGTCAGGGCAAGATACAAAAGGTTCATTCCCTGAAAGCGGATGAAACGGTCTTTTTCATGGATCTTATCGTTCTTCTGAATCCGCTCGTAGGACTTTCCTTTTCCCTTTAACAGCCAGGTACCAATCACGGCCCATTCAATCGTTAAAATACAGAGTATATACTTTGTGAACATGTGCCTTCCTCCTTCACTCCATTATTCTATTTTGACTCGTAAAGAACTACACTTCCCTGTGCCAGGCTCTTTTTCACGTCGATCACTCTCTGGTTCGCGCTGCCTTTCCAGTGCAGGGTCACATCTTTTTCCGCTTCAACGAACGGGCCGTCGACGAGAACATCCACCTATTTTAAGAACGGGAGGTCTTTGATGTCTTCCCAGAGAAATCCTGTATACAGCCAGATGGTCTTTTCCGGGAATTTTTTGTGGATCTCCTCGATGAGATTTCCTGTCTCCTTCCGGTTCTGCCAGTGGAGCGGGTCACCGCCGGAAAAGGTCACCCCGGAGATCCAGGCTGGGGAAAGTGCCTCAAAAAGCTCCTCTTTCGCTGCCTCATCGAACGGAAGTCCGCCCTTCACATCCCATGTCACCGGATTCTGGCAGCCCGGACAAGCATGGCTGCAGCCTGCCAGCCATAAGACTGTGCGCAGGCCATCACCGTTTAACATGTCCTCTTTTGTTATGTTGTGGTATCGCATTTTCTTTATCCTTTATCTGTATTCTTCAGTGTTCATATTCTTGTTTTTATTGGCATAAAAACAAGAATCTCTCGGAAGTCCGCCCTATACGTCTTTAGGCAGAAAAATGCTTATGCAAGCAAGCTTGCAACACATTTTTATGAGTTCTGTCTCGCTCGTTTGCAGTGCTCATATTCTTGTTTTCATTTACATGAAAACAAGAATCTCTCGGGCGTTCGCCCTATACGGATTCAGGCAGAAAAATGCTTATGCAAGCAAGCTTGCAACACATTTTTATGCCTGAATCCGTGCACTGCAAACTGGTTTTATCACATGCTCTTTCTCTCCGCGATCTCGGCCATCTTCGCATCATTCAGTCTCGTATCGCCTTTTACGCGGGAATAGCTCAGATATCCATTCATCCGGTCGATCTTCGTGAGATTTTTGCTTCCGCAGACCGGACACACATCCATGTTCAGTTCCTCGTGCCCGCAGTCATCGCAGTAGGACAGGGACAGGTTTACGCCCTCGTAGAATCCCATCTTCATGGCACGGCGCACCAAAGAACGGATCGCCTCTTTGTTGTAGTCGATCGGGTACTTCACATACTGGATCTTTCCGCCGTTGGAGAGCTCCCAGAACCGGTGTTCCAGGTTCTGCTTCTCGATCGGGGTAATGTCCTCAGTCACATGGCAGTGGAAGCCGTTGCTGACATACTCGCGGTCGGAGACGTTCTCCACGATCCCGTATTTCTTCCGGAACTGTTTTACCTGAAGTCCGCAGAGATTCTCCGCCGGTGTTGCGTAAATCGCGTAGAGGTTTCCGTCCTGATGCTTGAACTGTTCCACCTTCTCGTTGATATGTTTTAACACCTCGATGGCGAAGGTACCGTCCTCCACCAGGGACTTTCCGTTATAAAGTCTCTGAAGCTCATTGAACGCCGTGATTCCAAAGGACGCCGTCGCCGTCTTTAACAGCGGCTTGATCTTATCGTGAAGCCCTAAATGACCGCCATAGAATCCGCCCTCACAGTAGGCAAGCGGATTCGTGGAGGCACGCATCTCTCCCAGATATGCATAGGTCCGGATATGGATCTTCCGGATCAGCTCCAGGTAGTAGTCAAGGACCTCATAAAAATCCCTGCTCTCCTGTCTCGCCTTCGCGAGGATCATCGGAAGATGCAGGCTCACAACGCCCACATTGAAACGTCCCACGAACACCGGAACATCCTTCTCATCCGCCGGTTCCATGCCGCCCCGCTCATACCACGGGGACAGGAACGCGCGGCATCCCATGGGGCTGATGATCTTTCCGTATTTCTTGTACATGCTGGCAATATAGCCTTCACCGGTCAGGGACAGCCAGTCTGGATACATGGTCTTTGAGGAACACTCGATTCCCGCCTCGAAGACGTCCTCCAGCTCCTTCCCCGGTCCGTGGAGGTTCTCATCATATAAAAATACAAGCTTCGGGAACAGTACCGGCTTCTTGTGGCCTTCTTTTCCCTGACCTTTCTTTCTGACGTTCAGCATCGTGATAGTGGCCATCTTCGCGAAGCGGCTTGTTCCGGTTCCCGCTGTCATGGTGATAAACGGGTAGTCACCGCGGCTGGAGGAAACAGAGTTAAACTTGTACTCCCATCCCTGGAATCCCTGTTCCATCTCGCGCTGAACGTCGTTCCATGCCACTTCTTTTGCCTTCTCCTCATCGAGACCAAGGTCAATATACTTTGTGATATACTTTCCGTAAGATTTCTCCGCGTAAGGCGCCAGGATATTCTCCACGTTCGGCACCGTAAAACCGCCATACTGCTGGCTTGCAGCACTCAGGACAATATCGCCGATAACGTCAAAGGCCACATCCAGGGTCTTCGGCTCGTTGTACCAGATATTTCCCATCTCAAATCCGCCGCTTAAGACCTCATTGACATCAAAGAGGCAGCAGTTCATCGTATCACGGCGCGCGGACATGTCGTGAATATAGATATAGCCGTCGCGGCATGCCTGAAGTTCTTCAACGGTCATAAAGAACTTCTGGTATAAGGATTTATTTAACTCGTTGAAGATCAGGCTCCGCTTCGTGGAGACCAGGGCGCTGTCGGTGTTGCTGTTTTCCTTGTCGCCAATATACATGATGGACTGGCTCTTTTTGTAGACCTCGTCCAACATCTGGACGAAATCCTGCTTGTAGTTGCGATAATCGCGGTAACTCTTTGCGACCACCGGATTGACGCGCTCCAGGGCGCCCTCGACGATATTGTGCATCTGGGCGATCGGCACCTCTGACTGGTCCAGTTCCTCCGCCTTCTCCTCCACGAACTCACAGATAAATTTGCTCTCAGCCTTTGAGAAGATTATCATCGCACGGTTTGCGGACTTGTTCACCGCCGCCAGGACTTTCTGGACATTGAATTCTTCTTTTGTCCCGTCTTTCTTGATCACTTTGATCTCACTGCATTTCATGATATGGAATCCTCCTCATCGGTTTCGCTGTTGTCTTCGCTTTCTATTTCTTTCTCTATCTCTGTATTGCTTATGATTGTGCCACTTTCATTCTCTTCTTTTTTTCCATTCCAGTTTCCGAATCTACCGGTTCTTCTGCCGTCCCCGCATCCTTTTCCGGCTCATCGATCAGATGACCTTCCTCGTCGATTTTAAGGTTCAGCTCCTCCTCGACCTCGCTCCGGATTTCCTCCCGCTGCTCCACATTCATCTCCGGGAGCTGTTCCGTAGATCCGACTCCGAAGCGGCGCAGAAATTCCTCCGTCGTGGCAAAAAGTGCCGGTCTTCCAGGCGCATCGAGACGGCCCGCCTCATACACCAGGTCATACTCCACAAGGCGGTTCACCGCGTGATCCGACTTTACTCCCCGGATCTTCTCGATATCTGCCTTCGTCACCGGCTGCTTGTAGGCGATGATCGCCAGCGTCTCCATCACCACGTCCGACAGCACCTGCTTCTTTGGTGTCGCCGCCACGCGGATCAGATGTTCATAATAGTCGGCGCGGCTGCACATCTGGTAGCTGTCATCGAGACGCATGATCTGCATGCCCGCCTTTCTCTTGTCATATTTCTCCTTCAGGCGCTCCACGGCCTGGATGGCCGTCTCCTCATCCGATTCCAACGCTGCCGCAAGCTGTCGGATCTCCACAGACTGCCCCATGGTAAACAGCACGGACTCCACAACGGACTCCTGCTTTTTCAGATTTTCCACCCTCATTCATTTTCCTCCACAGTGGTATTCTCCTACTCATACTGGTAACGGAACTGTCCGATTTTTTACAGTCCCGCGCAGTAAATGCGCAAACCTACTGAGCAGTTGTGACATCGATAGCAATATCCTCTTCTTCGCCTTCCGGCTCAAGAGATTCTATGCACATGTCGTCAAAGAGATGTTCCTGGGTCAGATGGATCTTCCCCACCTTCATGAGCTCTAAAAGTGCCAGGAACGTCACGACGACCTCTGTCTTGTCGTTCTGCTTTTCCAGCATCTGCCGGAAGCTGAATTTCCGGTGCTTTCTGGCATATCCCAGAACAGAGGTGATCTTGTCCTCCAGACTCACCGGATCTTTTTTGATGGTTCCGAAGGTGCTGCGGACCGGGTCGATCTTATCCTGCTGCCGCTTCATCACCGACTCGAAGATCTTCTGAAGCTTCGTGAGCGTCACTCCGTCCAGGAGCTTATCGAGATCCACCGGCTCTGCATATTCCTTGACCTCCGGCGGGATCGTCGGATCCTTGTAGAACACCCGGTCCGCCCCGGACTCCATGTCCTTAAGTTCCTCCGACATCAGCCGGTATTTCTTATATTCCAGGAGACGCATCACAAGTTCCGCTCTCGGATCTTCCTCCTCGCCCTCCTCATTCACTTCTTTCGGCAGCAGCATCCGCGCCTTGATGTCGAGAAGCGTCGCCGCCATCACAAGGAATTCGCTGACCACATCCAGATTTTCCTCATCCATCTGCCGCACGTACTCCATATACTGGTCCGTGATCTCGGCGATCGGGATATCGTAGATATTCACTTTGTTTTTTTCAATCAGATGGAGAAGAAGATCCAGCGGACCTTCAAACTTTTCCAGTTTGTACGATAATTCCATATGCACCTCAAGTATGTTTTCACAGTCTTCCATTCAGAAAGCCCATGTCCAACAATTCGATATATAACCGCAAAAAAGAATGTGCGTATGCACACTCTTCATCACGCCGTTCACATTTTGTCCCTACTGCTGCGTATCAGCCCCGCAGAGCCTCACAACAACCACCTGTGGTTTATCATTCAGCCTGATATTGATCGAGTGGGTCCCAAGTCCCCGCCCGACGATCATCCGGCTCTTTTCTCTTCCTTTTCCCGGAAGTTCAAAATATCCCGCACAGCGCGGATAAAAGAACTGGTACTGGGGTGTCATGACTCCGCCCACAAGCGGAAGCCGGATGGTTCCGCCATGAAAATGTCCGGAAAGTGTGAGATCCGCTCCCCACGCCGCATACTCCTCAAAAAACAGCGGAGAATGGGCCAGAAGAAGACAGAACTTTTCAGGGTCCGGCTCTCCCAGGGTCTCCTTCAAAAGACCCTCAGGGATCTCTCCCGACCGCGGCAGATAGGCGCTCTTCGGAAGATCGAGGCCATAGATCCTGATATCGCTGTCGAGATCCGCCGCCTCGTTGGAGAGATAACGGATCCCTGCATCTTCCAGGGCCATCCGGTAATGTTCATAAGTTTCCCCGTAAACATCTGTCTTCCAGACCATCCGGCTCTCATGATTTCCGTTTCCGCAGTACACCGGAAACTCCTTCGCAAGCTCTATCAGAAGCGCCAGCGGGATCCTGACATCAGAATTTCCCCTCTTTGCAACCATTCCGTCCCCGCCAAAAAGTACGGCATCCGGTTTCACCTTCCGCACGGTCTCAAGCAGACGGCTGTTCTCTTCCCCGAATTCTTTATTGTGGAGATCAGTCAGGAAGACGATGGTCTTTCCCTGTCCGTGGATCTTCTCCGAGGCGATCCGGTACTCTTCCGTTACAAGGCAGTCCCTCTCATACCGGGAACGTGCCAGGCAGCCGGCCCCAAAAGCCATGACACTGGCTGCCAGAAACACTGCTGTTCCCAAATCGGATTACTCCTCCTCAAATACGCGGATCCCGCGCTCAACAACGCCTGCGAATGCCTGTGCATAGCTCTTGTACTCCGGATGCTTTGCGATGATCTTATCCATAACTTCCTTCATCTCTCCGCTGATGATGACGGTGCATCCTGCTGCCTTCTTATTTGTGGAACGGTTCTCGTACACGTCCTGCATTACTTTTACTCTTTCTTTCATGATCAATACTCCTTTTTATTTTTACTGTACCCATGCGCCGTCTGCGCCGACTACATACTTGTTATCGATCGTGGTATTTTTCGCGATCTTTCCCTCCGCGTCGAGATAGAACCACTTACCGGAATCCTGTCTCCATGCGCTCTTTACCATCTTTCCGTTTGTCTCAAAATAGTGCCACTCGGTGCCGAACATCTTCCATCCGGTTACCATCTTTCCGTCCGTATCAAAACCGAAATCAGCGGCATCGATCGTGTAGATCGTTCCGACTGCCTTTGTTCCGTCGGCAAACTCGTATCTCCAGCTGCCGTTATCCTGTACCCAGTGTCCGGCAGTTGTCTGCTTTCCTGCGGATGTGCTTCCGGACTTCTCTGTATTGACATACAGATAGCCATAGTCCAGCATCTTCTTTGTATCCTCATAGTGGGTGCTCTTGGATTTTAAGATCACCGCAACCATACGGACGCCGTTTTTCTCCACGCAGGTCACAAGAGTATTTCCTGCCTTGGAAGTATATCCCGTCTTTCCGCCGACGATTCCCGCATAATATCTGGAATCGTTCGGGTAGAGCATCTTGTGGCCCGGAGTGATGGTTCTTGCCGCAGCTGCCTTTGTCGCCGGGAACTTGTAGCTCAGTGTGGAGTCGATCTCGCAGAGCGTCTTATTTGCGAAGGCCGCAGCTGCGATCTTAGCCATATCGCGGCATGTAGTATACTGCTGATCGGAGTTTAAGCCGTTTGGATTCACGAAATGTGTGTTCGTACAGCCGAGCTCCGCCGCTCTCGCGTTCATGAGCTCCGCGAAGGCGGAAATACTGCCGGAGACATGCTCCGCGAGTCCGTTTGCGACCTCATTGGCAGATTTTAAAAGCAGGGCATAGAGGCTGTCCTTCACGGAGACCTGGTCGCCCTCCACGAGTCCGATCTTCACTGCTCCGGACTCCAGGTTTGTGACTGCTGTCTTTGAGAATGTCACCTTGTCGTCCAGGTTTGCTTTTTCCAGCACGAGAAGCGCTGTCATAAGCTTTGTGGTGCTGGCTGGAGCAAGCTTCTCATCGGCATTCTTCTCGAAGAGAACTCTTCCGTTCGTCACATCGTAGAGGATTCCGGCCTCCGCGGAGATCGTCGGCTTTGCGATGGCATCCGCTGCCGCTTTTGCCTCTGCGCTCACCTGGCTCTGACCGGCTGTGTTTGTTGTATTATTTGATGTATTGGGCTTGCTGTCCTCATATCCCGGACCGCCCTCGTTTCCAGCCTGGGGATTCTGGGTCGTGTTTGTCGTCTGTTTGTTCTGGCTGGTGGCCTGATTATCGCTGTCCCGGATGATCGTAGCCGCCTGCACCGGCTGTGCCGCAAAAATGGCACACGCAAGTGCGACCGGGATAAATCTGTTCATTTTTCTCATTTTTCTTTCCTCATTTTCCTTCTCTATGCTACCATAGACCCACCGAAAAAGCTTTGCAATTTTCTGTCGATTTTCTTATGTCGCTTCAAGCGTTCCCGTCTACGTCTCGCGCTGACAGGAACCGTATGTCCGTCTGATACGGGCATATCGCTTATATATCTTCGTCCAGCATACGAATGAGGTCTTCTCTCGTGATACTGCTGAGCGCTCCTGTTCCTTCCGTCACCACGGTATCCGCCAGATCCCGCTTCATCTCCTGAAGCTTCAGGATATTCTCCTCGATGGTGTGCTTCGTGATGAGTTTGAATACGGAGACCTGGTTCTCCTGCCCGATCCTGTGGGCGCGGTCTGTGGCCTGGTTCTGTGCCGCCACGTTCCACCACGGATCGTAGTGGATCACCACATCCGCCGCAGTGAGGTTTAATCCGGTTCCGCCGGCCTTCAGTGAGATTAAGAACACCATCACATCGTCCTTCTGGAACGAAGACGCCATCTGCACGCGGTCCCGCTTCGGCGTGGAGCCGGTGAGCAGGTAGAACGGGATCTTCTCCTTCTTTAAGCGCTTCGCGATGATCTCAAGCATCGATGTAAACTGGGAGAACAGGAGGATCTTATGTCCCGCAGATGTTCCGTTTAAGAGAAGCTCCATACAGGTATCGAGCTTCGCGGATCCACCTTTGTAGCCATCAAAGCATAGAGACGGCTCGCAGCAGATCTGGCGCAGACGCATGAGCTCCGCGAGGATCTGCATCCGCTCTTTTCCGTAATCTCCGTCAGTTCCCTCCATGAGCTGTTCCTTTAAGGAAGCTGCCGCCGCCGTGTAGAGGTCTTTCTGCTCGCCCTCCATGTTGGAGTAGAGAACCGTCTCTAATTTATCCGGAAGTTCCTTTAAGACATCTTTCTTTAAACGCCTCAAAATAAACGGTCCCGTAAGCTTTTTTAACTGAACCAGGGCATTGGGATCCTGATCCCTCACGATCGGCATCTCAAACGCACGCTTAAACTTCTGTGACGTGAATAAAAATCCCGGCATCAGGAAGTCAAAGATACTCCAGAGTTCCCCAAGATGGTTCTCGATGGGTGTTCCTGTCAGGGCAAATCTCGTCTTTGCCGGAACAGCCTTCACGGATTTCGCTGCCTGTGTGGAGGAATTCTTGATGTACTGGGCCTCGTCAATGATCTCGAAGCGGAATTCCTTTTCATGGTACCAGAGAATATCGCGCTTTAAGAGGTCGTAGGACGTAATGATCACATCCGGGTGCTCCTTCTCATAAGCTGCGAACATCTCCTCGCGCTCTGCCTGGTTCCCCGCTGCCGTCATGATCTTAAGCTCCGGGGCGAACTGGGCAAACTCGTTCTCCCAGTTGTATACCAGGGATGCCGGACACACCACGAGAGACGTGCCGCCGTTCTCTGCCTTTTCATCCAGCAAAAGGGCGATGACCTGGATCGTCTTTCCCAGACCCATCTCGTCCGCAAGGATTCCGCCGAAGCCGTAGGCATCCAGGCTCTTTAACCATCGGTAGCCCACCTTCTGGTAGCTTCGAAGCGTCGATGCAAGGCGTTTCGGTATCTCATAATCGCTGTCCTCCACGTCCTTCATGCCACGGACCACAGCCTTGAACAGCTGGTCGCGGTACACGCTGACGCTCTTATCCTCTTTTAACGCCGCGTCCAGGAACATAGCGCGGTATGCAGGGAGCTTTATCGTGTCGGAACCCACAAGTTCCTTCGCGACACCGAGCTGTTCCGCGATCTTTGCGACCGTGAGAAGTCCGCCATCCCCCAGAGTCAGGAAATCGCCGTTCTTCATCCGGTAAAAGCTCTTTTTCTTTCCGTAAGCCGCCAGCACCGCAGCGAGTTCTTCCCGCGGAAGCGCCCCAGTGTCTACCTCAAGTTCCAGCCATCTTCCCAGCGTCCGTACCTGGACCGATGTGCTCACCGGCGGCAGGACGCGGATCTTCTTGAAGGACTCGGACACGAACACATCCCCGGTATCCATGAATTTCTTCATGCCCTCGGAGATCAGACGATATACCGCCTCGTCGTCATTCTTGATCACGAGGTTTCCGGATCCGTCTTCCGTATACTTAAAGTAGGTGGTGATCAGCTGGCTCACCTTGAATTCTCCCGGGACATCCCGGCAGATCTCTTTCGGGAAATTCTCGTCCGCCAGCGGGTGAAAGGAGAAATCGCCGTAGGCGAGCTCCGGACGCAGGGTGACGGTTCCAGCGGCATCGCTGTCAAAATAGAAGGAGGCCTTCAATTCCTTCGGGCGGTAGCTCTCGAGATCCACGCCCTCGGAGCGGATCAGTCCGAAAGACTCCAGCTTTCTCAAAACTCTCTCATAAAAGAGCGGCATGTCCCGGTCATTGACGGAGACTTCATTCTCCGCATCAAGCCCCATGACCATGTATTCCATGAATACGGTCAGGCACTCCGTGTAGTCTGGATCGCAGCGGCAGATCGATTCCTGGTCCGCGATAAATAAGGACTTTTCGCCGGAAAAGGCCATAATGTCCTTGTCAACAATGACCTTGATCCCGTCCCGTCCCTCTTTCTTTACAACAGCGGTAAATGTAGGATTTTCCCGTTTTACCGTCAGCATTCTCTTTTTTTTCCGGTAATCCTCACACTCGATGGTCTGACCGTCCATGATGGCAAAGAACCGCTCTCGTCCGGCTTTTCCCAGGATCAGTTCTTTTAACGCCGGTTCCGCTTCCATGGAAAACCGGCCGTTTCCGCGGTACTGTTCCCTAAAAAAGCCGACACGTTCCATGATGAGAAGCGCCAACGCCCGGCTCTCCTCATCAAAAGCCTGAAGACTGTGATGGAACGCCAGCCCTTTTCCGTACTGGACAAGGCTCATGGTTTCCATCGCCTTCGCAAAGGCTGTCAGATCCTTCACCGGGTACTGTTTTTCACGGCCCACCGTGAAGCGGACCCGCACCTGGTCTCTTGAGATCGTAACGATAGGGATCAGACGGTAATGTCCCTCCTCGGAGGCCCCCATGATCCGGCTCACCTCGCGGTTCGTGTACTCCCGGACCATAAACCGGACTTTCTGGGATGTGGAAACCGGATGTTTCGACTCCCTGCTCTCTCTCCGGAGCCATTCCGCAAGCAGGGCATGGGCATGCGGGCACATGGGGATCCCGTCGGGTCCCTGTGTGCAGGATACTCCGCAAAAGCCGAGATTTCTTCCCGTTTTACTGATATGCGAACAAGAGTAGTCAAAATTCTGACTACCCTTGCGCAGGATACGGACACGGTATTCATCTTCCCCGTCCATGACGGTTCCCCTGATCTCTGTCTCGCCTTTCCAGAAGGTTTCGGCAGTAAGTTCCGTTACTTCCATATCATTCCGTCCCCCCGGTTTGTTTTATTGCTTTCCAGCCCTGAAACGGATCGCTTTGCACTTCGTGCTCCCACGATCCTAACTTCATTCGCAATCCAGCCTGACGGCTTACTTGCTCATGAAGTTTTGCCTGTCATATGTCTATGCATCTGTGCAGGCAAGCCTGCCCTTCTGCATAGCCGCTGTTTGTTTTATTGCTTTCCAGCCCTGAAACGGATCGTTCCGCACTTCGTGCTCCCACGATCCTGACTTCATTCGCAATCCAGCCTGACGGCCTACTTGCTCATGAAGTTTTGCCTGTCATATGTCTATGCATCTGTGCAGGCAAGCCTGCCCTTCTGCATAGCCGCATGACAGGCTGTTTCATCACATCCGTTCCGGTGCGCTGAATCCCAGAACGTTAATGCATGTCATTAACACATCACGTGTTAACGTAACAAGGCTGATGTACCCCGCCTGTTTCTTCTTGTCTTCCTCAGCGATGATCTTCGTCTCATGATAGAAGTGATTTAACGCATTTGAGAGTTCGTAAATGTAAGCGCAGATCTTATGCGGCGCAAGCTCCTCGAAGCAGGTAAGCATCACATCGCTGTACCGGGAAAGGGCGAGCATCAAGGTCTTCTCCGGCTCAGCAGACGATGGAAGGATCTCGCCGCTCTCTGTATTTTCACAGGTATCACTGTATTTCTTTAAGATGGAGTTGATTCTCGCGATCGTGTAGAGAACATACGGACCTGTATTTCCCTCGAAGGAAGTAAATCTGTCGATATCGAAGACATAATCCTTTGTCGCCTGGTTAGAGAGATCACCATATTTTAAAGCAGCGAGACCTACGATCTCAGCCGTTTTTTTCGCCTCATCCTCAGAAACGGTACGGTTCTCCATGATACGGTTGTAAGCCGCCTCGTCGATATCTGCGATCAGGTTCTCAAGACGCATAACGCCGCCTTCTCTCGTCTTAAACGGCTTTCCGTCCTTTCCATTCATAGTACCGAAGCCGACAAAATCCATCTTCCGGTCTGCTGGAACGATCCCTGCCTTCTTTGCGACACGGAAGACCTGTGTAAAGTGGAGTTCCTGACGCTTGTCCACTACGTAGATATAGTGATCCGGCTTGAAATCTTCTTCTCTCTCAACGATGGTCGCAAGGTCGGAAGTCGCGTAGAGGGCCGCGCCGTCAGATTTTCTCACGATACACGGCGGAAGCTCCTTGGTATCGGTCGGCTCGGCGATATCAACAACGAGGGCACCCTGGCTCTCATATGCAAGTCCTTTATCCTGGAGGTCCTTGATCAGGCCCGGGATATACGGCTGCGCGTCGCTCTCACCTTTCCACAGGTCGAAATCCACGTCAAGGTTTGCGTAGTTTCTCTTTAAATCTTTTAAGGAAACATTCATGATATGCTTCCAGATCGCGCGGTACGGCGCGTATCCGCTCTGAAGCTTGAAGGTCGCCTCCTGGGCGCGCTCCTTGAATGCCTCGTCAACCTTGGATTTTCCGCTGGCTGCCGGGTAGATCTCCTCAAGCTCAGAGATCGTAAACGGCGCTTCCTCCGGATACTCTCCGGTAAAGCTCTCGTCAAAGTACGGAAGTTCCGGCTTTCTGTCCTTTAATTCCTCGATGATAAGGCCCATCTGGAGTCCCCAGTCACCGAGATGAACGTCTCCGATGACCTTGTGGCCCACAAATCGTCCCATACGCTTTAACGCCTCACCGATCACCGCAGAACGGAGATGTCCGACGTGGAGCGGCTTTGCGACGTTTGCTCCGCCGTAGTCGATAACAATTGTCTCCGGCTTCTCGACCTCGTCCATTCCGAGCTTCTTTGCACCCTTCATTCCGTTCATGTAGCCGGAAAGGAAAGCCGGGTCTAATTTCAAGTTGATGAATCCCGGCATAACGGCATTCACTTCTTCAAATACTTCGCTGTCTTTTAACTGTTCTACTACACCGTTCGCGATATCGATCGGTTTCTTTTTATATGTCTTTGCGGCTGCCATCGCGCCGTTGCACTGGTATTCGCAGAGATCCGGGCGGTTGGACAGAGTCACTTTTGCAAAGTTCTCATCGTAACCGTTCGCCGCAAAAGCTTTTTTCATCTCATCCGTGATGATATCCAGAATTTTTTTCATCTGATTTTCTCCTTTTTTAGCGTGCCAGTCTGCATCATTTTCCCGCGCCATACCAAAAACATGGCAATTGCAGACACAGACTTATACAGTAACTATCATTATACCGTATCGCGGTAGAAAAATCCATAGTTCTGTTGATATTTTTGTTATCGTCCACGCATGACATAAACAGGAACCGATCCTGCCGATAGTTCGAATTTCAACGCGACAAAACCCACGACTGTCACTGGATTGTACGGCATTTTCACTCCAGAAACCTCCTGCTCGTGTGCAGAAAGAAATAGGAGCTGTTTTCGGTTATGGTCTGAACACGTCATGGGCAGGCATATTGGGGAGGAACAGCGAACTGCCAGGTTTCAATGAAAGACCTGGCAGTTGAAAATATCATCTTATCTTTTACGCTTCCCCGATCACGCTCGTCGCGAAATTCACCGAAGCCATAGCGTCCTTACAATAGGCATCCGCCCCGATGGCATCTGCATACTCCTGTGTCAGGACTGCACCGCCAACCATGACCTTCACCCATGGTGTATCCTTCCGGAGCGCCTTGATGGTGTCCTCCATTGCCGGAACCGTTGTCGTCATGAGGGCACTGAGTCCCACCACCGGCACGTGCTCCTTCACTGCCGCTTCCACGATGGTCTCTGGCGGCACATCGCGTCCGAGATCCATCACGTCAAAACTGTAGTTCTCCAGAAGGACCTTCACGATATTCTTTCCGATATCGTGGATATCACCCTTTACCGTGGCGAGGATCACTTTTCCCTTCTTCTCCTGTACCTCACCGCTGGCCTCCATGGACTCTTTCACGACGGCGAACGCTGCCTTCGCCGCCTCCGCGCTCATCAAAAGCTGCGGGAGGAACACGGTTCCGGCTTCAAAGCCTTTTCCTACCTCGTCGAGGGCCGGGATCATATCCGTATTGATGAGCTCTAAGGCATCCGTGTCCTTCAAGGCGAGTTTCGCTGCATCGGCTGCCGCCTGAGACATTCCCTTTACAATGCTCTTTTTTAACGCAGATCCGGTATCTGCCGCTCCTGTGCCTGTGCCGGACGTATTTCCGGCTCCATTGCTGTTTCCTGCGCCTGCCGCTCCACTCACCCCGGCTGCCTGGTTCACCGCCGCCGCCTTTAAGATCTCTTTCTGTCTCTTCTTCTCCGCTTCCTTCGGACCATAGATTCCCACATATCCCGCGCAGTTCTCATCCTGAGCTGACAGCACAAGGAAGCTGTCATAGGCCTGCATCATGGCTTCCAGATTCGGATTCACGATCCCCGCGGAAAGTCCGTTCTGCATCGCGAGAAGGAAGAAGGAGGCATTGATATTCTCACGCATCGGAAGTCCGAAGGACACGTTGGAGACACCGAGGACTGTCTTTCCTCCAAGCTCATCCCGCACTCTTCTCACGGTCTCCAGTGTTGTGAGCGCCCCGTTCTTATCGGAGCTCACCGCCATGCAGAGACAGTCCACGAGAATATCCTTTTTCGGGATCCCGTAGGACGCCGCTGTCTCGTAGATCTTTCTCGCAACAGCAAGTCGTCCGTCCGCCGTCTCCGGAATTCCGTTCCCATCGAGAGCCAGAGCAACCACCACGCCGCCATAATGCTTTACCAGGGGGAAGATCTGCTCCATGACATCTTTCTTTCCGTTTACCGAGTTGATCAGCGGTTTCCCGTTATAGATCCTGAGCGCCCGCTCCATGGCCACCGGGTCGGAGGTGTCGATCTGAAGAGGCAGATCCAGAACACCCTGAAGTTCCTTTACCACGTCCACCATCATCTGAGGTTCATCGATCCCCGGAAGTCCCACATTGACATCCAGAACATCGGCGCGGCTCTCCTGCTGGGCAACACCCATGGATAAAATATAGGTCAGATCCTTATCCTTCAACGCCTGCTTGAATTTCGGCTTTCCCGTCGGGTTGATCCGCTCCCCGATCAGGATCGGTCTGCCGCCGAATGTCACCGCGTGGGAGTAGGAGGAGATCACCGTGCGGTTTTTGTCCGTAATTTCACAGACAGGAATATCATCGCAGGCAAGTTTTGTCTTAAGGATGTGTTCCGGTGTCGTTCCGCAGCAGCCGCCGAGTACCGTTGCCCCGTTTCTCGCCATCTCCTGCATCGCCGCGGCAAACTCATCGGCATCGATATCGTAAACGGTCTTTCCACCCTCGCTTCTCGGCAGTCCCGCATTTGGGTTGACGAGGATCGGGGAGGAGGACACCTTCGCCATATCTTTCATAAACGGCAGCAGCTGGATCGGCCCGAGACCACAGTTTAAACCGATCACATCGGCTCCCAGTCCCTCTAAGAGTGCCGTCACAGACTCCACGTTGCCCCCGGTCAGCATTTTTCCCTTTTCATCCAACGTGACGGTCGCAAATACCGGCAGATCACTGTTCTCCTTCGCCGCCAGGACTGCTGCTTTAAGCTCATATCCGTCGCCCATGGTCTCGATGATCACAAGATCCGCGCCAGCCGCTTTTCCGATGAGGACCACCTCTTTATAGGCCTCATAGGCGTCCTCAAACTCCAGATCACCGTATGGCTTTAAGAGTTTTCCCGTCGGTCCCATGTCCAGAGCCGCGTAACCATGTCCGGCCGCCGCGATGGCTTTTTTTGCATTTCGAACCGCTGCCGTCACGATCTCTTTTACGGAATATCCATCTTCCGCTTTAAATTTAAAATGGTTTGCGCCGAAGGTATTCGTCGTCACCACGTCAGATCCCGCATCGAGGTACTCCCTGTGGATCTCCGTTATGATCTCCGGTCTGGAAAGATTCCATGTCTCCGGAAGTTCGCCGGGCTTCAGACCCCGGGCCTGCAAAAGGCTTCCCATACCTCCGTCAAAATAAATTCGTCTCTCCTTCATCAGTTCCAGAATTCCCATGGCTCTCTCCTATCTTCTTCAACTTATCTTCTGAACGCGCAGTCTTTCTTTCCGCACGCCTCGCATCCCTCGATCACACAGGCTGCCGGTGTCCGGCTCACCCCGATCACCGCCGTCACCGACTTCGACGGCATCATCAGATACCCCTCTGTCAGTGTGATCCCGATCCGTTTTCCTGCCTCCAGTCCGTCAAGGATCTGTTTCTGGGCCGATAGCGGAAAATCTCCGTAACCCGGTGAAAATCTTGGTCTCAGATAAAGACCGTTTTCCAGATACTCCTTTTTCCACCCGGCATTCAGTTCATTGCAGTACGCCTCCACCATTGCGGCGGCAGCTGCCTGCATGACCACTGCTTTCGCGACAGAAAGCTTTCCGTACCGGGCGAGAAGTCTGTCTACCTCCGCCCCCACGGTGGCCGCCATCACAAGCACGGAATCACAGCCGGACAGGTTCTTTTTTAAGTTTGCGCTCTTTGTCCGGAAGCAGCCGCCATCGATGGTTCCGTCCTCTTCCACAGAGAGCGGATATTCCCGCACGAGATGCCTGAACTCCGCTGCGCGTTCCGCTTCCCGGATGCATTCCTCCAAAAGCCGTTCCGTCTCCGGATCCGGTTCATGTTTTCCAAGCCCCAGATATCGGAGCGCTTCTTTTCTGTCAGTCTGCATTACTCCATTGCTTCCTTTCAGTTTTCCTGAATTTCCTGCTGTTGCATTTTCCACATTCCGCAGTATTCTGCACGCCGGTTTCTGGATATTTTCTCTGTCTGAACGAGTTTCTTCCTTATTATAATAGGTCATATAACCGGCAGTTAACTCACGTATAACTTCAGGTTAAAAGAGTATTTCCATTATAACCTGCTTTTCATCATCCATTTCGTCTGATCTTAATAGCATACCACGTTCCGCCTGCCGCTGTCCAATACAGGCGCTATGTGTCTGGTTATAGGTTTTACCTATCGCCGATCAGTCCCCTTACATGCCCTCGAACTTTCGGATCTCCTCCAGATATTTCTGTCCCAACGGGCTCAGGGCGATCCCTTTTCTCTTTAAGTATCCGATAGTCATGACCTCGTCGGACTTTAATTTCACCGCCCAGTAATCGGAACCGTTTAAATTATCACAGAGGATTCCGGAACAGAGGGTATATCCGTTAAGACCTACCATCAGGTTTAACAAGGTCGCCCGGTCATTGGCCTTGATCAGCTGTTTATAGCTGTAGGTGCTCAGCACCTCCTCCGCAAAATAGAAGGAGTTGTAATTTCCCTGTTCAAAGGAAAGGCACGGATACTCCTGAAGCTCCTCGATGGTGATCTCCTTCTGGTTCGCTAACGGATGGCCTTTCCAGAGATATACATAGATCCCGCAGTCCATAAGCGGGCAGAATTCCAGGTCGGACTCATCGAAAAGCTTTGTGAGCACTTTCCGGTTGAAATCGTTCAGATACAGAATCCCGATCTCACTCCTGAACGTCTTCACATCCTCAATGACCTCATAGGTCTTCTCCTCCCGGACCGCAAACTCGTACTCATCCATACCAAACTGCTTTACCATCTCGATAAACGCGTTTACCGCGAAGGTGTAATGCTGCATGGAAACGCCGAATTTCTTCTTCACGTTCTTTTTCTCAATATACCGGGATTCCATCAGCTTATACTGTTCCGTTACCTGTCTCGCGTAGCCTAAGAACTCCTGTCCTTCCGGTGTCAGGACAACGCCGCGGTTGCTTCTTTTAAAAAGCTCTGTCCCGATCTCATTTTCCAGCTCCTTGAGCGCCAACGAAAGGCTGGGCTGGGATATGAAAAGAAGCTTCGCCGCTTCATTCATGGAACCGGTATCCGCGATGGTGATCACATACTTTAACTGCGTCAGCGTCATAACACGTCTCCTTTCGGGTGGATCCGGGCCTGTTGTTTTCCCTTCCCGGCTCCTGATATGTCAAATTTTATCCACTGTGAGTCATTTTGTCAATCCGAACCGCCATTCCGCAAAGGCACACCGGCTCTGGTCGTTGCGGTCCATGCGCTGCTGGGCCAAACTGCAACATTTTTTTGTTAAAAAATTAATTTGCTTGACATTCTGAAACAAACTCCCTATAATTCAAAATAATCTTTAACCGCTTCACTGCAACTCAACAGAGCGTTGAACGGTTATCATGATAACAAGTTCTAGAGGAGGAATCAATTATGAAAAAAAGAGTTTTAAGTTTAAGCCTTGCACTTGCAATGGCTGCTTCTTTAACTGCCTGCGGAAGCTCATCTTCCACAACCGAGACAACTGCCGCTGCAGCAGCTGACGCGACAACAGCCGCTGCTGGCGCTTCCAGCGAAGCATCTTCCGACAAAGGATTCAAGATCGGCGGTATCGGCCCGGTCACAGGCGCGGCTGCTGTATATGGTCTCGCAGTTAAGAACGGCGCACAGATCGCTGTTGATGAGATCAACGCTGACGGCGGTATCAACGGATACCAGATCGAGTTTAATTTCCAGGATGACGAGCACGACGCCGAGAAATCCGTCAATGCCTACAACACATTAAAAGACTGGGGCATGCAGGTCCTCATGGGAACTGTAACCTCCGCTCCGTGTGTAGCTGTTGCAGATAAGACGAATGCTGACAATATGTTCCAGATCACACCGTCCGGCTCCTCTGTTGAGTGTGCGCAGAACCCGAACGTGTTCCGTGTATGCTTCTCCGATCCGGATCAGGGTGCTGCATCCGCAACTTATATTGCTGAGAACAAGCTTGCGGAAAAGATCGCAGTGATCTACGACAGCTCTGATGTATACTCCAGCGGTATCTACGAGAAATTCGCTGCTGAGGCTGCAAACCAGGGCCTTGAGATCGTGGACGCCGAGGCATTCACAGCAGATTCCAACAAGGACTTCTCCACACAGCTCCAGAAGGCAAAGGACGCAGGCGCTGACCTCGTATTCCTTCCGATCTACTACACAGAGGCATCCCTGATCCTCAAGCAGGCTGACACCATGGGCTACGCTCCGAAATTCTTCGGCTGCGACGGTATGGACGGTATCCTTCAGGTTGAGAACTTTGATACAAAGCTTGCTGAAGGTTTAATGCTCTTAACTCCGTTTGCTGCTGACGCTCAGGATGAGCTTACCCAGAAATTTGTAACTTCTTACAAAGAGAACTATGGCGAGACTCCGATCCAGTTCGCTGCTGACGCATATGACGCGATCTACGCGATCAAAGCTGCCATGGAAGAGGCTGACATCACACCGGAGACATCTGTAAGCGATACCTGCGATAAGATGAAAGAGGCCATGTTAAAGATCAAAGTCAATGGTCTTACCGGTGAAGACATGACATGGACAGAGGATGGCGAACCGCACAAGGCACCGAAGGCTGTCAAAGTCGTAGACGGCGCATATCAGGCGATGTAATCGATCATTTAAGAATGGCATCATGTTAAGAGGATTGTCGCTTCGGCAATCCTCTTGTTTCTTTCACGGTCCTGCGTTGTGATGTGTCCAGACCGTTCCCCGCAGACCTGACCCAAAGCTATTGAAAACATACCGAGGTGTAAAATTTATGACGGGTTTTATCAACTACTTAATCAATGGAATCAGCCTTGGCAGTGTCTACGCGATCATCGCGCTTGGATACACCATGGTCTATGGAATCGCGAAAATGTTAAACTTCGCCCATGGCGATATCATCATGGTCGGAAGCTACGTGGTCTTTATCACGACACACAGTATGGGAATGCCGGTCTTCTTAAGCGTTCTCCTTTCTGTCATCGTGTGTACCGTGCTCGGTATCGTCATTGAGCGTGTCGCCTACAAACCGCTGCGTGACGCTTCTCCGCTGTCCGTCCTGATCACGGCCATCGGCGTCAGCTACTTATTACAGAACGTTGCTCTCCTCTTATTCGGAGCCGACACAAAGTCCTTCACCTCTGTCGTAACGATCCCGGCTCTGAAGCTCGCGGACGGCGCCATCACGGTGACCGGTGAGACTCTCGTGACGATCGTTTCCTGTATCGTGATCATGATCGGACTTACCACCTTTATTAACAAAACGAAGGCCGGACAGGCCATGCTCGCCGTATCGGAAGACCGCGGTGCCGCCACCCTGATGGGAGTAAATGTAAACGGAACCATCGCGCTCACATTCGCGATCGGCTCCGCCCTCGCTGCCGTGGCCGGTGTTTTACTCTGCTCCGCCTATCCGTCCCTGACTCCTTACACAGGATCCATGCCCGGCATCAAGGCCTTCGTGGCAGCCGTATTCGGTGGGATCGGTTCCATCCCCGGCGCGTTGATCGGCGGAATCCTTCTGGGAATCATCGAGATCCTGTCAAAAGCATATATTTCTTCCCAGCTCTCCGACGCGATCGTATTCTCCGTCCTGATCATCGTCCTCTTAGTACGTCCGACCGGAATCCTGGGCAAAAAACTGAACGAGAAAGTGTAGGTGATTCCCATGAAAAGTACAGCAAAAAAGAAACTCTTTATCAACAATATGATCACGCTCGGCATGGTCGTTGCTGCCTGGATCATCATGGAAGTGCTCATGGGCACCGGACATGTATCCAGCCTTTTAAAGGGACTCCTCGTTCCTTTCTGTATCTACGTGATCATGGCGGTTTCCTTAAACCTGACCGTCGGAATCCTCGGTGAGCTGAGCCTCGGACACGCAGGCTTCATGTGTGTCGGCGCCTTCTCCGGTGCCCTCTTTTCCAAGTGCATGAAGGGCGTGATCGATCCGACCGTAAGTCTTGTGATCGCCATCTTTGTCGGCGCTGCCGTTGCTGCCGTTTTCGGCATTCTGATCGGCATCCCGGTCCTGCGTCTGCGCGGTGACTATCTCGCCATCGTGACTCTTGCCTTCGGCGAGATCATCAAGAACCTTGTAAACGCCGTATTCCTCGGACGCGACGCTGACGGCTTCCACATCTCCTTCAAGGACTCCATGTCCTTAGGCTTAAAGGATGGCGGCGAGGTCCTCATCAAGGGTCCTCAGGGGATCACAGGGACCCCGCAGGCAGCCACCTTCACGATCGGCATCATTCTTGTCCTGATCACACTGATCATCGTCATGAACCTTGTAAATTCCAGAACCGGCCGCGCGATCATGTCCATCCGTGACAACCGCATCGCCGCTGAGTCCATCGGAATCAACATCACAAAATACAAGCTGCTGGCGTTCAGCATCTCCGCTGCTCTGGCAGGCGTTGCAGGCGTTCTCTATGCCCACAACCTTACGACACTTACTGCTCTCCCGAAGAACTTCGGCTACAACATGTCCATCATGATCCTTGTATACGTGGTTCTCGGCGGAATCGGAAGCATCCGTGGATCCGTGATCTCAACCGTTATCCTCTACCTGCTCCCGGAGCTTTTAAGAGGTTTAAACAACTACCGTATGCTGATCTACGCCATCGTCCTGATCCTCGCGATGCTCTTCAACTCCGCTCCGCAGTTCATCACGCTCCGTAAGCGGATCTTCGGCGGCTTAAAACCGCAGCATGCTGCCCATTCCGGAAAGGAGGAAGCTTAAAATGTCAGACATGTTAAGTGTAAAAGGATTAAGCATCTCCTTCGGAGGCTTAAAGGCTGTCAATAATTTTGCCATCAACATTGAAAAAGGCCAGCTCTACGGTCTCATCGGACCGAACGGTGCCGGCAAGACCACGATCTTCAACCTCCTGACAGGCGTTTACAAGCCGGATACAGGAACGATCCTCTTAGACGGCCAGAACCTTACAGGAAAGTCCACTACCGACATCAACAAAGCCGGTATTGCCCGTACGTTCCAGAACATCCGCCTTTTCAAGGATCTTTCCGTTCTCGACAACGTAAAGGCAGGACTCCACAACCACCACACCTACTCCACTCTTGAGGGAATCCTCCGCCTTCCGCGGTACTACAAGGCGGAAAAAGAGATGGATGAGGAAGCCATGGAACTCTTAAAGGTATTCGGACTTGAGGGAGAATGTGATTTCAAGGCCTCCAACCTTCCTTACGGAAAACAGAGAAAGCTCGAGATCGCCCGCGCCCTTGCGACGGAGCCGAAGCTTCTTCTTCTCGATGAGCCGGCTGCCGGCATGAACCCCAACGAGACCGCAGAGCTGATGGACACGATCCGCTTCGTCCGCGACCATTTCGGAATGACGATCCTCCTAATCGAGCATGATATGAAGCTCGTCAGCGGTATCTGTGAGCGTCTTACCGTCTTAAACTTTGGTCAGGTCCTCTGCACAGGTCCTACTCAGGAAGTCTTAAGCAATCCGGAAGTTATCAAAGCTTATCTCGGTGAATAGGAGGAGAACAATCATGGCAATGTTAGAAGTAAGAGATCTGGAAGTCTACTACGGCGTGATCCAGGCGTTAAAAGGAATCTCCTTCGATGTAAATCAGGGAGAGATCGTCGCTCTGATCGGTGCCAACGGTGCCGGAAAGACGACAACACTGCACACCGTGACGGGTCTTTTGAGCGCCCGTTCCGGACATATCATGTACGAAGGAACCGATATCACAAAGATCCCCGGCTACAAGCTCGTCAGCATGGGAATCGCCCATGTTCCGGAGGGACGCCGTGTATTCTCCACGCTCACCGTTCTCCAGAATCTGAAGCTCGGTGCCTACACAAGAAAAGATAAGGCAGAGATGGATGCGACGCTCAATATGATCTATCAGCGTTTCCCGCGTTTAAAGGAGCGTGTGAACCAGCCGGCCGGTACCCTCTCCGGCGGTGAGCAGCAGATGCTCGCCATGGGACGCGCCCTCATGAGCCATCCGAAGCTCATCGTTCTCGACGAGCCGTCCATGGGTCTGTCCCCGATCTATGTAAATGAAGTCTTCGACATCATCCAGAGCATCAACCGCGACGGCGTGACGGTTCTCTTAGTCGAGCAGAACGCGAAAAAAGCGCTCTCCATCGCAAATCAGGCGTATGTACTGGAGACCGGTAAGATCGTTTTGAGCGGCGACGCGAAGCAGCTCATGAATGATGATAAGGTTAAAAAGGCTTATTTGAGTGAATAATCAGAAGTTACGGTCTGTGCCTGGCACGGACCGTATTCTTGTTACAGTACACGGGCACTCCATGCCCGCGCACTGTAACAGGATTTTGCCGATGCTTCGCATTCCGCATCGGCAAAATCCGCGGTCATAACGGTATCATACGGAATTTTCAGTTCAGAAAATTCCTACCCATGAAAAGTAACATTTTTTTTACAAATATGCGAATCCATGAAAATTATGTAACGTTTTGACGGATTTTATGGTATACTCTTAGCAGACAGCACTGAAACTGTGCAGAAAAAAGAAGAAAAATCATGTACAGGGGAGGAAGATATTATGAGCAAAGTCATTACAGTCAGCCGCGAACTCGGCAGCGGAGGCCGCGAGGTCGGTCTTCATCTCGCAAAAAAACTCGGCATTCCTTTTTACGATAAAGAACTCATCGCCATGGCGGCCGAGGACAGCAATATCTCGGAAGATCTTTTCCATGCGAACGATGAAGTGATCGCCGGTCAGAAACGGATCAACTACGATGACTATGCAACTGTGGATCCTTTCTCACCCGTATACGAAGTCCCGGTCTCCGACCAGCTCTTCGTGATCCAGTCGAAGATCATCCAGCGGCTTGCCGCAAACGGTCCCTGCGTGATCATTGGCAGATGCTCCGATGTGATCGTCGAGAACGCTTTCCGCATCTTTATCTGCTCCAGCTTCAAAAAACGTGTGGAGCGGATCCAGAGGCTTGAGAAGGAGCCGGAGGATCTTAAAAAGCTTGAAAGCCGCATCCGCGCCGTGGATGCGAAGCGCCGGGATTACTACCAGTATTACAGCGGAAATGAGTGGGGCAAACCGAAGAATTACGACCTTTGCTTAAACAGCGGTACACTCGGGATCGAGCGGTGTGTGGAGATCATTGCGAATTCAGTCACTTTGGGATAGTAGGAATTCTCTTTATCGCATAAAAGCGTAAAACTTCAACTTATTGATTTTTTCTGTTGACAAATCCGCCCGACAGCGCTATGATAGCTTCAACAGCCGGAGAGAATGGATCCGGCAGTAATCTTCAGAGAGGAGAACAGCAGATATGAAGAACCAGATGATGAATCTTTTTGCATCCTATTCTTTTTATTATTTTCCGGGCTATTATTACTGCGCGGACTGTTTCTGCTGCAAAAAAACAACCCTCTCCGACCGAAGGTCTTTAGATCCTTCGGAAACGTAAAAGAAAATGCGGAGCCGGTGTTTGCGATTGCAGCAGACACCGGCTTTTTTGTTTCCGGATACCCACAAACGTATGCATAAAGCAGTTCCTGTTTTTCGGCTACGGTACCAGCCGAATACAGGAATGTCCATTTTCCAGAGCGTTTTTATAAAGCAAACCAAACCTGAACCTGTCATATAAAGGAGAATAAGATTATGATCATTATTTTAAAGAGAAATGCCAACAAAGAGAAAGTAGAGAATTTAAAGACAGAGCTTGTCAATCAGGGATTTAAGCTCCATCTCTCCGAAGGAACCGAGGCCTCCCTCATCGGTCTCATCGGTGACACAAGCCGGATCCATGAAGACTGGTTAAAGGCCAACGACGTCGTTGAGGATGTCCGCAGGATCCGTGAGCCGTATAAGAAGGCAAACCGCTCCATGCACCCGGACGACACAGTCATCGATGTCTGCGGCAGAAAGATCGGCGGCGGCAGCTTTCAGGTCATCGCAGGCCCCTGCTCCATCGAGACAAAGGAACAGATCACAGAGGTTGCTGAGGACGTAAAGCGTTCCGGCGCAGCCTTCCTCCGCGGCGGTGCTTTCAAACCGAGAACTTCCCCGTACGCGTTCCAGGGTCTTCACGAGCAGGGTCTTGACCTTCTCTTAGAGGCAAAGAAAGCCACCGGTCTCCCGGTAGTCACAGAGATCATGAGCGCGGAACATCTTCCGCTCTTTGACGACGTTGACATCATACAGGTCGGCGCAAGAAACATGCAGAACTTCGAGCTTTTGAAGGTCCTTGGAAAGATCGACAAGCCGATCCTCTTAAAACGCGGTCTTGCAAACACCTTAGACGAGCTTCTGATGAGTGCGGAGTACATCATGGCAGGTGGAAATGAAAAAGTCATCCTCTGCGAACGCGGCATCCGCACCTTTGAGACTTCCTACAGAAATACGCTGGATATCTCCGCGATCCCGATGTTAAAGAAAAAGACCCATCTTCCGGTCATCGTCGACCCGAGCCATGCGGCAGGCATCCGCTTCATGGTGGAGCCCCTTGCCATGGCAGCTATCGCAGCCGGAGCCGATGGTCTCATGATCGAGGTCCACAATAACCCTGAGAAAGCCCTCTGCGACGGTGCCCAGTCCCTGACGCCGGAAATGTTCGACCATCTGATGAAAAAAGTCGATAAAGCTGCGGATTTCTTCCACTCTCTCGGTTAATCGTTGTTCTTTTCCTGAATATGCAGTATAATATTTAAATCACACCGCAATGAAACGGCAGGTCGGCGCTGAAAATGCGCCGGCCTGCCGGACGGTTGCAGACTATTAAGATTCATGGAGGTTCACACGATGGTCAGAAACACTGAAACTGCTTTTGTTCCAAATCTGCGCGGAGGCGACGGAACGATCGAGATCCGTCATATTTTAAACAAGGATGAACTCATGGGACACGCATCCATGTACGCCCACGTGATCATCCCGGCCCACGCCAGCATCGGATTCCACCAGCATGTGGAAAACACCGAGCCGTACTACGTTCTCAAGGGAAAGGGAATCTTTGAGGACAACGATCACACCGAGACCGAGATCCACCCGGGCGATGTCTGTGTCATCGAGGTTGGCCAGAGCCACGCGATCAAAAATCCTTTTGATGAGCCGCTTGAGATCATGGCACTTGTGATCAATGAGCGTGGAAAAGAGATCTAAACCCGCGCGTCCCAGTCCATTCGAAGCAGGAACACGATAAAGATGATCGAACTCAGCGTCCACGTCAGCGGGTACGCTGAGGAGATCGTCCGGAAGACGGGAATGATCCGGATCGCGATCGTCACGTAGAGCACGCGGATACCGCACCAGCAGATCAGCATCGTAAACATCGGGACAATGGATTTTCCCACGCCGCGGAGTACTCCCGTCGCGCAGTTGGAAAACGCCAGCAGAAAGAAAAATAAGGCAACCGTTCTTCCGTGGATCGTTCCGAATTCGATCGCTTCCGGCACATCCACAAAGATCCGAAGCAGGATCGGAACCCAGATAAAAAGACAGATCCCTACAAGCTCCGCCATCGCCATTCCGAACGCCACACCCATCACGGAACCTTTCTTCGCGCGGTCCGCTTTCCCGGCACCGAGATTCTGGCTCACAAAGGTTGTCAGCGCCATGGACATGCTCATGATCGGAAGAAAGGCAATCCCCTCAAGTTTCGCGAAGGCCCCCTGTCCGGAGATTGCAAAAGCTCCGAAGGTATTGATATTTGACTGGACCACAAGATTTCCGACACTGATCACGGAATTCTGGAGTCCCGTCGGAAGTCCCTGTGTGATCACCTGACGGATCATGGAGCCGTTGAAGCGAAGCTCCTTAAAATGGATCGTCGCAGCCCCTCCATCCTTCACCATGCGGATCATGCATAATAAAACACTCAATCCCTGGGCGATCACCGTGGCAACAGCAGCGCCTGCGGCACTCCACTGAAATCCCGCCACAAAGATCAGATCCAGGATCATATTCACTATAGAAGAAAAGATCAGATAATACAGGGGATGGACACTGTCCCCCACTGCCCTCATGATGTTCATGCAGATATTGTACATGATGACGGTGGAGACACCGGCAAAATAGATTCCGAAGTACAGTCTCGCCTCCACCATCACGCTGTCCGGCGTGTTGAGCCAGCCGAGAAGGATCGGAACAAAAAACAAACCGATGAGCGTCGCGAAAACCGAGAACACGATTCCCAGAAGAAAGTTTGTGTGCACCGCGCACCGTAATTTTTCCTCATCCTGTGCCCCGAAGTATTTCGAGATCACGACACCGCCGCCCACAGCGATCCCGGCAAAAAACGTGATCACCGACATATTCACATTCGATGATAAGCTCACCGCCGCGAAGGCATCATTGCTCGCGAAATTTCCGACGACCCAGGCATCCGCCATATTGTAAAGCTGCTGTAAAAGCTGTCCTAAAAAGATCGGGATCATAAACCTGAAAAGTCCTCGTCCGATCGGACCTTCTGTCAGATTCCCATCCTTCTTCCCACTACCGGCTCCTGCCCTTTTCCGGACTAATCCCATGCCATTTCCTCCCTCAGTATCAGACCATTCGTCCTTCATATGCTTCAGGTATTGTCCGCATAGTACGGACTTTTGTCGTTTAAGTGACACATTGTAACTAAAATAATCGTATCATGTATGACCAGGGATGTCAAGTGACGGAACGGTCCCTGATCTTATGAAAACCAAAGGAGATTTTTCTTATGCCGCAGATCAAAAAAATCACTGATCTCACAGCGCCGGAACTCGATTTTTTTTCCAGATATTCCGAGTCCCAGCTTTTCCATATCAACGAACCGAAACCGGGGATCTTCATCGCAGAAAGCCCAAATGTGATCGAACGCGCCCTCAATGCCGGGTATGAACCGCTCGCTGTCCTCATCGAGGAAAAACAGGCCGATGATCTGATCCCGAAGCTCTTTTTTGCTTACCCGGAGCTTCCTGTGTACACCGCAAAATTCGATCTTCTGACAAACCTCACCGGCTTTGCCTTAACCCGCGGCCTGCTCTGTGCCATGAAGCGAAAGCTCATGCCGTCTGTGGCGGAGATCTGTGAGGGAAAACACCGGATCGCTGTCCTTGAGAATGTCATGAACCCCACAAATATCGGAGCGATCTTCCGCTCCGCCGCGGCCCTTGGAATGGACGCGGTGCTCCTGACCTCCGGCTGCAGCGATCCCCTCTACCGGAGAGCCGCCAGAGTCAGTATGGGAACCGTCTTCCAGATCCCGTGGACCTTTTTTCCGAAAAACGCAGATCTCTCCTGCGGCGGACTTGAAACCCTAAGATCTTTAGGGTTTCAGACGGCTGCCATGGCGCTGAAGGAAGATTCCGTTTCCATTGATGATCCGAAGCTTCTGGCTGCTGAAAAACTCGCCGTGATCTTAGGCACCGAAGGGGACGGCCTCGCCTCCGCAACCATCGGCGGGTGCGATCATACGGTCATGATCCCGATGGCCCATGGGGTAGATTCGCTGAATGTGGCGGCCGCCAGCGCAGTGGCATTCTGGGAGTTGACGAAAAATAGAAAGGATCTGATATCATGAAAAAACAGGCATTATTCTGCATGGTTCTTGCAGGTACTCTTATAGTCGGAGGATGTGATCAAAAAGCTGCTGATTCCACCGCCGTCACCGCGCAGGTGACCGAAACATCCGACTCCGCTCCGGCTGACAAACCGGACGGCGCTCCGGGCGATAACTCCGATAAACCCGGAAATCTGCCGGACGGGGCTCCGGGAAGCATGGACGGAAAGCAGGCACCGCCGGACGGCGGGAACGGAGGTCCCGGAGACCCGGGCGGACAGAGTGCTGCTCCGACATCCTACAAGGCAGTCTCAAGCTACTCCACCGATACTGAGGAGGATGGGAAGACCTACACTTCCACAGGAGCTGATGAGAGCGCAGTCCTCGTCACCGACGGTGCGAAGGTCACCTTAAAAAATTTCACGATGGACCTCAACTCCGCTGACAGCACCGGAGGCGATAACTCCAGCTTTTACGGAACCGGTGCCGCGGCACTTGCCACCAACGGCAACCTGACACTGACCGGCGGCACCATCACCACCGACGCAAAAGGCGGCGCAGGTGTCTTCAGCTACGGCGACGGCAATGTCACCGTATCCGACACCACCATCACCACAAAACAGGATACCTCCGGCGGTATCCATGTGGCAGGGGGCGGCACACTCACAGCCTCCAACCTCACCGTTGAGACAAACGGTGAATCCTCCGCGGCGATCCGAAGCGACCGCGGCGGCGGTACCATAACCGTCGATGGCGGAACCTACACCTCCCGGGGAACTGGCTCCCCAGCAGTCTACTGCACTGCCGACATTACCGTCAATAACGCGGCGCTCACTGCTGAAAACTCTGAGGCTGTCTGCATCGAGGGTCTGAACTCCCTTTCTCTCACAAACTGCTCTCTCTCCGGAAACATTCCGGAAAATGAACAGAATGACTGCGACTGGACCGTCATCCTCTATCAGAGCATGTCCGGTGACTCAGAAGTCGGTGAAAGCAAATTTTCCATGGACGGCGGCAGCCTGACCTCCTTAAACGGCGGTCTCTTTTATACGACAAACACGGAGAGTTCCTTCTATCTTAAGAATGTGGACATCACCTACTCCCCGTCCAATAACTTTTTCTTAAAATGCACAGGAAATGCCAACAAACGCGGCTGGGGCCAGTCTGGAAATAATGGTGCCGACTGCACCTTTACCGCAGATTCCCAGGAAATGAGCGGCGATATCCTCTGGGACAGCATCAGTAATCTGGATCTGAAGCTCACAAACGGCACCATCTTGACAGGTTCCATCCTTCAGGACGAGACAAACGCCGGTGACGGCAGTAACGGAACCTGCAATGTCACGATCGACGCCCTCTCCGCCTGGACCGTAACCGGAAACAGCACCGTCACCTCCCTCACCTGTAACGGCTCCATCACAGGCGATGACGGCAAAAGCGTGACGATCGCCGGCACAGACGGCACTGTATTTGTGCAGGGTACTGGCAAATATACGATCACGACCGGTTCCTACAACGAGTAAATTTTAAACTTTGACCTTCTGTTATTTTTTTAACAATTTCTTCCATTTTCGTTGTATACACAACATACATTATATTTTGGTTATGCTATACTAAGCCCATCGCATAGCAAACCAAGTAACTGTTCAGTGCCTCACAGTTACATGCAAAAATCCATTCCAAATCGGCTTCGCCGATGGGATTTTTGCCTTCAAGCCTGTGTTTTATTACGGTCAGCGCAGCGAGTGCGCAGACCTACTGAACAGCTACCAAACCAACACCATTTTGCAAATACAGGAGGTACCCCATATGACTCAGACCATCAACCCAAGAAAAGCAGCGATCATCGGCTGCGGCTTCGTTGGCTCCGCCACTGCCTTCACTCTTATGCAGAGCCGCCTTTTCTCCGAGCTCGTCCTTTTAGACGCCAACGAAGCGAAAGCCGACGGCGAGGCAAAGGATATCGCCCACGGGATCCCCTTCGCCGGTCAGATGAAGATCTATGCCGGAACCTACGATGACATCGCCGACTCCGCCATCATTATCATCACCGCCGGCGCCAATCAGAAACCAGGCGAAACAAGATTGGATCTCGTCCATAAAAACGTAGCCATCTATAAAAGCATCATTCCGGAGATCTCCAGACGGGACTTTCAGGGCATTCTCCTCATCGTCTCCAACCCGGTAGACATCCTGACCTACACGGCCCTGAAGCTCTCCGGCTTCCCGGAAAACCGTGTCATCGGTTCCGGCACGGTCTTAGACACCGCCCGCTTAAAATATGCCTTAAGTGAACATTTAGGTGTCGACAGCCGCAGCGTCCACTCCTTCATCATAGGTGAACATGGTGACAGCGAGATCGCCGCCTGGAGCAGCACCAACGTGTCCGGAATCCCGTTAAACACCTTCTGCGAGATGCGCGGCCACTATAACCATGATGCCGCCATGGACCGCATCGCCGAAGAGGTAAAAAACAGCGCCTACGACATTATCTCCAAAAAACAGGCCACCTACTACGGGATCGCCATGAGCGTCAAACGGATCTGCGAATGCATCATCCGAAACGAACGCTCCATTCTCCCGATCTCCTCCATGATGCATGGAGAATACGGGATCAGCGGCATCTCCCTCAGCATGCCGGCGATCGTGGGACTCAACGGGATCGAGACCCACGTTCCGATCTCACTGGACGCAGATGAAGCAGAAAAACTCCGGGAATCCGCCGAGACCCTGAAAAAAATAGCTGCAGAGCTTGATCTCTCCACAGCCATCAGCTAACCTTATATCATCTGCCGAACACAGCAACGACAGATTTTTAACCTAACAAGGGGAAACACGCCTCGCGAGTTTCCCCTTGTTATCGCGACAGTCGCCAAGGTCTCGCGCAAGCGCGGACTTTGGCTCGTTGTTCGCGACATTCTTTTTTACAACTACTGTAATTCCGCGTAATCCTCCGGCAAAAACCGGTGGTAGATCAGATGACAGCCCTCGTCCTTAAAGCAGTAATAATACCGGTCCGGAATCCCATCCGCAAAGTGGAAAGCCCAGTCGAAATCTCCATCTTCGATCTTCTCAAACACCGGCTTTGCGGACCACTGACGGAAGAGTTCTCTGATCTCCTCAAGACTGCATCCATGCGTCCCGACGAGATCCACCAGATCCTGAATAAATTCCCGCCCTTTCATCTGCTCATGCACATAGACACTTCCGGTCTCCGGAATCAGAAAACAGAACCGGTCTCCCTTCGCCGTCACGCGGACTTCTCCCAATGTCCCCTTCATACGCGCCTCAAGACCATTCAGCCGCGCCTTCATCTCCTCCGCCGTATCTTCACTCCCGAAAAAGTGGTTCAGCGTGGACACCGGATAATAAAGCCGTATCACTTCCGGCCGGAATCCCAGCTTCGCCTGCTGCTCCTTCACCAGATCGATCAGATTCTCTTCCAGTCTTCGAAATCCCATCCTGCCAAATTCTCCTTCTTTTTACGCCTTCACATCAAATACATCAGCAACATCACAGAGCAGCTTGCGGATCTCAAGATGCTGCGGACATACCTTCTCGCACTTTCCGCACTTGATACAATCCGACGCTTTTCCGTTGTTCCGTGTGTGGATTCCATAATAAAAATTGGAATTCGTATTCTGGTAGGTCTTCTTCGCATTCATGCACGCAAACAGATCCGGGATCGAGATCTTCTTCGGACATCCGTCGACACAATAGCGGCATTCGGTACACGGGATCAGGTTCTTTCCGCGGAAGATCTCGCGCACCTTCTCGACCGCCTTCATCTCCCTCTCATCAAGGGGTTTGAAGTCCTTCATGAAACTCACATTTTCCTTCATCTGCTCCAGACTGCTCATTCCGGAGAGGACCATCATGATACCCGGGAATCCCGCCGCGTAGCGGATCGCATAGGTAGCCGGACTGCCGCCGTGAAGCTCCTCAAAGACTGCCTTCGCGTCATCCGGAAGATTCGCAAGGCTTCCGCCGCGGACCGGTTCCATAACGATCACCTGTTTTCCATGCTTTCTGCAGATCTCATAGCATTTCCCGGCCTGAACTGCCGGATCATCGAAGTCCGCATAGTTAAACTGGATCTGGACGACTTCGATCTGCGGATACTCCGTTAAGATCTGCTCAAGGACCTCCGCGCGGTCATGGAAAGAAATTCCAAAGTGGCGGATCTTCCCCTCTTCCTTAAAGGTTAAAGCCGTCTCATACGCATGGCACTCCTTAAACTTCGGATAGTTTCCCATTCCCTGGGCATGCATCAGATAGAAATCAAAATAGTCCACACCGCAGCGCTCCAGCTGTGACTCAAAAAACGGGCGGATATCCTCTTCCTTCTCAAAATAAGCGGCCGTCAGCTTATTTGTAAGAATGTAGCTCTCCCTCGGATAACGGCTCGTCAGGCAGTTTTTGACCGCAAGCTCACTTCTCTCACCGATGTAGCCGTGAGCCGTATCAAAGTAGTTGAAGCCCTGATCCAGAAAATAATCCACCATCTGGGAAACCTGCGCCTCATCGATCTCTTCCCCGATCATAGGGAAACGCATACATCCGAAACCAAAATTCTTTTTAATCTTATCCATGCTGCTCTCCTTTTCTGAATAGATCCGGCACGGGCGGTGAAGGTCTTCACCGCTGCGTCCCAATCATACTCCTGCCTTTTCTCCGGCTGATCCGTCGTCCACTTTTCACGGTCCGGCAACGCCCGTCGTTGTGTTAAGTAACATCTTGTAACTTATTTTGATGATAGCATACGCCCACTCCCTTGTCAAGCGAATGAAAATCAATTATAATGATGATAACATAATGTCTTCGGTCAGTTTAAACTAACTTCCCGATTCCTACAAGCCGACCGGATCTTATCGATCAGCGAGAATTACATCAGACA
This sequence comes from Clostridium sp. AF28-12, assembly GCF_003435225.1. Taxonomy (NCBI): domain Bacteria; kingdom Bacillati; phylum Bacillota; class Clostridia; order Eubacteriales; family Clostridiaceae; genus Clostridium; species Clostridium sp. AF28-12. Next base: position 18,902 of record NZ_QWGJ01000013.1, on the reverse strand, counting down.
CTCAGGAGGTGATTCCATGACAGATTTCGTGCGAGCGCGAAGTGAAGAACAGAAACAGGCCAGAATGGCCGAGATCAAGGCCGCGGCGGACGAGCTCTTCTGCTCTGTCCCCTATCAGGAGATCACCCTCTCCACCATTGCCGGAAGGCTGTCCTGGACGCGGGCAAACCTCTATAAATATGTAACGACGAAGGAAGAGATCTATCTTGAGATCTGCTCCGATAAAATGCAGTCCTATTTTGACGATCTGTTCGCAGCATTTCCCGATGAGAAACCATTTACCCCGGATCAATGGGCTGCTGCCTGGGCAGATGTCCTGAATGCGCACCGTGACTATCTCCGCTACAGCGATATCCTCTGTACGATCATCGAGGTCCATGTCACTGCATGCCGCCTTGCCAGCTTCAAAACAAGCTACCATGCACGCCGGGATGCCTTTGTAAGGCTCATGGAAGTCCGTCTCGGCCTTAGCTCCCATGATGCCAGTGAAGTCTTCCTATCTGTCCTGTACCATGCTGCCGGTCTATGTGGAAGCTGCCACTCCAATCCGGTTATGCTGGAGGCTATGAAAATAGCCGGAATCCCATATAAAAAACGTGATTTCCGGCTCAACATGTATGAATTTATCCGAATGAACCTCTGGTTCTATCTCTCCGGTCCTGCCGGAGAAAATTCCTGCGTCATACCGTAAGAATATAGCACCAGACCGGAAGTGTGATCAGTGAGACGACCGTCGAAAAGACAACGATCTTCGTTGCAAGGCGGTCGTCTTTTCCATATTTGACCGCGAGAACGACGCTCGTGCTCGCTGCCGGCATCGCGGACAGGATCACACAGACCGCTGTGATCAGCTGATCAATGTGAAACAGACGGCAGCCCGCCAGAACGATGACAGGAATCAGGAACAGCCTGATAAACGTGTAGTAATAAACTTCTCTCGTGAACACCTCTTTAAACGGGATTTCCGCGAGCGTACATCCTATCAGAAGCATCGCGCAGAACGTGTTCGCCCCAGCGACCGTCCGGACTGTCTGGTTTACAAATCCGGGAAGCTGGAACTGAGATACCAGAAGTACCATGCCGGTAAAAATTCCGATGATACACGGATGTGTCACGACCTTCTTTAAAAGCTCTTTCTTCGTCGGCGCCTCCGTAAAATAAGTGAGTCCCACCGACCACATAAAGATTCTCGTCGGAATCGTGTAGACCGCCGCATACATGATTCCCAGATCTCCGAAGATTCCCTCAGCGATGGCGTTTCCGAGGATACCCGCATTTGAGACGATCGTCGCGTACTGCAAAACCTTTTTGCTCTCCTCGCTCCAGCCCGGATACAGCACACGGCTTAAAAGATTCGAAAAGATCTGGATCAGAAACGAGATCACGATCACTTCCAGTGTCAGCTTCAGAATATCCATGCTGAACTCCATCTGGAATGACTTCACGATACTCGCGGGAAGCGTCACATTCATCACGAGACTGCTGAGCAGCGCCTTTCCACTCCTATCGATCATCCCACTCTTCCTGAGGTACCATCCCAGCGCAAGGATGCAGAACATCATGCCCTGCATATTAAACAAACTTGTAAAATCCATCACGTGCTCCTTTATTGCAAACTGACGTTATTGTACTGCTTCCCCTCCGATCTTGTCAATCTCTTCACTTTCACCAATCTATGTTACTGTTCACGCCTTGCGCAAACAGTAACTGATTTTGCCGATGCTTCGCATTCCAAATCGGCAAAATCCACTACTACCACTGTATTGTACGGAATTTTCAGTTCAGAAAATTCCTACCCGTGTACAGTAACCAATCCATCTCCCTTCTGCCTGCCCGTCTGGATATAAATTCTTGTCACCGTTCCCTATCAGTGGTACAATAACCCCAATTTATACCATCTCACAAAGGAGGTCCCACCATGGAAACCAACATCAAAGTAAGAAACGCAAAATTATCCGACGCTCCGAGAATCCTTGAGATCTACACCTATTATGTAGAGAACACCGTGATCACCTTTGAATACGATGTCCCTTCCCTTGAAGAATTCGAGAACCGCATGATCGATATCATGAAAAAATATCCTTATCTCGTCATCGAACGTGACGGCAGGATCGAAGGCTACGCTTACGCCCATCCTTTCGTCGGCCGCGCCGCCTACGACTGGGCCAGTGAGCTCACAATCTACCTGGATCACAATGCGAAAAAATGCGGGCTTGGAAAGAAGCTCTATGAGGCACTGGCTGAGCGGCTCAAAGACATGGGAGTTCTGAATCTTTACGCCTGCATCGGATATCCGAAGATTGAGGACGAGTATTTAAATAAGAACAGTGCCCAGTTCCATGAGCATCTTGGGTTCCGGCTTTGCGGGACTTTTGAGAACTGCGGGTATAAGTTTAACCGGTGGTACGATATGATCTGGATGGAAAAGATCATTGGGGAACATACAGCGGATCAGGCGGCGGTAAAGCCATATTCCTGTACCGAATAATATGGCGAAAGGTACGCGCAGGGAAGACTTGGGGCGCGGACACTTGAGGGATTCCAGGAGGGTTCCTCTAAGCTTGCCGAAGAATGCTAAGGACGGAGGACATGTGCCACAACTCGCTTCGCTCAGACAAGCGGCACATGTCCTCCAACGCATTCTCCGGCGAGCCAAGAGGAAACCAGCTCCCTTCACCCAGGCGGTCCGTGCCCCAGGTCTTCCCTGCGCTGTGTATTGGCTGAATTAAGAAAGAAATTACTGACTCTCTCTGCTTTTGTGTCCTGTGCTTAATTGCTTTCTCCATACTGAGAATTAACTGGATAAAGAACGTAATTACAAACACTTTTCATTCATGTGATCTATATCTGGAGTCTTCTCTGCACTATATACTGGTTAGATGAAAAAAGGACTTGCACATCTTGTTTTAGCACGCTACAATGGTAAACGTTCGATTTTGACATAATATAAGCTTACAGGAGATGTGACATGAATACGAATGAACGAACTGACAAGCGCCCTGTCTGGCGCGGTGAACTTGCTCTTCTTATTGTGATTTTGATCAACAGTTTCGGTGTTGTCTTAATGCTGGACTCCGGTGCCGGAATTTCGGCGATCTCCAGCGTTCCGTACGCTTTTTCTGAATCCTTCCCGGCTCTGACGCTCGGAACCTGGACTTATATCTTTCAGGGGATTCTCGTAGCTGCCCTCATGATCTTACGGAAAAAGTTTGTTCCTACATACCTCTTCAGCTTCGTTGTAGGCTTCGCCTTCAGTAAGATGTTAGATGTATATAAGACCGCCCTCGCGGGCCTCACGATGGGGATCGGATACCAGATCGTCTATTTTATCGTGAGCTATCTCGTCATCTGCCTCGGAATTGCCCTCTCCAACCGCTGCGGACTTCCGATCATCCCGACAGACCTCTTTCCTCGAGAAATGGCCGATATTCTGAAGGTTCCATACTCCAGAGTCAAGATCACCTTCGACGTGACCTGTCTCGCCGTGACCGCGGGACTGACTTTCTGTTTCCTCGGTCATATCAAAGGGCTTGGAATCGGAACGATCCTCGCCGCGTTTACGATGGGTAAGGTCATCGGCATGATAGGCAATATACTGGATAGACACTTCCGGTTTGTGTCATTCCTCACAGAACGCAGCAAATCTGCGATTTAGGTCCTGTATTACTTTGTCTGTATTCATGTTGCTCCTCCTACCTTATAATTTTCCATATGCTTACGAATTCGCATTTAAACTTCATAATTTTAGGCAGAATCATAAAGCAGCCCACTCTTGCAGCTCTCCAATCTAAAATAGGAAGCAGTCCGTTTTAAAGAAATTTTTCAGTGAATACATTTAAATTTTCTATATAAAAAGCCGCCTGAGCTTTTTCCCCCATAGGTTCATAATCCTATCACAGAGAAAGACCACACGGCTTTTCTTATCTACGCCGCAATTTGTACCGCAGCTTTCTTTTCTGAATTCTTTACGCTAACACAGTCCCTTCCGGAAATGCGCCACGGAACACCTTGCGGACAAGCGGTCCCGCAATGATGAGCTGGAACGGCAGCGCCATCACGAAGTTCTTCGGGATATTCGTGAGCCAGATGATCAGCAGAGGACCGAAACTTCCGCCCTTTACACATCCCTCAAGGGCACCGTAGAGGGACATGATGATAACCATCGGAACCACCATGGAACAGGAAACTGCGAGCACCTTGTGGAGCACCGGACTCTCCGGCTTTACAAGAAAACGGAACGCGAATCCCTTCGCCGGTCCGGAGACCACGAACCAGTCCATGCACATTGCAAACACATAGGCGATCGGGAATCCGATCCAGGCCTCACGGATCGTTGTGAGGTTTAACGCTCCCATATGAAGTGTTACGTTGTAGATGCTCATCCAGAGCACCATGGTAAAACACATTAATACTGTGTAGATCAGACTTTCTCTCTTATTTCTTGGCATACATTTTCTCCTTTTTCAACCTGTAAATTCCTGTGAAAACGCCGTGGACATAAGAACCGTCTCTGACCATTCCTTCCGGACATATGACAGAAAAAAACAGCGAAGCCAATAAAACTCGTTGCGACTCCACTGCTCTTTTCGTGTACATCTCACTGCGTTCTCAATCTCTATGTGAACGCAGTATACAATATTTTTATATCGCTTCGTAAGTACTTTTTTCCACAAAACACCAATTTTGTATACTTGCACAAAACTTTAGCCCAATTCTATCATTTCATTATTCACATTCATCCTACCCCCACCATGACATCCATGGGATTCTAAAGCTGCCCCCACTTTCTATCGCAAACTTCATCTTTTTCATCATTGATCACAGTTTCTTCACAATTTTTTCATTGACATTCCCCCACAAAAGTCTTATTATGCTTAGCAAGCTAATAAATTAGTTTGCTAAGCATTTAGCAGACGATTATTCTACAGCTTCCAATGTATAAGGGGGAATTTGATCTATGAAAGAAACCGTTGGACGCAGTGTGGGAATGCTCTCCAACCTGATCCGCAGACACTTCAGTACCTTTTCTTTTCATGATACCTTAAGCGGCGCACAGGGAAAAACACTTCATTTTATTCTGGCACACGGGCAGGAATGCGATGTCTTCCAGAAAGATATCGAAGAGGAGTACAGCCTTAGACCACCGACCGCCACAAAGCTCTTAAAGGATATGGAAAAAAACGGACTGATCTACCGGGAGGCAGTTCCTTATGATGCCCGCCTAAAGCGCATTGTTGCCACTGAAAAGGCCATGCGGTATCAGGAACTGATCCACCAGAGTCTGGAAGAAACCGAAGATCGTCTGACCTCCGGAATATCTTCTCAGGATCTCGCCGTGTTTTTCAGGGTCATCAACCAGATGATCCGAAACATGTCCTGAATATCCGGACGGATCCCACCTGCAGAACCTGCATGTCCTCCTCTTCAGGAGCTTGTGCGGGAGCGCAAATTTTATATGGAAACGAGGTAAATCATTCATGGTTAAAACACTTTTAAAAAGCGTGCGCCAGTACAAACGCGTGTCCATCGAGACACCGCTGTTTGTCACCATGGAAGTCATTCTGGAATGTACGATTCCTCTCATCATGTCTAAGCTTATCGATGACATGACCGGAACTTCCATGGCACCGATCTTAAAATACGGTGCCCTCTTACTGGTCCTTGCGACCCTTTCCCTGCTCTTCGGCGTTCTCTCGGCGAGAGCGGCTGCTACAGCCGGGTGCGGACTCGCAAAGAACTTAAGAAGAGATCTCTACTTTAAGACCCAGGACTTCGCCTTCGCAGACATCGACAAGTTCTCCTCCTCCTCTCTCGTGACGAGGATGACGACAGATGTCTCGAACGTTCAGAACGCTTACCAGATGCTGATCCGTATGGCAGTCCGTGCCCCGCTTATGACAGTCTTTTCCGTCATCATGAGCATGAGCATCAATGTCCGGATGTCCTTCATCTTTCTGGCACTTCTCCCAGTTCTTGCAGCGGCACTGTTTGGCATCTTCTTCTATGTCCACCCGATCTTTAAGCGGATCTTCAAGAAATACGATGCCTTAAATAACTCCGTCCAGGAGAACGTCGGCGGCATCCGTGTCGTAAAATCCTTCGTCCGCGAAGGTTACGAGAAGGAGAAATTCGAAAACGCTGCCGAGGAGGTACGAAAAGACTTCACGATGGCAGAAAAGATCCTCGCCTTAAACAACCCGGTGATGACCTTCTGCATCTATGTTTCAATGCTTTTAGTAAGCTTTTTCGGTGCGAAGCTCATCATCGGCACCGGAGGCAGCGAGCTTTCCACCGGGGAACTTTCTTCCCTGATCAGCTACGGCGTTCAGATCCTAACGTCCATGATGATGCTGTCCATGGTATTCGTTATGTGCAGCATGGCCCAGGAATCCGGCGACCGTATTGCCGAAGTTCTGAATCATGAGAGCGTTTTACGATCCCCGGAAAACGGAGCAACGGACGTAAAGGACGGCAGCGTCGAGTTCGATCAGGTTTCCTTCCGTTATTCCGGAAAGAACAAGAAATTTGCCCTGACTGACATTGATCTTAAGATTCCGTCCGGTTCCACCATCGGCATCATCGGCGGTACCGGCTCCGCAAAGACAACCTTGATCCAGCTGATCCCACGTCTCTACGATATAACGGAGGGCGCGGTGAAGGTCGGCGGACGCGATGTGCGTGAGTACGATCTTCAGTCCCTTCGTGACGCTGTGGCTGTCGTTCTTCAGAAGAACGTCCTCTTCTCCGGAACGATCAAGGAAAACCTCCGCTGGGGCAATAAGAGCGCCACAGACGAGGAACTGATCCACGCGTGCCGATTAGCGCAGGCGGACGAGTTCGTCACACAATTCCCGGATGGATATGACACCTACATCGAACAGGGCGGAACGAACGTCTCCGGCGGCCAGAAACAGCGTCTCTGCATCGCGAGAGCGATCTTAAAAAAGCCGAAGATCCTGATCCTGGACGACTCGACTTCCGCAGTCGATACAAAGACTGATGCCCTGATCCGTCAGGCATTTAAAAATGAGCTTCCAGACACCACAAAGATCATCATCGCCCAGCGTGTTTCCTCTGTTCAGGATGCAGACCGCATCCTCGTCATGGATGGCGGGCGGATCGTGGAATCCGGAACCCACGAAGAGCTTCTCGCCTTAAACGGTATTTACAGAGAAGTCAATGATTCCCAGACAAAGAGCAAGGAGGCATGATCATGGAAAAACAGAATAAGAAAAATGGCACCTTCGGCCGCCTGCTCCGCTACATTTACAAGAACTACCGGGTGTACATGATCACCGTGATCATCTGCATCATCATCGCCGCAGCTGCCTCCGTGGTCCAGACCGTATTTTTACAGCGGCTCATCGATACCTGCATTCTTCCGGGACTGGAGAACGGATTTGAGAGCATCCGGCAGCCGTTCATGCAGACGATCCTCTCAATGATCACCCTGTATGTGTTCGGTGTCGCGGCAGCCTTCACCTACACCCACCTCATGGCGACCGTGACACAGGGGACATTAAAGCACCTGCGTGTGGACATGTTCGATAAGATGCAGTCCCTGCCGATCAAATATTTTGACACCCACGCCCACGGCTATATCATGAGTACCTACACAAACGATACGGACGCGATCCGCCAGCTGATCGGCCAGTCGCTTCCGATGGTCTTCCAGTCTTCTCTCACGATCACGGTCATGCTTCTCATGATGATCTATTACAGTGTGTGGATGACTCTCGTTGTGTGCCTCTTCTCCGCTCTCATGCTGACCGTCACGAAGAAATTCGGCGGCGCAAGCTCCCGCTACATGATGGCACAGCAGAAATCTCTTGCCAGAGAAGAGGGCTTTATCGAAGAGATGATCCAGGGACAGAAGGTCGTAAAAGTCTTCTGCCACGAGGAAGAATGTAAAAAAGATTTCGACAAATTAAATGAACAGCTATTCTCCGACGGTGAGATGGCAAACCGTTATGGCAACTCCCTGATGCCGATCTTAAATAACGTGGGAAACTTGATGTATGTGGTCCTCGCCATCGTCGGCGGACTCCTCGTATATCTTTCCGCTCCGAATATCAGTCTCAGTGGGCAGGCAGTCCTCACCATCGGTGTGATCGTTTCCTTCCTTGGAATGGCAAGACAGCTCTCCCAGACCATCGGTCAGGCTTCCATGCAGGTTTCCATGATCGCCATGGGGCTTGCAGGAGCTTCCCGTGTCTTCGCGCTGATCGATGAGACGCCGGAGGAAGATGAGGGTTATGTGACTCTTGTGCGCGCTGAATGGGGCGCTGACGGCACGTTAAAGGAGACAACGGACAAGAACGGGATCTGGGCATGGAAGCATCCGCACAAAGCGGATGGAACCGTCACCTATACTCCATTAAAGGGCGATATCCGCTTAGAGGACGTTGATTTTGGATACACACCGGAAAAACTGGTTCTTCATGACATCACTCTCTATGCGAAGCCCGGCCAGAAGATCGCCTTCGTCGGTGCCACCGGAGCCGGTAAGACGACCATCACGAACCTGATCAACCGGTTTTATGATATTCCGGACGGCAAGATCCGGTACGATGGGATCAATATCACAAAGATCCGGAAACCGGATCTCAGGCGGTCTCTCGGCGTTGTTCTTCAGGATGTGAATCTCTTTACGGGTACGGTTATGGAGAATATCCGTTATGGACGGCTGGATGCCACCGATGAAGAATGTATGGCGGCTGCAAGGCTTGCGAATGCGGATGATTTTATCCAGAGACTTCCGGAAGGTTATAATACGATGCTGACCGGCAACGGCGCCAGTCTTTCCCAGGGACAGAGACAGCTCATTTCCATCGCGAGAGCAGCTGTCGCGGATCCACCTGTGATGATCTTAGACGAGGCGACGAGCTCGATCGATACGAGAACGGAGGCGCTGGTTCAGGAGGGCATGGATAACCTGATGATGGGACGCACCGTCTTTGTCATCGCCCACAGACTTTCTACGGTACGCAACAGTAAGGCGATCATGGTTTTAGATCACGGGCATATCATTGAGCGCGGGGATCATGAGACGTTGATCGCGCAGAAGGGTGTGTATTATCAGTTGTATACTGGGGCATTTGAGTTGGAGTGATGGCTCTTGGCCTGTAGATTTCAGCTTAGATGTTGACTTGGAATGTAATTTAGAACGTATTTTAAAGGGCCTGCTGCACTGGCAATGGATTGCTGGTGCAGCAGGCCCTTTTTTGTTGGCCATATAACCGGGAGAAGATGTCGGTGGCAGGTTCTGTATGTTGATTCATTGTTGCGGGCGCCCGCCTGCGGCATCACTGGGACGCGCCGGTACCCCTCCGGTCCGGGCCTTGAGGAATTCCGGGAGGGTTCCTCTAAGCTTGCAGAAGAATGCTAAGGGCGGAGGGCAGGATTGTTCGTCCGGCAGTTTAATCGTCAAATGCAATGCGCCGGGATGGGATGTACGATGCGGGAAGTAATACTGGAATCCCATTTTGCGGATGATATCTAATACATTGAGGATATATCCGAACAGCCTTGTATTCCCAAAGAGCGTATCGATGAGTTGGACAGTCTCTGTCATCCGTTATCATTTCAACGAAGATGCAAGGGAAACAATGCAGGAGAAGATTAACCGGACGCTGGTTACAGAAGCAAACCGAATGGCAGTTTATTAAAATTATGTAGATGTAATTGAAGAAAAAACATGATATTATGTGAGTAACAAATCGGAATTTGTGGAGAGATTTCCTGAACTTTCCTTATTTTACAGGCTTTTCAGCCCATTAAATAGTGAAATGATATGTATTTTCCCTTATTTTTGCCCTTATGCGGAATCCGCAAGGGAAATAAGGGAAATTTTTAGTTAAGCATTGCTCGCTACTTTATCAAGAAGTCTTGCGGAATCCCGTTTTGCTTTTCTTGTTGAGTGAGCGTAAATATTCATTGTGGTACTGACATCAGAGTGTCCTAACAGTTCCTGTACATCTTTCGGTGCAGCTCCATTGGAAAGCAGATTGCTGGTATAAGTGTGACGCAACTGGTGAAAATGGAAATCTTCAAATCCTTCCAGCTTCTTTGCCACTGATCTGCATACAATGCTGAGTGTACTCGGCAGTTCCAAAGAGCCATCTGGTCGCAGGCAGACAAAGGAGATTTCTTTGTAATCTGTCGGGACTTCCTGTGTCCCGTCAAGATGATAGTATTCATAATATACCCTGTTTTTCACATGCACTTCTTTGTAGTAATTGCGGTGATATAATTCGCCATACTGCATCCGGTTTTTGAGCTGTTCTTTTCTGGCAGCTTTCAGTATTTCAGTCAGCGTATCTCCAAAATCAACAATCCTTACTTTTTTCCGTTTCGTTGGTCCGATAATATTTTTGTGTTTCATGCCGTCGTAGCGGATACTGCGTTTTATGGTCAGGCATTGTTCCTCAAGGTTAATGTCCTGCCATGTAAGACCACAGGTTTCCCCGATACGGAGCCCGGCATAATACGCAATTTGAATCGGAAGAATAGCAGGTGGATTTTTCTTTTCCAGATATTGGATAAGCCGTTCATAATCCTCATGTGAAATCGGCTGTGTACCTTCTTCCACTTCATCATCGGAAAAGAGGTCAACTTCCTCTGCCTGCTTTTTCAGCTTAATATACTGCATCGGATTGAAACTGATTAACTGTTTTGGAAATACTGCAAAACGGAATGACTGCTGTAACACTGCGGAAAAAGAATGGATATAATCTTTGCTGTATCCCTTTTTTACTTTCCCGTCTGGAAACTCACCACCGAATGTAAGCAGATCAAGAAATGCCTGTAAATGTTCGGCAGTAACTGTTTTCAGTTTGCGGTCTGCAATCGGGTGTTTTTTGATACATCGGATTGCACCAAGATAATTTTCCACTGTACCGTTGCTGAGTGTCCCAGTTTTCAGTTCTTCTTCTGCCCACATATCCAGAAGTTCCCCTACGGTAAGATTATCTGCCTTTGCAACAAACTTCTTATCTTCGTAGTCTTCCAGTGCCTTGCGGAGAAGCTTTTCCGTCTCACTTTTACTTTCGGTTCCGGCGTATTCTTTCTGAACCATTTTACCGCTTGCATCTTCTACATAGAAACGATAGTACCATTTTTTTCCTTTTTTTCTAACAGATCCTTTTGCCATAATCGTATGTCTCCTTTCGATATCAGACAATCGGAACTGCTGAAATGCTTCTTGCGTGTAGGCATCTTATGGACAAGTCCATAAGCCAATTCGCCGCTCGTCAAATCTGTAAACAGCTTGACTCGCTTGCGCTCATTGTATCATAACTCCGATTATCTTACTATACCGATTCAGAATCGTCATACATAACTTCGGATAAAAGATTTGCAAGCCTTTGTTCTGCCGCTTCCGGTTTCTTTGAATAGAGCCTTACAACATCTGCCATATCATTAAATGCGTTGACAGTATGTGTGATCTCCCTGAGAAACATAATCTCATTATATTCATCTTTCGATTCAAATCCCATTACTTTGGCAATGTCCGCATCTTTGGTACTGCCTTTGTAATTTTTACAGGCGAACTGAAACGAATCCAGAAACAGTTCATATTGCTTTAACATTAACAGCAGTAAGTCTTTAGAAAAAGCGTCTTCTGTTTTATTGAGGTCAAGAGGAAACTGTTTGAGAATGTCGCCCATCGCATCACGAATCTGCAATTCTTTCTTATCCGTAATATCAGTTTCATATTCATCGGTTTCCCCTTTGAGCCATTCAATCGATACATGAAGTGCTTCCGAAAGACCTTCCAGTACCATCTTTTTGGTATTGTCAATCGAACCATTCTCATAACGCAGGATTGTGGAAGCGGTAACTCCCATCTTCTCTGCGACATAAGGCTGTGTCAGATTTAATTCCAGACGGCGCTGTTTTGCCCTGCTGCCAATCAGCTTGCGTAGTTCTTTATCTTTCATGCTGATGTGCCTCCTTTTTCGGTATGTCATTACTATACCACGCAACAAAATATATTGCAATATGCAATTTTAAGAAAAGCAGAAAAATTTCATAATGCTTGACAAAGCAATATAAACACGCTATACTGACAGCACAAATGAAATTGCATAATGCAATTCGAAAGGAGGTGGTCATATGACGCAAAGAAAGATTGCCTTATCTATTGAGGAAGCTGCTGATTATACGGGAATTGGCAGGAACACCCTGCGAAAGTTGGTAGAGTGGAAGAAACTTCCGGTATTGAAGGTTGGGAGAAAAGTCCTGATCAAAACGGATATGCTGGAACTTTTTATGGAAGCCAACGAGGGCAGGGACTTGAGGGATAAGGGAAATGTGAAAGCAGTCACAAGAAACGGTTCAACTTAAAAAAGCGGTTCCCGAAGAAACCGCCAAAGGTTCTATCAGACCGGAGTCATGATATACCTACACGCAAGCAGATTATACCATGTACTTCGTCTGACAGACAACAGGAAACTTATGTTTGGAAAAAAAGAAAGGACGATGATATTTATGGCAAGATCAACAAAGAGTTATGAGGAGCGTATGCTCCAGTTGGAAAAGAAAGAACAGGAAAGCCTTGAGAAAGCAAAACAGTATGCAGCACAGAAACGGGAACTGAAGAAACGTCAGAAAGATGTGGAAACCAAAAAACGGACACACAGGCTCTGCCAGATTGGCGGTGCAGTGGAATCGGTACTGGGTTCTGCGATTGAGGAAGATGATATCCCAAAGCTGATCGGCTTCTTAAAAAGGCAGGAAGCAAATGGGAAATTCTTCTCAAAGGCAATGCAGAAAGAGCCAGTTGCAAATACGGAGGAAGTGTAATGCCGGAGGGAGTGGAGTTTCCATTCCCTTCATTGCTTTTTTATGAAGGGCGCACTTATGGACAACCAGAGGTCGTCCGTATAAGTTTGCCACAGGTGGCAACCGGTCTGCGCTTACGCTTGCCGGGCTCGTTCCGTCGGCGGGGCTTTCAGCCAGACCTGCTCATGCCGCAGGAGGCACTCTTCGCCAGAGGGGCACATTCCATGCAGGCTGTTATGCACAGGGCACTCTTACGCAGAGGGTGCTCCGGCAGATACCATTTTCTTTTAGGAAAAACGTTACCTGCCGGAAATCAAAGCCGGATACGGCAGAATGGGGGAAACGGAGCATGGCGATTTTTCATTATACAGTAAAGATTGTTGGACGCAGCAAAGGAAAATCCATCATATCGGCGTCTGCTTATCTCAATGGCGATGTGATGAAAAATGAAGAAACAGGCAGGATCAGCTACTATACTTCAAAAAAAGAAGTCGTTTATACCAGCCTGCTGATGTGTGAAAATGCACCACAGGAATGGCAGAATGTACCTGCTGAAAATATCAGACGGTTCCAGAAATCTGTCCGATATAAAAGGGCAGATAACCAAAATGCTGCACTGGAAAAATTCAAACTTACTTTTCAGAAGCAGCGTTTATGGAATGAAGTCTTGAGGATAGAAAAAAGTTCAGATGCACAACTCGGCAGGTCATTTGAGTTCTCACTTCCGAAAGAATGGAGCCGACAGGAACAGATTGATTATACAACTGAATATATTCAAAAGACCTTTGTAGATAAGGGAATGTGTGCGGATTGGAGTATCCACGATAAAGGAGATGGTAATCCCCATGTGCATTTATTGGTGACGTTGCGACCATTCAATTCAGACCACTCATGGGGTAACAAAGAAATCAAGGATTGGGAGTTTGTCAGAGATGAAAATGGAAATATTGTGGTGGATGAATCCCATCCGGACTGGTGGCAGGATAAAAAGAACCCTGACCGTCATGGAATCCGAATCCCCGTACTTGATGAAAATGGAGTCCAGAAAGTCGGGACAAGGAACCGCAAACAGTGGAAACGTGTATTAACCGATGCTACCGGGTGGAACAATCCGAAAAATTGTGAGCTATGGCGGAGCGAATGGGCAAACGTCTGTAATGCACATTTGAAAACGGAAAATCACATTGACCATCGTTCTTATGCAAGGCAGGGAAAATTAGAGATACCGACGATCCATGAGGGCGCAGATGCCAGAAAAATTGACGAGAAATTTCAAAACGGACAGACATCCTCTACTTCATGGAAAGTAGAGGAAAACCAGATCATAAAAAGACAAAATGCACTGCTGGATAAAATACAGATTTCTTTTGGAAAAGTATCCAGTGCATTAACACAATGGAAGGAGCGATTGCGTGACATTAGAAGAAAGCCGGGAAGTCATTCCCATGATGGAGACAATGATAAACCAGATCGAGGAACAGCAGAATCTTATGGCAGAGATGGTACAGGAATTGCAGGAACGGGACAGGCAGCTCCTGTCTTTTCAGGAGCAGAACCAGAGTTTAAAAAGCTTAAACAGCGAATTATCCAGGCTGCTAAATCTTTTGCCAGATACAGAAGAACTGCTCTCACAGATCGAGCAACAGAAAACCAGAATCGAACAGTTGGAAAACGAGAATCAGCAATGGCAGGAATTAACGCAGAAGCTGAACAACGAGAACAGCTTATTGCAGAAACAGAACAGCGAATTGCTGACCTTAAACAGCAGATAGAGAAAGCGAGGGAGATCGATGAGCGAATGCAGAAACTTAGAGAACGTCGGGCAGGTGGAAGAACTTCTGCTGATGACCGAACAGATGCAGGACGAACTGGATCAGAAAGACCAGACAATCCAGGAACTAAACAGGCAGCTAAGCGAATCGCTGACCTTGAACGAGAAATTGAACAGCGAAAACAGAGCCGAGAATATCGAAGCATTGCGGACAAGATTAAGGCAAACAGAGGAACGATTGACCAGCGAGACAGACAGCAGGAAAAGAGCCGACGCAGAAGCCGTGGCATGGAAATTTAAGTATGAAAAAGCAGAGCAGGAAAAACTTTATGCACAGACACACCAAAAGACGGTAGAGGTAGCTGTTGAGAAAAAAGTGCCTTATGAGAAATGTGAAAAATGTGACCGTACTGCTTACCGGAAAGCAAAAGAAAAATGCGATAGCCGTAAAAGCCAGTTAGAAAAGAAATATAAAAATATGACGATTGGTTATGAAAGTATCTTGTTTCTACTGGCATGGTACAGCATAACAACAACACTGTTTACTGCGATTCTTTCGCCGGTTTTCCTTAACGACTGTATCGTCTTTTTCGGTGCGTTAGGAAAAGGAATGGGAAGTTTATTTCGGGAGTTTGTGACAGGTGCAGACTCTTTCGGACAGTTAAGCAGTGGAATACCTAACAGTATTCTTTCCGGGATTGTGTACTGGCTGATTGCCGGTACTGTCATGGCAATTTTATTCGTAATAACCGGGTGGCTGATAATCGGGATTGGTTATCAGGTAGGAAAAATCTACCGGAAATATTGTTGGGATATCATCAGTATCGTGGTAGCGATAACGAGTACAGCTGTTGTAATTTACTTTGGAGAATGGATTAAAAACGCTAATCCGATAAATCTTATTGTATTGCTATTACTGTCGCATATTATTTATATTGGAATCAGATGTTATGTGAAAGACTGGATGGAAGAACGAGGATATTATTAAAAGAGGACAGGGAAATTTCATAATCTTCCTGTCCTTAGTAAGGGACTATTGATTGTTTATATAAAGAAAAAGTATATAAATAAATCTTGACAATTAGTACGAACTCGGACTATAATACAAAAGTCCGGATTCGTACTAATTTAAGGAGGAAAAAGATGAGAAAAGATAATAATATGATAATACAGTTGCAACGATATTATGATTTATGGAAAGAATGTACAGCAATGTATGAGGAATGGGCAAAGGATCAGGGACTGTCTTCAAATGGAGTTTTTGCTTTGTATTCATTTTATGAAAGTAATGGAAGATGCACGCAGAAAATGATAAGTGAAAAATGGAATATACCTAAGCAAACGGTAAATACGATACTAAAAGATTTTCAGAAAAAAGGATACATCAATATGGTATCTGATGATTCAGACAAGAGAAATAAGCTGATATGCCTCACAGAATCAGGAATGGAATATACGAAAGATATCATAGAAAAACTGCACTCAAAAGAAATATATGTAATCGAAAAAATGGGATTAGAGAATATAGAAAGTCTTAATGATAATACAGAGCTGTTTATCAGACTTTTCAAGGAAGGAGATTGTAAGAAAAATGAATCATAAATCATTATTTTTTAAATATGTTATTCCATCTATTATAGCATTTGCATTATCAGGAATATATGCGATAGTGGATGGATATTTTGTAGGCAATACCATAGGAGATGCTGGACTTTCGGCTATTAATATTGCATATCCGATTGAGGCTTTGATTCAGGCTCTTGGAACAGGAATTGGTATGGGAGGAGCTGTTTATTACTCAATTAATGCAGCAGAAAAGAAAGGAAAACGGGCAGAAGAATTTATTGCTACAAGCTGGTGGCTTCTTGTAATAGTAAGTGTTATCAGTACCATAATTATTTACTCCTTTTCGTCTAAAATTTTAGGATTGCTTGGAGCAGATGGAATTATATTAACAAATGCGACAGATTATATCAAAATTATAGCACTTGGAGCAATATTGCAGATTCTTGGAACTGGAATGATGCCATTCATTAGAAATTATGGAAACTCTTTCTGGTCAATGTTTGCGATGGTTGGTGGATTCATAACCAATATTGTTCTGGATTTTATCTTTGTATGGATATATGAAATGGGCATGAAAGGTGCAGCCACAGCTACAATAGCCGGACAGGGTGTGACTGCAGCAATTGCAATCATATACGCATTATATAATAAAAAGTTTTATGTGTATGTATCCTTAAAAAATGTAAAAGAAATGTGTGGCGCTATATTCAGAGTAGGTCTTGCACCATTTGGGCTAGCATTGACTCCTAATATTTCATTGGTGTTTATAAACCGATTCTCCGCTTCTTATGGGGGAGAAAAAGCTATTGCAACTTATGCATGTGTATCCTATATTATCTGTATCATATATCTCATATTGCAGGGCGTAGGTGATGGAAGTCAACCTTTAATGAGCCGTTTTTATGGTGAGAAGGATCAAGAAAGCCTGAGAGGAGTTCAGAGAATGGCATACATTTTTGCAATAATTCTTGCTGTTTGTGGTGGAATTATCATGTATGTAAACAGAGCAAATATTGGAGGGGTTTTCGGAGCTTCTTATGAAGTAAGTATTGAGATTTCTAAAATTGTACCTATATTTTTAGTGTCATTACCATTTGTTGCGATTACCAGAATAGCGACAGCTGGATTTTATGCTACTGAAAAAAGTGGATTGTCATACATTCTTACATTCATTGAACCAGTATTGATGCTGATATTTATGCTTGTTTTACCACCTTTATTTGGTGGACAGATTATGATATGGTGGAGTACGGTATTGGCACGTGTTTTTTCAGCGATTCTGGCATTCATACTAATAAAATATTGCGAAAAGGGAGATTTGCAATATGGAATACAGAAAATTTAACAATCAGATAGTAGCAAGAATAATCTAGGTTTATCTATTGTATTTTTAAGGACAGCCTCATAGCAATAGGGCTGTCCTTTTAAAATTATGAAGCTAATTTTTAATAAATTCTAGTAGATTTTGATTGGAATAATCATAACTCTAATGAATCTTCAGCATCTACCCACATCTGTAAATTCCCATCAAGATATAACCTTGCATATTCTAATGGCTCATCGATTGCAAGCGATGTCAAAGCACAATCAGATCCAGGTGTGGTTCTTAAATTTTTTTCTGCTTCCCAACAATCAATACGGAGTATATAGCCCGTATTAGTATATACATCAATGCTGTTGCACTGTGGATTGTATTCTGCAAATATTGTTCTCATCGTATCCCATCTCCTTATCATTTAATCAATCAGTAGTAGCAAAAATTAAGAAGCATTTCAATCAGTTCACCATGTCACTTTTATTTTGTGTTATACTGTCTTATAGATTTTTCTTGCCCTTGTATTTGCCCTTATCAGAGTGCATAAACACTGATGGGACGATATAACACAAGGGAAATAATAAGGGAAAGCTCACCTGCGACAAATCCAGTGTTTTCAAGGGGTTGCGAAGAATTTAATAATAAAATATAACAGTTATTAAATTTCTTAAAACAGGTGAAATCTCAATCGGAATTTGACGAGGTATTGGTAGAATGGTAGAAGTTAAATTTTATGACAATGTCGCAGATGAACTTTTGAAGTTTGCAGTAATAATATCAAAAACAGACAACAAGTGGGTATTCTGTAAACACAAAGAAAGAGAAACTTATGAAGTGCCAGGCGGTCACAGAGAACCTGGAGAAAGTATTTTTGAAACAGCCAAAAGAGAATTACAAGAAGAAACAGGGGCAATTGATTTTAAAATTGAACCAATATGTGTGTATTCTGTTAAAGGAAAGACACGAGTAAATGAAAATATTGATGATGAAACTTTTGGAATGTTATTTATTGCAGACATTAGCTCATTCGTGGAATTACATTGTGAGATTGAGAAAATATTGATTTCAGATAAGTTAGTTGATAATTGGACATATCCTTTAATTCAACCTATATTGATTGAAGAAGCAAAAAAAAGAGGCTTTATATAAAAATCAAGATAAGCAACGGAAACTTTCAGTTTGTTGAAGTCAAAAGAATTGAGCAGTGTATCGCGGAGGTGATGATATGAATAAACTCTACGATTTCTTAAAATGTATGATCTATGCGAGTTTTTATGTGATTGTGATTAAAACGAGTATGGATTTCTATGAGTACAAGCGCTTTCCGAAACTATACGAACAGAATTCTACGCCTTGGTATACAGAAGCATTACTGTATAGCGCTGCCTCGCTTTTCGTGATTGTTGTATATGCTGTGCTCAGGGTGCAAATTCCGGCTCATCTGACTACGCATTCCGCTAAGAG